>JAPXSN010000061.1:0-8127 GCA_033813015.1 Clostridia bacterium | reverse complement strand
ATGTAGATCAATACCGATACGCCGAGCAGTATGACCACGGCCAGCAGCAGCCTTTTTTGAATATACTTCCACATGTGCTTTCTCCCAGCCCCGTTTGTAATATTTGTAACGCAAGGCTCGGCGGCATACGCCAAGCCTTGCGTCACAGTTTTACATGATGTTCAGTTCAAGCGGAGTCACGGGACTCAGCCGTTGAGCTCGACGTTCCAGATGTAGGCGAGCGGGCTCTGGAACGGGGTCACATCGTCCCCGCTGAAGAGCGTTGCCGCGTTGATGACGTCCTTGTTGAAGACGTACATGTTTTTCCTCTGGTAGGTCGGGATCTCGGTGGTGAGGCTGGTGGAGAGCTCGAGAGCGCGCGCGTAGATACCCTTGCGCTCCTCGACGTCAAGCGTGGAGCGGCCGGCGAGGATCAGCTCGTTGAGCTCCTGAAGCGCAGCCTTCTCCTCGGCGCTGCCGTTGGCGAACATCCAGTAGAGACCCTTTGCGGTCGGCGAGCTGGACTGGTTCACAGCGGGATCGGAGTACCAGATCTGGAACATATCCGGATCGACGCCTCCGCTGCCCCACGCCGCGGCCCAGAGCTGGATGCCGGACTCGTAAGCGGTGGAGAGCTTGTTGAGCAGCGAGGTGTCAACCTCGATGTCGAACTTCACGCCAATGGTGGCGAGCACGGTCTGCATGTTAATGAAGATGGAGCCCGCCGGGTGATCCTTGGCTTCCATCGGGAGGGTGGCCTTTAATGTGACCTGCTGGCCGGCCTTCTCGTGGCCCTCGGGGTAGGACATGACGTTGGCGCCCGCATCGTAGATGTAGCCTTCCTCGAGGAAGAGCGCCTTGGCGGTTTCGCCGGTGCCGTCATACGGATACAGGTTGTCGGGATTCTCGGGGTACGCCCACTGCACCTTGGTCATCGTGCGGTAGTTGAGCGTCGCGAGCTCGCCGTAGGTGTTGTCGATGCACAGCTGGATATTCATGGTGCTGGCAAGGGCGCGGCGGACATTCCACTCGGGTATGGCCTGCGCGTTGACGCCGATGTAGCCGTAACCGTCATTGTCAACGAGGGTGTAGGCCAGCTTGGCATAATCGCCCTGCGCCGAAGTGATGTCGTTGATGATAGCGGTCGATGCAGACGGATTGCTGTAGTAAACGGTGCCGGTCTTGACGGCATCGAGTTCAGCACCGCTGTCTATGACCTGGTAGCGGACGTACTGGAGCTTCGGGGAGCCGAGCAGGAACGAGTCGTTGGCAGTGTAGTACACAACGTTGTCCTTATACTCCTCAAAGACGTACGGGCCGGCGCCCACGGGTTTGACGTTCTTATCCTTGAGGCACTGGATGAAGTCCGCATTCTTGAGCGACACGCCGAACTCGTTGAGCTCACCCGTGAAGCCCTGGGTGTAATACTGCCACGGAGAGACGGACACGCCCAGCTTGAAGATGGCGGTCGGATCGACGCCGTTCATGACGATCTGGACGAATTCGCGCTCCACGCCGTCCTCGCAGACTTCCACGCCGGAGGTGATGCCGGTGATGTTGGACACGCCGCCCTCGACGCCGCCCTCGTTGGCGATGTAGAGGTCGCGCACGCGGTCCTCGATTCCCAGATCGCCGGCCTTTTCGTAGTTGATGCCCGCGTCGGAGATGTCATAGCCGTAGGTGGCGACGATGGCCTTCCAATAATCGGCGACGGTCAGGGGGTTGGTGCCAATCACGAAGGCATTGCCCAGCGCGTCGGTGAAGGTGCTGGTGGCAGCGTCATAGGAAACGCCGTAACCCCACATCGTCATGCCGTAGGCGACCTTGAGCTCGGGGCTCTCGGAAACGGCGGCCGCGGTAAGATCCGCGCTGAAGTACTTCTGGACATAATCGTCGGTCATGTACTTAGCTGAAACATAGTCCACAATCTCCTGGCAGAACGCTTCACCGGCCTGATCGAGATAGGCCCAGAAGGCGGCCTGCTGCTCGGCGGTAAAGCCTTCGCCGGTGCCGTAGGCGAGGGAGCCGTCCGCAGCGGTCGAAATGCCAGCGGCGATGATGGCGTCGGCGGCCGCGAGGACGTCGGCGCTGGTCTGGAGGCGATACTCGCTCAGCCCCTGAATGGCCATGGTGTAGAAGGTGCTGGAGCCGTCATAAAGCGGATCGCAGTACACATACATCGAGAAGAGCACGTCCTTGGCAGTGATGGGGGTGCCATCGCTGAAGGTGATGCCGTTCTTGAGGATGAACTTGTAGGTCGAGAGCGACTTGTCCGCGCTAACTTCCTGCGAATAGGCCCAAGCATAGCTGGGATACTCCACGCCGGCCTTCGGCGCGCCGTCCTTGTCGTAGTGGAGCAAGCCGATCTGGGTCATGCCCGCTACGTCCACATCGTAGGCAGAAGTCGCGAAGAATGGGCTGAACTTGCCATCAAGCGTATAGGTGCTGATAACCAGCGGCGTGGTGGCGTTGTTGCCGGTCCGCGGGGTAGCGGTGGCATCGTAACGGTCCGCCGGCACATCGGGCAGGACGACCACCGGCGCTTCGGTGGGCGCCACGGTCGGCGCCACGGTGGGCGCCGGGGTTCCCTCGCCAGCTACGTCGCAGCCGACGATGGCGAACATCATCAGCGCGCAAAGCAGCATAGCAACGATTTTCGCGATGTTTTTCATTGTTTTACCTCCACATTATTTATTAAAACCGGCGTGGCACAGCCTTGCCGGGTTTAACCTGAATAGGCGCGCCGTCGGCCTTTACGGCGCGGGGGTCTCCTGCGGGGCCGGAACGGGAAGCTCGAAAAGCGCGAGCGTAAGCTTGGCGGGATCGGCGACATCAAGCGCGAGCCCTTCGGCCGTACAGCCGTTGAGCGCCACGTTCTCGAAGGAGCCGAACAAATCGCCGAGCGTATACTTCGCCGCGCCGTCGTCGCCCTTGCCGCTCGTGATCGAAAGGCCGACGAAATGGCAGTTGTTGAGCGTAACATTCCTGGCCTCGGCCGCGAGCAGGCCCGCCGTGACACTGATTCCGGAATTGACCTGGAGCTTGAGCGTGGCGTTTTCAAAGGTGAGGTCGTTGATCGTGGCGCCGTCCATGAGCGCGGCAAGGCCAACGATTTTTTCCTTGTCCGCATCGACCTTCCTGCTGGTCACGGCAACGGTGAGGTTCATGAACTTGTGGCCGTTTCCGTTGATGACGCCGGAAAAGCTCTCGCTCGTGGCGAACACGATGCCGGTGAGGTCGATATCCGCATTGATAATGTACCCGTCGATGGGGTTGCCCAAAGCATCCTCGGAGAAGAAGCCGTACTTCGTACCCATCTTGAGGTCGCTCGCCTCATCCACAACGATGTAGTTGCCATCCGCGAACTTCATGTATACGACGCGGTTGGCGGTGTTGACCATATATACCCCGATGGCCTCCTCGATGAGCTGATCCTTGGCCGCGCGAAGCTCCGCGAGGGCGGCTTCGTCGGTCCTAAGCAAATTGTAGCCGAGCTTGTTGAGGAAGTGCCAGGACGTGTCCGCATTGGGGTCAACCACGTCCTCCTCGGGTTCGACATAATCGATTCTTTCGAGATACTGCGGGAAGCGCTCGTAAAGCGCGGCGTAGATCTCCGCCTCCGTCGGGGTGGGGTCCACGTGCACATAGGCGGAGAAATCGTATTCCTTGGTGCAGGCGGCGTCCTCATAGTAGCCCTCGAAGGTCGCGCCGCCGGGCGCGTTGAGCTTGATGACGCTGTTTGAAAGCGGCTGTATAGGCGAGTCGGACGTGATGTTTTTGATGAAGATGACCGCGCCGGTCGCGGCGTCGATGTAGTTCACCTTCGCGCGGGGAATCCAGCGCGCGTAAAGGGTCATGTCGCCCTGCACGCGGTCGAGTCGGAAATCCCACCTGTCGGCGGCGAGGAAGGAATACTCCTCCACGCTGCCCTCGGCGCTCTCCGACTTAGCGGTATACCAGCCGGCGAGTATGTACCCGTCGCGCACGGGTTCGATGAGCATGTTGCTCGAACCGGAGGGCTTGAACACATATGAGTTGGTCAGATAATAGGTCGTCCTGACCTCGCGGGCGTTCACAAGGCCGCCGAGCGCGTTGTACGTCACGACGCAGTCATATCCCCACTGCCCGGGATCCGCGGCTTCGCCGCTCCTGCCGCACGCAGAGGCGAGGGCACAGAATAAGCATATCATGAGGATTAATGCGCGCTTGACTTTTTTCTCTGCCATTCTCCAACCATCCTTATGAGAGTACGCGGCTGAACACGACATTGCCTTCGTAACGTCCTGATACAACCTGAGTCTTCATTCTATATTACAACATATAAGAATGGATGTCAATCGCGCGCCCGCCTTGCAACCTGTGCCCGAAATATGCAAAAGGCTCCTAAACGCATGGGTTTTTAAGGAATAGCTTCCTGTATTGCGCCACAGTTTATGCAGGCCAAAACACTTAGCGCGCAACCATGCGGAGCGCCGGAAAAGTTGCGCAACCATGCACAAAAAGATGTTTTTGGGGAAAAACCGTGCAACCACCGCGCGTTTACGCATATTCCGGAATGACCGGGGGCGCGAAGCGGCCTCAGCTAACCCCGCCCGCAACGCGCCCGATATTTCGAATAATCATGCATTCGTGTGTGTTGATTATATCTTATATATAATTGCGATATACGAATTAACAATT
Organism: Clostridia bacterium; assembly: GCA_033813015.1. GTDB lineage: Bacteria > Bacillota > Clostridia > Christensenellales > CAG-138 > Phil1. The sequence goes on along the minus strand of JAPXSN010000061.1, from coordinate 3,468 downwards.
GATTCGATTGAGGGCATAACCTCCATATGTTATAATTGAGGCGCAATGAAAGCCCGATACCGCAGAAGAAGGAATTACCGCAGGAGACGGAGCCTGAGCGCCAGCAACTGGGGGCCTGTGCTGGCGTTTTTGGGTACTATTTTCAGCGTGGCCGGCGTTGTGGCGCTGCTGATCTTCGTCGGTCTGCCTAAGATTCTGCCGCTCGTGGGCATTGACTTCCGCGCGCCCTTCGGGCCGACACCCACCGCCTCGCCCACGCCGCGGCCCACAGCCACGCCCAACGCCATGGACTTCTTCGCCGCGGCGGAAGCGGAAACGGAGGTCGTGTTCGACGCTTCCTCGAGCTATCGCTGGTTCGGCGACCCGTATATGTTTGAGGGGAAGATGGTATTCTCCGCGGGCAAGCTCGTGGATTCGAAGGCGCAGCTGCTCGATTTATATTTCTATGACCCCGGCTCGCGCACGGCAGCCAAGGCGGACATCGCGCTGCAGAACGCGCACTTCATGTATCCTAAATTCAACGCGCGCTGGCTCGTCTACCTCGACGCGAAGCTCGACGGCGGCGGAGCCCTCGCGGCACTCGACCTCGCGGACCCCGCAGCGTCGCCTATTATAATAAAGGAAGTTTATACCGGTCAGCCCGAGCCCATGCTCGACGGCGATTACGTTGCCTGGACCGAGCGCACGGGCACGCGCATGGACAAGCTCTTCGTATGCGATCTCAACACGCTTGAAACCACCGTGGTGCACATGTTCAGCAACAGCCCCTACGGGCAGAGCCTGCCGCATTTTTCCGGCGGCACACTCATCTGGGCGGATGTGGATTCCTCCGGCTCCGGCGATGCGCAGGGTACGAGCGTAATCTATTCGATGATCCTCGGATCTGCGTCCATTTCCACCTACAGCGCCGGCGTCTACGTGCACGACCCCGAAGCCGACGGGGCACACACCGCCTGGCTCGACGCGCACCACGCACCCGAAACCGGCCTTTATTACAGCAAGGATGGCGGCAGACCCGTGAAGATCGCCAGCGGCGTGGTCGAGTTTGGTATGGATGAAACCTTCATCGCCTATTGCAAGGATGAGGCCATATACGCCTACCGCTTCGATAACGGCAAGACCTATAGGATCAGCGCGGAATATGAAAAAACACAATTCCTGGGCGTATCCGACTCGTGCGTGATATGGATGGATGTGACCTCGCGCGAGCGCGACATCATTAAATTCTCGCGTCTTCCCTAAGGAGGAAAGCATGGCCAAAGCGCAAAAGACGGCGTTCGTCTGCGGCGAATGCGGGTATGAGAGCGGCAAGTGGCTCGGACGCTGTCCGAACTGCGAGAGCTGGAATACCTTCGTCGAGTCCAGCGCCACGCCTGCCCAACAGCGCGGTGGGAACGCCCCGACCCGCGCGGTGCCTCTTGCGCAGGTCAAGGCGGACGCTGCAAAGCGCGTTTCCTCCGGCATGGGCGAACTCGACCGCGTGCTCGGCGGCGGAATCGTGGGCGGTTCCACGGTGCTCTTAGGCGGCGATCCGGGCATCGGCAAGTCCACGCTTTTAATGCAGGCGGCCGACAGGCTCGCCTTCCTCGGGCCGGTGCTCTACGTTTCGGGCGAGGAAAGCGCGGCGCAGCTCAAACTGCGCGCGGAGAGGCTCGGCCTGACATCGGACATTTTCATCCTCGCGGAAACGGACATTGCGCAAATCGAGGCCGAGGCGCTGCGTGTGAAGCCCGCTTTCCTCATCATCGATTCCATACAGACCATGTACTGCGGCGAACTGTCCGGCGCGCCAGGCAGCGTGAGCCAGGTGCGCGAGTCTACCGCCTTCCTCACGCGCATCGCCAAAAGCTCGGGGTGCGCGGTGTTCATCGTAGGCCACGTCACCAAGGAGGGCGCCATCGCGGGTCCACGCGTTCTTGAGCACATGGTCGACACCGTGCTCTATTTCGAGGGTGACAGGCACGATTCCTTCCGGCTGCTGCGCGCGGTCAAAAACCGCTTCGGCTCCACGGATGAAATAGGCGTGTTCGAGATGCGGGACAGCGGCATGGCGGAAATCCCCGACCCCTCCGCGCTGTTCCTCTCGGGCGCGAACGCGCCGGGCTGCGCAGTCACCTGCGCGATGGAGGGCACGCGGCCCATGCTCGCCGAGGTGCAGGCCCTTATCTCCGCCTCGCCCTTTTCCAATCCGCGTCGTATGGCGGCCGGACTCGACCTCAACCGGCTGATCCTTTTGCTCGCCGTTCTTGAGAAAAAGGCCTTCCTCGCCTTATCCGACAAGGACGTGTACATCAACGTCGTGGGCGGGCTTCGCCTCGAGGAGCGCGCGGGAGACCTCGCCGTGGCGATGTGCGCTGCATCCTCGTTGCTCGATACCCCGCTGCCGCCGAACACGGCCTGCATCGGGGAGATTTCCCTTACAGGCGAAATCCGCCCCGTGAGCCGCATGGATAAGCGCGTAGGCGAATGCGCGCGGCTTGGCTACACGACGTTAATCGCCGCAAAGGGCGCGAAACTCCAGAAAATTCCCGGCGTGAAGCTCGTCCCCGTTTCGACGCTCGGGGAGGCCGTGCGCGTTTTAACGGGGAAATAGGATTGTCAAAGGCGCGGATTGTGCTATAATAGGATTTGCGCGCGCTCGTAGCTCGGTTGGATAGAGTACCAGACTCCGACGCTGCGTGCCTCGGCAGGCGAAAAAGCGAATATGTGCCCGTAGCTCAGCTGGATAGAGTATCAGACTCCGACATTGCTGGTCGCAGGCGCGAAATTGACAATTTTATACTTGTGCCCGTAGCTCAGCTGGATAGAGTATCAGACTCCGACTCTGAGGGTCGAAGGTTCGAATCCTTTCGGGCACGCCAAAACCCCCTAAATTGGCGACTTTTTAGGGGGTCTCATTTTAGCCCATTTTACAAAACGTGCGACAATGCGACAAATTCGGAAAAAGCGTTATTCATGGTGAATATAAAAAGACCTGCGGTAGGGTGAACTCGCAGGTCGGTTTTGGTTTTTGTCGCATTTTTGACGCACAAGGGGGTTGAAAATTTATTCTGCCGTGAGCATGAAAAAAGGATTTGCCTCATGTTAACGATTGACCAAAAAGGTAAAACCTACGACCTCCGGGTTATGAGTGCGTACTTATGCGAAATATTGCAGTGATTATTCATTGATAATCGAAGATAATTGCCATTCCTTGCGGATAATTCGAGATGTATCTTTTGACGATCAATAACCATTATGAGCCATTATTGATGGCGATAAACATCAAATAAACATCAGGTAGTAGGTCTGATTCTCACAGCATTCACAACGAGGGGGAATAGAGTCGAGCCCAACAAAAGGAACTGCCTAAAACAACTAAAGTATAAACAATGAAATGTGCGAGGGAGGGGGTTCCAATTCGATTATCCTTTATAACAATTTTCATTGTGCCAAGTTATGAATTCTCTTGAAGGCAATTCGATTGTT
>JAPXSN010000060.1:0-8193 GCA_033813015.1 Clostridia bacterium | reverse complement strand
TAGTACTCATCCTCCATGTCGCTTTCCTCGATGCCGATGTACTCGAGGAACTTGTTCATGAATCCTGCCATTCGGTTATTCCTCCACTCAATAAAATATTATTGGCGCTTGGAGAAATAATCATTTGTAACCGGCGCGGGCTGCTCTGTGTTTACGCCCCGCCGCCGGGCGCCGCCTGCCTTTGGCCGAACAGCGCCGTGCCGACGCGCACCATGTTCGACCCTTCGGCGACCGCCGCCCTGTAATCCCCGCTCATGCCCATGGAGAGCGTGTCCACGCGCGCGCCGGGCAAGCCCAGCGCCGCCGCTTTATCGAAAAGCTCCCTCATGCGCGCGAAGTGCCCGCGTACCTCCCCCTCGCCCACATCAGGGGGAATGCACATGAGCCCCCGCAGCCGCACGTTGGGCAGCGCGGAGATCGTTTCGAGGAACGGGAAAAGCTCTTCGGGCATAACGCCGCCCTTTTGCGGCTCACGGCCCACGTTGACCTCGACGAGCACGTCCTGCACGACGTTATTCTTCGCGGCCTCGCGCGAAATCTGCGCGGCGAGCGCCGATCTGTCCACAGACTGGATCGAGGCGACCTTCCCGATAACATATTTTACCTTATTCGTCTGGAGTTGTCCAATCAAATGTACGCGCGCGCCGTATTCGCCAAAAAGAGGCAGCTTTCCGGTCAGCTCCTGCACGCGGCTCTCCCCCGCGTCCGTCACGCCGCAATCGAGCGCCTCGCGGATGCGCGCTTCGTCCACGAACTTGGTCACCGCGACGAGGGCGATCTCCCCGGGCCTTCGTCCCGCGCGTCCGGCGGCGTCTGCGATGCCGTCCATGATTTCAAAATAGTTCTCGCGCACGCTCACGGCTTGACGCACCTCATCCCGGCCGCGAGGCTGCCGTCCGCGCTTAGGGCGCGAACGAGCGCGGTGTCCCCGTCCACGGCGACGACGCTGATCTCGATCGTCCTCTCGGAATCCCCCGCGTCGACGGTGACGAAGGCCGAGCCGTCCTTCACGCCGACGTATTTGAGCGGGATCAGGTAGCCCGAAAGCTCCGCGGCAACGGTCGCGTTGAGCTTGCGCGTGCGGTACAGTTCGCCCATGTCCTCGGTGATTTCGATGAGGTTGAGCACGTCTCCCTCGGACGCGGAGGCGTTCATCGCGGTGCCGGCGAACTGCAGCGCGCAATCCGAGAAGGTTATGGTATACCGCTCGCCCGCGGCGAGACGCAGCGCCTGCGAGCGCGGCGTCACGAACGCGAGGTACCAGAGGTTCGGGTTGACGAGCCGATAGACAAGGTTACTCGGCGCGCCGGATAAAAGGTCGGACGAACCGGAAACCACGCCGGAAATCAGCGAGGCGTTGATGGTGTCGAGCTTGTCGGTGTTGAGCGTCTGCTCGTAGCCGTCGAAATAGAAGCTCACGCGCCCCGTGCCCGCGGCGGTCACCTTCTCGCGGTAGGTATCGAGCTGCGCGAGCCGCTCGGCCTGCGTGTTGTAGAGCTCCGTCAGCGCGGAGGTCGGCTGCACGGTCTGCGTGAGGAAAGCCGCGCGCTGGTTCAAAAGCTCCGCAAGCTCGCGCTGGAGCGTCAGCAGGTCTCCCCCTTCGCCGAGCTCGGCCTGACGGACCGCGAGGCGTTTGTTCTGTATCTGCAGCTCTATGCTCGCGAGGTCCGCGTTCTCCACGCCCGCGAGCAGCGCCGTCTGCGCGGCGTAGATCTGCCCTTCGACCGTGAGCAGCGCCTGCATCATATCGTCCGAATAGCCCCACTTGTAGACGAGCGCGATGTCCTGCGCGTCGGTGACGGCAGCCCCCTCGTCTACGTAGAAGCTCACGCGGTCGTACTTGTCCACGCCCACGCACTGCTCGTCGCGTATGATCACGGCCACGGCCTCCATGCGCGCGGTCATGACGCCCGCGCGCACGACGCTCGCATTCCTGCCGCTGACCACGATGCCGATCACGACGCCGCCGATGAGCAGCAGCGCGAGGAGGAACGCGTAAAACCTTCCCTTTACCTTGAAGCGCCGCGCCATTTACGAATCCTTTCCCACGGCGTAGCCCGGCTTGGCGGAGCGGCCGTACTGCCTGTCAAAGTTCTCCTGATTCTTGGCGACGTAGCCGTCGAAAAGCGCATCCGCATCCATGCCCGCCTTGAGGCACATGCTCACGAAAAAATGGAAGATATCCACGAGCTCGCCACGAACAGCATTTTCGTCGACGGGCTTTTCGTTCTTCCACCATTTGAAGTTGACTTCGTCGAGAAGCTCGCCAAGCTCGCTTAACATGGCGAGCACATTCTTCCTTATCCATTCCTCGTTCGAAATACCCTCAAGGTCGCGCAGGCGCACGATCTCGTCGTTGAGGGATTTTTGCATGGCGAATACGGCTTCAAGCTTGTCCATGGCGGCCTCCGAAAGAATGGTTGTTATACTAATTTCAAACATCAATGTATCGCTTCGGCGGCTTTTTTCGCGCGCCGTTTTGGACGCATTCATGTTTTCCATTAGTGTTATTGTACAACCGATTTTCGGATTTGTCAGCCTTTTACCATGGATTCGATTTCCTTTGACTCTTTCCCGAGCTTGCCCACGACCGATGCGCAGAGCATCTGTTCGTCGAGCACGACGGGGATGATGGCCGCGACATCCTCTTCCTTTACGCCATCGAGGCGGGCAAGCAGCGCTTCTTCCTCCATGACCTCGCCCAGCAGCAGCTTCGCCTTACCTATGGCTGAGCTGCGCGCACCGGTGCTTTCCTGCCCGAGCAGGTAGTTGCCGCGAAGCTGATCCTTGGCGCGCCGGAACTCCTGCCGCGAAAAACCCTCCTTGCGGATGAGGGCGAGCTCGTCGAGCACGAGGCGCGCGACCTCCGCGGCCTTGTCGCGCCCTGCGCCCGCGTAGAGCGCGAAGTAGCCCGTGTCCGCGTAGGAAGTCGGGTAGGAATAGATTGTATAGGCGAGGCCCTTTTCCTCGCGAACCTTCTGAAAGAGGCGCGAGCTCATGCTGCCGCCAAGCGCGTTGTTCAATACGAGCATAGCGTAGCGCCGCGCGTCGTTGGCGGCGAGCCCCGGCAGGCCGAAGCAAAGGTGCGTCTGCTCGACATCCTTGTCCACGAGGCGGATGCGCCGCCCCGCGCCCAGAGTGCCCGCCTTCTTCTCGCGGCCTCCGCCGGGCCTGATGCCCGCAAAGCTTTCATTGAGCAGGGCAAGGAGCTTTTCGCGCTCGAAGCTGCCCGCGCAGGCAATGACGACGTCATCCGCCCGATAGAGCCTGTCCATATAGCCCGCGAGCGTTTCGCGCGTGAACGAGCGCACGGTTTGCTGCGTGCCGAGTATAGGCTTTTCGAGCGGCGTGCCCTCGTAGAGCAGCGTGCAGAGCGTTTCGTGTGCAACATCCTCGGGCGTGTCCTGCGTCATGTTGATCTCCTCAACAACGACGCCCTTTTCGCGCTCGATGTCCTCGGGGGAGAGCTTCGAGCGCAAGAGGATATCCGAAAGCATGTCCGCGGCAAGGCCGGCGTTCTCATCCAGAATCTTCGCATAAAAACAGGTGCATTCCTTTGCCGTGAACGCGTTGAGGTTGCCGCCGACCGCATCCATTTCGGATGCGATGTCCGCAGCGCTTCGTTTTTCCGTTCCCTTGAAGAGCATGTGCTCAATGAAATGCGATGCGCCGGATTCCCTTTCATCCTCGCAGACGGAACCCGCGTCCACCCAGACCCCGAGGGATACGGAGCGGAAATGCTCCATCCTCTCGCTCACGACGCGAACGCCGTTTGAAAGCGTGTCATGCCAGATCATGCGTCACCCCGGGTCGATCACCTCCGATACGGCCACGACCCTGATCCCTTTCTTCGATAATCCGTCGATAAGCCCGGCGAGCGCATCCGCGCCCGCGCGTGTGGGCTGCATCAATATTATACTGCCGATAATCGGTTCGTTCAATCCGCGCGCCACGATATCCGCTGATGTGCCCGCCGCGCAGCGAAGGTCCACCGTGCAGAGCATTTGCGTGAGACCCAGCTTTCGCGAAGCGCGCGCCGAGGGCGGAATCTCGCGCTCGCCCGAATAATAGAGCACAGGCGAAATGCCCGAAGCTTTCTCAATGCTCGAGAGCGATTGCTCGAGATCCTCGCAAACCTCCGCGAAATCTCCGTCGAACGAGGGAACATCCCCCATGGTCGCCAGCTCGTGCCCCACCTCGCTGATACGCTTGACCATATCCGGGCGAAGGCGCGCGTATTCCCCGCTGACGGCGAAGGTGGCGCGCACGTTCTTCTGCGCAAGCGTGTCGAGTATGTCCGGCAAAGCCGAAGCGTCCCACGACAAGGCAAACTCGAGCGCGACGGCGTCCTTCGACGAGCCGCGGTACACCGGCCCTGCGGTGAGCGCGGCCATAGCCTCCGCAGCGTCTGCGGAGCTTGTGAGGGCGTATAAGGCGGCGATCACGAATACAAGAAACAGATTGACGACAAGCCCGTTCCCGCGGCGCTTTTTCATATGCGCATCCCCCATGCATGGATTCAACATAAGGTATGCGCGGAGCCGGACAAATATACACTTGTGCCCGTCTGCGCGATGCTTCGCACCGCCATAAGCGTGCTGTTAGCATGGCTTTCGCCTTCCCCAATATCCTTGGGTATGACGATATGAATAAGGAAGGCGGAAATCCTCCGCCCGCCCGTTTGCACCGATTTGTTTTCGCAGATGCTATCCGTCTTACAATCCGCCGCGTCAGCTCCGCATGTTCGCGTTCGCACCCGCGTAACAGGTACGGATTTTGCCATCCATCATGCCCTGCACGATGTTGAAACATTCGCCGAAGCGCTGGAAATGGACGATCTCCCGCTCGCGAAGGAAACTGAGCGGGTCGATGATGGCGGGGTCGTCGGACATAGCCATCAGGTGCTCGTAGGTCGCGCGTGCCTTCTGTTCGGCCGCGAGATCCTCCACGAGGTCGGCGACCGGATCGCCCGTGCAGGCGATATATGAGGTCGTGAACGGCACGCCGTTGGGGTCGCACGGGAACACGCCGTGGTCGTGCAGGGTATAATAGCCGGCCATCCCGGCGGCCTCAAGCTCCTTGCAGGAAGCGCCGCGCAGGCTTTGGTAAATCATGGTGCCGAGCATTTCCCAGTGCGCCATTTCCTCGGTGCCGATGTCGTTGAGCGTCGCCCGGCAGCGGTCGTCCGGCATGGTGAAGCGCTGCGTCAGGTAGCGCATGCCGGCGGCGAGCTCAGAGTCCGGCCCGCCGTACTGCGCCAGGAGAAGCTTCGCCATCTTCGGGTTGGGCTTTGTGATGTTGATCGGATACATCAGCTTTTTCAAATAGATCCACATACTTCCTCCTTATGCCCACGGCCACCGGGATGTCACATAGCAGCCGGTTGCGGTCGGCGAATGGCCGAAGTTCATCAGGGGCGCGTACAACTCGTCATATTCGTTGATGAGCGCGTTAAGGCGCTTCGCATAACACTGATAATCCGCGCGCGCGGCCTCATCCTCCGGATGCGTATCGAGATACAGGTTGAGTTCCACACATACGAATTGGTACTCGCTGATCTTGTTCATCAGCGCCATCTGGCAGGCTTCCATATGATTTCCTCCCCTCACAAGACCAGGCACGGGAACATCGTGCCGCACGCGAGCGCGTCGGCGGGGCAGAAGCCCTCGTCATACACCTGGTTTTCCATCGTGAGCGTCGCGAGTTTTTGCGTGTCGCACGAGACATCGCCGCAGGCGTTGCTTGTACACGCTTCGCCCGCCGGCACGGTTGCCGTCCCGCAGCAGCGCGGCGCAGTCCATTTCGACGCGCAGCCGCACACGGTTGTTCTATACACGATCGTGTCCTCCTTGACTGATTTGCGGGCCGCGCGCGGCTCCTTCGCACGCAACCCGGTAATCCATGCTATGCGCCCGCGCAAGCTTCGGTTACGCTTGCATTCGGACATGGTTTATTGTATAATCATTTTCGTTTCCGGGCAGGCTTGATACTCGGGAACATATTTTGGAGAGGTATCGAAGCGGTCATAACGGGGCTGACTCGAAATCATGGTCGCTACTCGGTAGCTCCCTGACCGGAATCCCGCTGTTTATAAGGGTTTTTCGAGGATTTACAACTTAATATTTTCTTTGTTCTCCCCGTCTGTTCTCCCCAATTTCCGAGGTCGATTTTGGAGGCAGACGATTGAGATAAACTTGGAGAGGTATCGAAGTGGTCATAACGGGGCTGACTCGAAATCAGTTTGAGAGCAATCTCACGCGGGTTCGAATCCCGCCCTCTCCGCCACAAAGGTAGTCAGTCAATGATACAAATTGACTGACTACCTTTTAATTTTGCCTATTAGAAAAGCACGTAATACAAGTAAAAAGCGAGACAAGGGGGTGCAAAATTCCCGTCCTGTCTCGCTTTTTTTGGTTTTCAATGACTTGCAGTAATTCGATAACTATATTTTTTTGCACCCCTCCTCAAACGGCAACAGAGGCAAAATTAAATTGTATAGGGCAAAATTAAAAGGTGTTACCAAAAAAGCACCTTGCAGGCTGGGTCTATGTTCATGCAGATTTTGATACAAAAATAAAAAGCCCTCTCCAGCCGAAAAAGGCTGAAAAAGGCTTGAAATAAGGGCTTCCGTGGTCAATCGCTGACTTCGGAAGCCCTGTTTTATTTATACTCTTGTGTGATTTGTTGCTGTGGACGGGTGGCAACTTACCTGCAAGAACGGCTGCGAGGAAATAATTAAAATGTGAGGCAAAATTGAAAGGTGTTATTCACCGTCAGCAGAACCGCCGTTTGCGATATCCTCATCATATCCGATTTGCCAAAAACACATATCGATAACTTTCATTTGCGGATAATCAATCCACCCCCGCGACATTTCGGATCTACATTTCTCAAATACGTCGCTGTGTTCCTCATAAAAAAGGCAAAGTTTCTTTATGGATTGTTTGGAAAACAGCGCAGAAGATGCTTTACAATGTTTGACTGCCGAACAGAAGAAGCGGTCATACGCTGGGACACAACCCATTGTTCCCATTAAGATTTTCGTTATAAGGACATCAGAGATTCCTACCGAAGGGGCCGGTTTGTTAATCGACAGGTTTGCGGCTATTCGGATTTCGCTGTACAGTTCCTTTAATTTTTCTGATAGCATGAAAAGTGTGGTCAAATTTCCGGTCTGTGTAAGTGTGATACATTTGATACCCCACAATTGTCGGTACTGTGGTTTCATCAATTCTTGAATTGCCGGGATATGTACCGTGTAATCGCGCTGCAGGAGAAAAGAAGAACCTCGATACATTCCCCAGCTTGCAAGATAAAAAGACAAATGCAACGACAAATAGTCAAGGTCTTCTGCTGTTAGTTCTTTATCCTTGTACTTTGAGAAAACGCCATAGCAGTGCTCCCATGAATGGTAGCGCCCGTGTATATCCGTATGTACCATATCGTAGTAGCGCATACCGCCTTCGATTATTGTCTGCAAATCATTTAGCATGATGTACCTCCCGCGGTTATGGCTGTTCCGTCTTTTCCAAGTGCTTAAGCGATACGCCATCAGCTGTTTTCCATAGTTCATTGCCGTTCAAACTGGAACCGCCAACGAAGGCGGCAGCGGTGGACGGGCTGGTGAACAGCAAGTCCTCGGTGAGGATGTGATTGCCGTCGATTTTGTCTTTGTATCGCGTCCGCAGCTTCACTACATTTTCGGGACAGCTTTTCTGCCATTCAGACACGACCGCACTGCCTTTGAACACAACGAAGCCTTCGCTTGTACGGCGACCTGTGGCTTTGAGGTTTGTACGATTGAAATAAAGCATAGGTTCGTCGTCTACAGCGGTGTTAGCCACAGGTTCAGGTTTGGTAGCAATAAGCGGCTCGAAGACTTTGTGCCCCAGCGTTCCCATTACAATACGAGCATAGTCGACAAACTCTTCAAGCTCGCTTTCTTTTTCCTCAGTAATGTTCCCTTGAGTCGGGTTGTTTCCGTTTTTTATATCATAGCGGTTGGCAGCAAGCGCAAGCCCGCAGCAACGATTTTCTAGATAGCTTATTTCTGTTTGGCCAAAGGAGTTGTTGGACGTAGTGAATACAACAGCCTCTGTCCAATAATCCTTTTCAGAATTGCGCTTGTGCTCCTGCAGGCGATTAAGCAATCCCTCTCCATTTTTACGAGCACCAGCTTGTCCGATATATACG
>JAPXSN010000059.1:0-8356 GCA_033813015.1 Clostridia bacterium | reverse complement strand
GTCTTCGCGGACCGCGCGTACCTGCCGGATGGCTCGCTCGCGCCGCGCGGGAAACCAGGCGCTGTCATAGAGGATATGGATGTGATTGCCCGCCGCGTCGTGCGCATGGCGCGCGAGGGCGTGGTCGAGGCCATAGACGGCACGCTCGTGCCTATCAAAGCCGATTCCGTGTGCTTGCACGGGGATAACCCGGGCGCTGCGGCCTTTGCGGGAAAGATACGCGCCGCGCTCGAGCGCGAGGGTGTTATGCTCGCGCCGCTGCGGGAGGTCGTGGAATGAGAATACTCCCCTGCGGCGACAGCGCAGCCTCGGTCCGCTTCGAAGAAAAAATAGCGATTGAAACGCATCGCGAGGTCATGGCCTTCGCGCGCGCCGTCGAGCGCGCGGCAATATCGGGCGTCGTCGAGCTCGTGCCGAGCTACTGCGCGCTGATGGTGCTTTTCGACCCGCTCGCGCTCTCTTTCGACGAGCTCGGGCAAATGCTGTCTATCCTCACGCCCGACGGGGCGGCGGAGGAGGAAGAATCCGGAGTCGTCGAGCTTCCCGTCTGCTACGGCGGCGAATTCGGCCCGGATCTCGATTTCGTTGCGCAGCGAGCGGGATTGAGTCTCGAGGAAACGATCCGCATCCATTCAAGCGTCGATTATCCGGTCTATATGCTCGGCTTCACGCCGGGCTTCCCGTACCTCGGAGGCATGGACGAAAGGCTCGCCTCGCCGCGGCTTGACGTGCCGCGCACGCTGATTGCGGCGGGTAGCGTAGGCATTGCGGGCGCGCAGACGGGCGTGTATCCCGTCGCCTCGCCGGGCGGTTGGCGCATAATAGGCCGCACTCCCGCAAGGCTCTATGACCCGGTGCGCGAGGAGCCTTTCCTGCTGCGTGCGGGGCAGCGCCTGCGCTTCAAACCCATCGACGGGGCGGAGTTCAGGCGGCTTGAAAGGGAGGCGAAAGCATGATCGAAATCGTATCCCCCGGCCCGATGAGCACAATTCAGGACGAGGGCCGCCGCGGGTATCTGCGCTTCGGCGTGTCGACCTGCGGCGCGGCGGACCCCTTCGCACTCGCGCTCGCGAACATCCTCGTGGGAAACAAACGCGGCGAGGGCGCCATCGAAGCGACGCTCGTCACGCCGCTGCTTCGTTTTACTGATGATACCCTGTTCGCCGCGACGGGCGGCCGATGCGTGTTGAAGCTCGACGGCGAACCCGTGCCCATGGATGAAGCCGTGCTCGCCCGTGCGGGGCAAACGCTCGCGCAGGCGGTGATCGCGCGCGGCTGCCGGACGTATTTTGCTTTCGCGGGCGGGCTTGATCTTCCCAGGGCTCTCGGCAGCGTTTCCTGCGACAAAAAGGCGGGCCTCGGCGGCCTTGGGCATGGCGAAAGGCTCGCGCGCGGGGACAGGCTCCCCAACGCCCTGCCGGAGGAGGCGCGCGCATACATGGGCAGACGCTTGCCGGAGAATATGTGCGATTATCTCCCGGATGGGAGCGTTGCGCTTCGCGTTCTGCCGGGGCCGCAGCCGGACGCGCTTTGCGATGAAGGCGTCGAAGCATTCTTCGCGCAGGAATACGCCGTGCTCACGCAGAGCGACCGCATGGGCGTGCGCTTTGCGGGACAGCCCGTCGCTTTTGCCGAAGGGAAGCGCGGCGATATCATCACGGATGCAGTCGCGCCGGGCGCCATACAAATCGCGTCCGCGGGGCAGCCCATTCTGATGATGGCGGACGCGCAGACCACGGGCGGCTACGCCAAGCCATTCTGGTTGATTTCGGCGGATCTCCCGAAAGCCGCGCAGCTTCGTCCCGGGGACGGAGCGCGTTTTGTCCGCAGTACGATGGCGGAAGCACATGCGGCGCTGCTGAATCGGGAGAAGGCGCTCGCCCTTCTCGAGCGGAGATGGAAAACGTGGAACTTCCGCGTGCGCGTCGCGGGTGAAAGCTATGAAATTTCCGTTCGAGAGGTCGGTCGCGCTTGACTTTGGAGCGAAATAAATGTATAATTTTTATATTCAATTGAATATGGGACGATAGAGGCGCGGAAGGATAAGGTAGCTGTCGCATGGTAAGGGTCGGGAACCCGAGGGCGGCGCGGATGTACCTCCGCCGAAAGCGAAAACGCGACCCGCGCGTTGAGCTTGGGCATGCCGCCCAGCGCGGCATGACTGTCATCTGAATGGGGATGAAGCGCTATCGATGCGGCCGCAAGGCAGCGTCGGTAGCGTTTGTTCTTTTGGTGGATGGCGCGCTATCCGCGAGCCGGCGAGGCTCCCGGCGCGTGCCGTTTTTTGCCTTTTTGCGTACGATTCGCGGCTGATCGAGCCCTTTCCAATTCATTATAAGGAGGGAACCGGAAACCATGGAAGAAAAGAAAATCACCTCGACGATTCGGCTCAGGATGAGCGCGAAGGACGCGCACTACGGCGGCGGCCTTGTGGACGGGGCGCACATGCTGCACCTGTTCGGCGACGTCGCCACGGAACTGCTCATCATCTGCGATGGGGACGAGGGTCTGTTCAAGGCTTACGACATGGTGGAATTCCTCGCGCCCGTCTATGCAGGGGACTACATCGAGGCGTATGGCGAGATCGTCAAGCTCGGCAACACCTCCCGCAGGATGGTCTTCGAGGCGAGGAAGGTCATTGCCCCGCGCCCGGACATCAACGATTCCGCGGCGGACGTGCTGGCGGAGCCCGTCGTTGTGTGCCGCGCGAGCGGGACCTGCGTCGTGACCCGCGACAAGCAGCGTAAGCCCCACAACTGAGAACGATAAAGGAGGACGCATGGAAAAACTGATCATCACCGCGGCCATCTGCGGCGCAGAGGTCACCAAGAAGCAGAACCCCAACGTTCCCTACACCGTCGAGGAGATGGTGCGCGAGGCGAAGTCCGCCTATGACGCGGGCGCGGCGATTATCCATGTGCATGTGCGCTGGGATGACGGCACGCCCACGCAGGACAGGGAGCGCTTCCGCGTCGTCCTGGACGCCATCAAAAAAGAGGTGCCCGCGCCCATCCTGATTCCCTCGACCGGCGGGGCGACCGGCATGACCCCGACGGAACGTTTGCAGCCCACGGAGCTTTACCCCGAGATGGCCACGCTTGACTGCGGCACCTGCAACTTCGGCGACGAGGTCTTTGAGAACACCATGCCCACGATGCGCGCATTCGGCAAACGCATGATCGAAAACAATATCAAGCCCGAATACGAGTGCTTCGAGATGGGACATCTGGACACCATCCTGACCATGGCGAAAAAGGGCGAGGTTCCGGGCGCGCCCATGCATTTCAACTTCGTGCTCGGCGTCCCCGGCTGCACGCCGGCCACGGCGGGCAATCTTGCATGGCTCGTGAACGCCATCCCCGCGGGCTCGACCTGGACGGCCACGGGCGTCGGCCGCAGCGCCTTCACGCTCGCCGCGCCCGCCATTGTCATGGGCGGCAATGTGCGCGTGGGTTTCGAGGATAATCTCTATCTCTCGCGCGGCGTGCTTGCAAAGAGCAACGGCGAGCTGGTCGAAAAGGTCGTGCGTCTTGCAAAGGAGCTCGGCCGCGACATCGCGAGCGCCGACGAGGCGCGCGCCATCCTCTCCATCAGGGCAAGGTAAGCTTTCGGACGGAAGTTCCGCAAAATACATCAAGATTATTATTAGGAGGAACCATCTTTTATGGCAATCAGAGGCAACAAGTACGGAACCCACCGCGTGATTGAACCCAAAGGCGTGCTGACCCAGGCGGCATACAAAATCGACAACGACATGGAAAAGCTCTACACCAACGAGATCATCTGCGACGTCATCTCCCTCAACGTCGACTCCGCATCCTTCACGCAGATCGAGGAAGCCTGCGGCGGCGACGAGAAGAAGATCGGCGAAATGATCCTCGGCATCGTGGCGGAGCGCGGCAAGCAGCAGAATCCCGTCACCGGCAGCGGCGGCATGTTCATCGGCCGCGTCGCCTACATAGGCGAAGATCTCAAGGGCCGCGACCTCAAGGTCGGCGACAAGATCGCCTCCCTCGTGTCCCTCTCGCTCACCCCGCTTCGCATCGACAAAATCAAGGCCATCCACAAGGAAATCGATCGTGTGGACATCGAAGGCAAGGCCGTCCTCTTTGAGAGCGGCATCTACGCCAAGCTGCCCGACGATATGTCCGAAGCCCTCGCCCTCGCGGCGCTCGACGTGGCCGGCGCGCCCGCGCAGGCGCGCAAGCTCCCCAAGGAGGGGGACAGCGTGCTCATCCTCGGCGCAAACGGGAAGAGCGGCGTGCTTTGCGGCTACGAGGCCATGAAGAAGGTCGGCCCCAAGGGCAACGTCGTGGGCGTTGTGCGCAACCCCAAGCAGGTTGACGCGCTCATGGAGCTGGGCGTGTACAACAAGGTCATCGTCGCGAGCGCGACCGAGCCCGTCGCGGTGCTTGAGAAGGCGCTTGAGGCCAACGGCGGCCGCGAGTATGATGTTTCCATCAGCTGCGTCAACATCGAGGCCTGCGAGATGAGCGCCATCCTCCCGGTCAAGGACCTCGGCATAGTCTACTTTTTCTCCATGGCTACCAGCTTCACGCGCGCGGCGCTCGGCGCCGAGGGCATCGGCAAGGACGTCATGATGATCGTCGGCAACGGCTATGCCAAGGACCACGCTGAGATCACGCTCAACGTGCTTCGCGAGAATCCCAAGCTTCGCAAGCTCTTCGATGAGAAATACTGCTGAACGCCTGGGCAATTGACAATTGACAATCGGGGGGAACGCTCGCTGCGGCAGGATCTGCGCGGGCGCCCTCCCCGTTGCAGGAGCGGATACTATCCGCCCGCGGCCCCTCGCATCCCCTAAAAAATCCATTGAAAAGGAGAAGGAACCATGAGAAAGAGCAGAGAGAACGGCCTGTTCCTCAACGTGCCTGACGAACAATGGAACGACTGGCGTTGGCAAGTCGCCAACCGCGTTGAAACGCTGGAAGACCTCAAGAAATACATCAGTCTGACACCGGAGGAAGAGGACGGCATTACGGCGACGCTCGGCAAGCTTCGCATGGCCATCACGCCGTATTACCTCTCCCTCATCGATCTGAACGATCCCCACGACCCCATCCGCAAACAGGCCATCCCGACCGAAAATGAGATCATGTTTGCGCCCTACGAGGACGCCGACCCGCTGCACGAGGACGTCGACTCACCCTGCCCGGGCCTGACGCACCGCTATCCGGACCGCGTGCTGCTGCTCATCACGGATCAGTGCTCGATGTACTGCCGCCACTGTACGCGCCGCCGCTTTGCGGGCCAGCACGATGCATCCGTGCCCAAGGCGCAGATCGACACCTGCATCGACTATGTGCGCCGCCACCCCGAGGTGCGCGACGTGCTGCTTTCCGGCGGGGACTGCCTGATGGTCAGCGACGATATGCTCGAGTACATCATCCGCGAACTCCGCAAAATTCCGCATGTGGAGATCGTGCGCCTCGGCTCCCGCACGCCGGTCGTGATGCCGCAGAGGATCACGCAGCATCTGTGCGACATGCTCAAGAAGTATCACCCGATCTGGCTCAACACGCACTTCAACAACCCGAAGGAAATCACCGAGGAGGCGGCGCGCGCCTGCGCCATGCTCGCGGACGCGGGCATTCCCCTGGGCAACCAGAGCGTGCTGCTCGCGGGCGTCAACGACTGCGCACACGTCATGTTGAAGCTCGTCAACGAGCTTGTGCGCATCCGCGTGCGGCCGTATTACATCTACATCTGCGACCCGTCGCTGGGGCTTTCGCACTTCCGCACGCCGGTATCCAAGGGCATCGAGATCATCGAGGCGCTCCGCGGCCACACGAGCGGCTTCTGTGTGCCCACCTTCGTCGTGGATGCGCCGGGCGGCGGCGGCAAAACGCCGGTCATGCCCAACTATGTCATCAGCCAGACTCCGCGCAAGGTCATCCTTCGCAACTTCGAGGGGGTCATCACGACCTACACCGAGCCCGAGTGCTACAGCAACGAGTGCCACTGCGACGTCTGCACGGGCAAAGTCAAGGTTCGCCCGAAAACGGGCGTCGCGGGCATTGCGCAGGGCATCGACCAGAAGTACCTCGAACCCACGAAGCTTTTAAGAAAGGAACGCTACGCCGACAGGCAGAGGGAAGAGAACAAGCAGGATTGATTCGCATAGGAAAGCGGGGAAACGCCGCAAGGCGTTTCCCTGCGAATCATTTACGGGAGGAAAACGATGCAGAGCAAACTTAACCTAAACCGCTCCCTCGTCGATAAGGCACGTGCAGGCGCGGCCGCCATCGCGGCCGACACGCAGCGCTTCATCGACCTGCACACCACCGTCACCGTCGAGCGCGCGGTCTGTCGTCTCCTGGGTATAGACGGCGTCAACGACATGGATGTGCCGCTGCCCAACGCCGTGGTCGACCACCTCAAGGATAAAGGGCTTCTCGCGGGCGGTGCAGCGCAGCATATCGGTCGCGCCATGCTCGCAACGGGGCTTAGCCCGCAGGAGGTCGCCGAGGGCATAGACCGCGGCGAAATCGATCTTTCGCACCTGCCCGCGCGCCCGGAGCAGGATATCCGCGCGGCCATACTGCCTGTCGCCGAAGCGACGGTCGCGCGCATCCGCGGCAACGTGGGCAAGCGCCGCGCCTATCTTGACGAGTTCGGCGATAAAACAGACCCTTACCTCTATGTCATCGTCGCCACGGGCAACATCTACGAGGACATCGTGCAGGCTAAGGCCGCGGCCAGACAGGGCGCGGATATCATCGCCGTCATCCGTACGACCGGGCAGTCTTTGCTCGACTACGTTCCCTACGGTGCGACCACCGAGGGCTTCGGCGGCACGTACGCCACGCAGGAGAACTTCCGCCTCATGCGCGCCGCGCTCGACGAAGTTGGCGAACAGGAGCACCGCTACATCCGCCTGTGCAACTACTGCTCGGGTCTGTGCATGCCCGAAATCGCCGCCATGGGCGCGTTCGAGCGCCTCGACGTCATGCTCAACGACGCGCTCTACGGCATCCTCTTCCGCGACATCAACCCGCAGCGCACGATCATAGACCAGTTCTTTTCGCGCGTGATCAACTCCTTTGCCGGCGTCATCATCAACACCGGCGAGGACAACTACCTCACCACGGCGGATGCCGTGGAGGAAGCGCACACGGTGCTGGCCTCGCAGTTCCTCAACGAGCAGTTCGCGTTGTGCGCAGGCCTGCCCGAGGAGCAGATGGGCCTCGGGCACGCGTTCGAGATTGCGCCGGATGTAGAGAACGGCTTCCTCTACGAGCTCGCGCAGGCGCAGATGGCGCGCGAGATCTTCCCCAACGCGCCGCTCAAGTACATGCCGCCCACCAAGTTCATGACGGGCAACATCTTCCTTGGACAGGTGCAGGACGCGCTGTTCAACATTGTGACCATACTTACAAAGCAGAAGCTGCACCTGCTTGGCATGCTCACCGAGGCCATCCATACGCCCTTTATGAGCGACCGCGCGCTTTCCATCGAGAACGCGCAGTACATCTTCCGCACGATGCACGACCTGGGCGACGAGCTTGTCTATAAGGAGGGCGGCATCATGCAGACGCGCGCCGACGAGGTGCTGACCAAGGCGACCCAGCTTCTCATGGAAATGGAGAGCATCGGGCTGTTCGGCACGCTCGAGCGCGGCACCTTTGCGGATATCAAGCGCTCGAGGAACGGGGGCAAAGGCCTCGACGGGGTCGTGACGAAGGACGAAGGGTATTTCAACCCGTTCGTGGAGCTGATGAAGGGGGTGCGCTTCTAATGAGCAGCGGTCTTTACAATACGCACAAGGGCGACTTCGATAAAACTCTGGATTTAACGAAACTTCGTCCCTATGGGGATACGATGAATGACGGCAAGGTGCAGTTGAGCTTCACCCTGCCCGTCAAGAACGATGATAAGGGGCAGGAGGCCGCGCGGCAGCTCGCTAAGCTCATGGGTATCCCGGAGCCTTCGGTCGCGCTCGCCCGCCCCCTCGACAAGGACTATACTTTTTATATCGTGTACGGCTCCGCCGTCCACAGCGTGGATTATACCAATATCCGCGTGCAGGCCGTGGAGTCCGAAACCATGGGCATGGATGAGATCAACGAGTATATCCGCGCGAACATCGGCCGCAAGCTCGTCGTGCTCGGCGCATCCACGGGTACGGACGCGCACACCGTGGGCATCGACGCCGTCATGAACCGCAAGGGCTTCGCCGGGCATTACGGCCTCGAGCGCTACGAGATGATCGAGGCGTATAACCTCGGCGCGCAGGTGCCCAACGAGGAGTTCATCAAAAAGGCGGTCGAACTCAACGCGGATGTGCTGCTCGTCTCCCAGACCGTCACGCAGAAGGAGGTGCATATCCAAAACC
>JAPXSN010000058.1:0-8361 GCA_033813015.1 Clostridia bacterium | reverse complement strand
AAAGCGCCGGGCGAGAAGGGGACGGCAGGGCAATTGACAATTGACAATTGACAATGGATAATTGACAATCAAAGTATGACGAACGGGCTTCCGCTTTAAGCTGCGGAAGCCCGTTTATGACCGAGCAGCCGGGTTCTCAGGCCCGTGGCTCTGAGCGGGAGTTTGAGGGCGGAGCCCTCAATCATGTCCTGTACAGCGCCGCGGCCTTTTCCAGGCGTTCCTTCATCGCAAGGCGCACATCCTCGGGCGCGAGTATTTCCATGCGTGGGCCCCATTGCGCGACCCACGCGAGCAGTCCGTCCCCGGCCGCGACGTTGAGCACGGCGGTGAAGTGGCCCTCGTCCGAACGGCCGACGGTCACGTTCGCGCCAAAGCGGTCAAACACATCGCCCGCAAGCGCGTTTTCGCAGTGGATGGTCACGAGCCGCACCCGGTCGCCGAACATGTTGACGCACTTCCTTGCGTAATCCGCCGGGTCAAAGTGTTTTTTGTATTCGCTGACCTCAAGGAAATGCCGCCACGGCCCCTGCTCGAGGCGCACCTTCTGCATGCGGTCGAGGCGGAAGTGCGTCAAATCGTCCCGCCCTTCCATGTTGGCGACGAGATAATAGCGATCGAGCATCCAAATAAGCGCGTAGGGGTTTGCGACGTAGCGCTCGCCGCCGCGCTGGCGCACGAGCCGTCGCTCGGGATCGAGCTTGGTGTAGAGGAAGCTGACCTGCCGCCGCGAGGCGATGGCGAGGTTTAAGGCGTCGATGGTGCGCAGGACTTCGTCGTTGTCGCACTTGACGCCGCCCATGTTGAACTGTGAGCGCATCTCCTGTGCCCTGTGACGGCTCTCAAGCGAAAGAAGCTTATCCATCAGCTTTTCGCTGCGGCCGGGCGTGATGAAATACGCGGCCTGCACGGCGGAGATCAAAAGCCTCACTTCCGCAGTATCGAGTATACGCTTCCGAAGATAATAGCCGGTCGGCGTCTGGACGACGTCCTCCCCGTGCTCGCGCAGCGCCTCGAGATCCCGGTAGATGCCCTTGCGCTCAGCCGCAATCCCGCGCCGGTTCAGCGCGGCGACAAGGTCCGGCACGCTCATGCGGCGCTCCTCATCGGTCTCCTCGCGCAGCACGTCCAGCAGAAGCAAGGTTTTGAGCTTAGTGGAAGCCATCAGCGCCGGATAAAGCCGAGGCACAGGCAGAACTGCGCCGCGATATAGGTGAGCATCACCCAAAAGTTCATGTTCTTTCCCTTCTTGCGGAACATGCGAATGAAGAGGATGATATCGGATGCGAAGAAGAGCATGGAGCCCGTGACGATGAGCGCCGCGCCAAAGGTATCCCCTCCCGTTTGGGACGCAAAGACAAGCGTCAGCCACGCGCCGATATTGACGAGCGCGATGAGCCCGAAGTAGCCGGGCATGCTCCGGCGGAGGAATTTCTTTTTGACCGAGGGCATGATTTGAATGCTGGCGAACGCCACGGCGGCGACATAGAATGCCGCAACAAATAGGATTGCCCACGCGCCCGGCACCCAGGCCGAAAAGGAAAGCCTTGCAAACAGCGCATACGCATACAGCACATGCCCAATGCTGAACATGGCCGCGCCCAATACGAACTTGACGTAATCCTCATGCCAGAGCAGGAAGATATCCCCCATGAGGCCGCACAGCAGCGCCGCAAGCACAAAGCCGTTCACGGGACGCGCCGCGCACGCGTAAGAAATTGCGAGCGATAGAAGAAGCAGCGGCTTAGTCGCCATGCGAAGCTTTTCCAAGTGGAAATAGCAGGCGTACAGATGAAAGCCCGCGAGCAGCGCGAAGAAGATGAAGAAAAAGATCATACCGGAACCTCCCTTCCTTTCACGCGCGCTTAGGCGTTGCCGCCCGCTTTTCGTTTATGCTCAGAGGCTTTGTATGAATCTGCCTGCGCGCGCATCGACAACCTCGTCATCCAGTATGGCGAGCCTGCCATTGACGATGACGGCCTTGAAGCCAACAGGCGAAAGGTTCGGCTGCTCAAAGGTCGCGCGGTCCTGAACTGTATGCGGGTCGAACACGACGAGGTCCGCGTCGCAGCCCGGCGCGACGCGCGTCTTGCGCGCGAGGTTCATGCGCACGGCCGGCGCAACGGACATCTTTTTCAATGCGCACATCATTGAAAGTGCGTTTTCCCCGCGCACATACTTGGCGAGTATGCGCGGGAACGCCCCCGCTGCGCGCGGATGGCCCAGGCCGCGCATGAGTACGCCGTCGCTGCCGATCATGCCGCAGGCCGGGTTCGCAACGGCCATGCTGATCTCATTTTCGCGCATTTCAAACACGACCACGAGCGTGTGGGGCGCTTCCGAGCGGATTTGGTCAAACAGCGCCTTATCCTCGACAATTTTGCCAGCGTGCGCGCCCGAGGCGATCATGACCGGCGCGTTGGCGGCCTTCAGCTGCTCAAACCTGTTGCCGTCGAACGTAACCGCGCCGATGTGCGTGCAAAAAGCGTTGTAAGGATATGTGTCATAGTCGAGCAGCGGGTTTTCCTCATTCGCCCTGTTGATGAGCAGGATTGCCTCCTCCATATACCCCATTGCGGCACAGGAGGAAAGGTGCGAAATCTGGAAGCGCGCGCCGGTTGCTTTGGCGATGCGGATCATCTCCTCGATGGATGATATGGCGGCCTCGCCCTCGTCCCGATAGTGCATGGAGACGAACACACCCTTCCTTTGCGCCGCGATGACGCGGATGATCTCCTCCTGCGCAATGCCGGGGTCGTACTCCACGCCGAAGGAAATGCCCGACGCGCCCGCTTCGATTTCCGCGGCGAGGTGCGCGGCGCATAAGTCTATTTGCTCTCCGCTCGCGCTCTCGTGCGCGCCGAGGCCCGCAAGCTTCCGCCGCGCGGTGTTGTAGCCCGCGAGCAGCAGGTAGTTGCACGGCGCGCCGCCGAGCCGCTCTAAGGCCGCGCGGAAGTCCGCCACACTCTGGTTCTGGCCGCCGCAGTTGCCCGCAACGGCGGTGGTCACGCCCATGCGGAGCATGCGAAGCGCAATGTCGTATTGATCTCCCTCGTCGGCGAAACTTTCCTCGTGCATGTGTATGTCGACAAAGCCGGTCGTGACGATTTTTCCGACCGCATCCACGACGCGCGCAGCATCCTGCGTTACTCTGCCGACGGCGATGATTTTGCCGTCCCTCAAGCCGACGTCGTTGTAGACGAGCGCGCCGCGGTCAAAATCCGCAACCTGCCCGTTCTTTATCAAAATATCCAGCATAAAAGGCCTCCAAAGAAGTGCTGTTACAAGTATATCAAAAACGAACCCCCCGGGCAATCAGCAAATATTATCGCCGGTAAGTCTATGAAAAACCGCAGATTATGCTATACTATATCCGTTGGATTATGCAAATTCCCAAGTCAGGAGGTCTGTTCATGCAGTATTCGCGTGAAGTTGAAGAAATGTTTTGCGTCTGCAAGGGCGCGAAGCATGACCCTGCCCCGATCCCGGAGGAGGGCAAATGGATCAAGGCAAAGGAGATCAAAGACATTTCCGGCCTGACGCACGGCGTGGGCTGGTGCGCCCCCCAGCAGGGCGGCTGCAAGCTGACGCTCAACGTCAAGGCGGGCGTCATACAGGAGGCGCTCGTTGAAACCATCGGCTGCTCAGGCATGACGCATTCCGCGGCCATGGCGGCTGAAATACTGCCCGGCAAGACGATACTCGAGGCACTCAACTCCGACCTCGTGTGCGACGCCATCAACACCGCCATGCGCGAGCTGTTTTTGCAGATCGTCTATGGCCGCAGCCAGAGCGCTTTCTCCGAGGATGGGCTGCCCATAGGCGCGGGCCTCGAGGACCTCGGCAAGGGCCTGCGAAGCCAGATTGGCACCATGTACGGCACGCTCGAAAAGGGCCCCCGCTACCTCGAAATGGCCGAGGGCTATGTGCTGGGCATCGGCCTCGACGAGAACAGCGAGATCATCGGCTACCGCTTCGTCAACCTCGGCAAGATGATGGAGGCGCTCAAGAAGGGCGTCGATCCTAAGGAAGCCTATGAGAAGAACATCGGCACCTACGGCCGTTTCGCCCAGGCCGTCAAGATCATCGACCCGCGGCACGAGTGAGAGGAGGGACGAACGTGGTAACTTTTGAAGGTTTTGAAAGAAGAATCGACAAGATAAAGCCCGTGATGGCGGCCTACGGCATCGCGGATTTTGAGGACGCCAACGCGCTGCTGAAGGCCAGGGGCATCGACGCACGCGCCATCGTGCACGGCATACAGCCCATCGCCTTTGAGAACGCCGTGTGGGCGTATACGCTGGGCGCGGCCATAGCCCTGAAGAAGGGCGTCAAGACCGCCGCCGAAGCCGCGGAGGCCATCGGCGAGGGACTTCAGGCGTTCTGCATTCCTGGCTCGGTCGCCGACCAGCGCAAGGTCGGTCTCGGACACGGCAACCTCGGCGCGATGCTGCTGCGCGAGGAGACCAACTGCTTTGCCTTCCTCGCGGGGCACGAGAGCTTCGCCGCCGCAGAAGGAGCCATCGGCATTGCCCGCACGGCCAACAAGGTGCGCACGAAACCCCTGCAGGTCATTCTCAACGGTCTTGGTAAGGACGCGGGTTACATCATCAGCCGAATCAACGGCTTTACATGGGTGGAAACCGAGTATGACCAGTATGCGGACACGCTGAACATCACGAACACCGTTGCCTTCAGCGACGGCGAGCGCGCCAAGGTGCGCTGCTACGGCGCGGACGACGTCAACGAGGGCGTGGCCATCATGCGCCATGAGAACGTGGATGTTTCCATCACCGGCAACTCCACGAACCCCACGCGCTTCCAGCACCCGGTCGCGGGCACCTACAAGAAATGGTGCAACGAGAACTGCAAAAAGTATTTTTCCGTCGCTTCCGGCGGCGGCACGGGCCGTACGCTTCACCCGGACAACATGGCCGCCGGCCCCGCCAGCTACGGCATGACCGACACCATGGGTCGCATGCACAGCGACGCGCAGTTCGCGGGCTCCTCCTCCGTTCCGGCGCACGTTGAGATGATGGGCCTCATCGGCATGGGCAACAACCCCATGGTCGGCGCGACGGTCGCGATGGCGGTGGCGGTGGCGCAGAGCAATTGACAATTGACAATCGGATAAATTACAGACGGCCTTTTATCCGTTGTAGGGGCGGATTTTATCCGTCCGCGATACAAATAACAACGGGCTCCCGTCCTTAAAACGAAAGCCCGTCGAAATAAAATTGATTGTCAATTTTCAATTGTCCATTACCCGATAAACATCTGCGTCCAGTAGTTGCCGTCTTTGACATAGCCGACGCCTATTTCCGTGAACGAGCCGTTCAATATGTTGGCGCGATGCCCGGGTGAATTCATCCACGCGTCCATGACGGCTTCCGGCGTCGTGTAGCCCATGGCAATGTTCTCGCCCGCGGTCCGGTAGGAGATGCCGAAGCTCTTCATCATATCGAACGGCGAGCCGTAGGTGGGGCTCTCGTGCGCGAAGTAGCCCTTGTCGCGCATATCCTGCGACTTCGTGCGCGCGACGTCGGAAAGCTCCGCGTTGAGCTTGAGCGCGCCCAGTCCGTTCTCGGCGCGGACCTCGTTGACGAGTTCCACGACCTGCTCTTCATAGGAGAGATTCGGGGCCGCCGTAGGTTTCGGCGTCGCGGTAGGCTTCGCGGTCGCCGTCGGGGCCGCCGTGGGTTTTACTGTCGCCGTGGGCTTCGGCGTCGCGGTTGCCGTCGGGACGGCGGTGGGCTTCAATGTTGCCGTGGGTTTCGGAGTCGCCGTGGGTTTCGGCGTCGCCGCCGTCGTCGGGGCTGCCGTGGGCTTTGGCGTAGTCGTTGCCGCCAGCGTTACCGTAGGCTTCGTCGTCGCCGCCGCTGTCGGGGTGGCGGTCGCCGCAAGGATTTCCTCCGGCGTCGGGCTCGCCTGCGAGGCGATCTCAACATCCACGTTCATGGGCGCGTTGCCCGCGGCGCATCCCGAAACGCCCAACAGCAGCGCGAGCGCAAATACGGCCGAAAGCGTGAGCATGCTCTTTTTCATAGAATACCTGCGATTCCCTCCCCGCACCATGCCGTGAAACCGGCGCGCCGGAGGCAACCTGCCTTTCTTGCGCGAGGCGGGTTGCGCGATGGGGCTATATGCGTTGCGCTTCCTGTTCCTCGCGGGGTGTTGATATGACAAAACGGGCGTAGCCCGCTGTCACACCCACTATATCGGTTGCATTATTATTTTTCAACGGATAAATAATCCCAATATTGTAACCATTCTGTGGCACGCGGGATCATTTTTGGGGTGACAGCGCTGTTTGTTCGGAGCTTGCCCTTCAGCGAACGCTTGCGAACCAAAGAACCGTTGCCGTTCACCGCGAACAAACAGGGCCGTCCCCCTGCGTCCAATCACGAACCGGGGACGGCTCTGCCTGTTTGCTGAAATCGGGATGCCTCTATGCAGCGTGGAATCGATGGAGACGAGCATGCCTGCGAACAGGCAGCGCTGTCACCGATGGAAAACCGTTTCAGTCGCAACCGAATTAACGCTGTTCCTCCCACTGGGAGAGGAGTTCGCGCATCCAGCCGTATACATCCATGGAATAAACTTTTTCGAGATTCTGACGCGTGAGGACTTCCTTCGTCTCGCCGATGGAAACGATCTTTCCGCGATCGAGCAACAGTGCGCGCGTGCCGTACATACGGGCAAGCGAGAGGTCGTGCACCACGGAAACGACCGCGCGCCCCGCGCCGCGAAGCCACTGCCCAATGAGGGCGAACACCTGCTTTTGGTAGACGAGGTCGAGGTGGTTGGTCGGCTCGTCGAGCAAAAGGAGCATGGGGTCCTGCGCAAAAAGCTGCGCAAGGAAAGCGCGCTGCAGCTCCCCGCCGGAGAGCGTGAGGACGGACTGGTCGACGAGCTTCGTCATGCCCGTCATCTCGAGCGCAGCGCGCACGCGCGCCTCATCCCCGCCGGTGTGGGGCGAGAACACGCCCGGCGCGTAGGCATAGCGGCCGAGGCGGACGATCTCCCCCACGCTGAACGAATACGCGACGGCGTGGCTCTGCGCGAGCGTGCCCATGCTTCTCGCACGCTCGGCGGATTTCATGCGCGCAACATCCTTGCCCTCGAAAAGAACCTCGCCTTCGTGCGGGACGAACTGCGAGATTGCACCGAGCAGCGTCGACTTGCCCGCGCCGTTAGGGCCGACGATCATGAGCCAATCCCCGGGTGCGACAGAAAAATTCACGCCGCCGAGTATCGTGAGCTCGCCGTAGCGCACGGTTATGTTTTTCACCTCAAGCACGGTTCTTCCCCTTCCTCGAAGAATAGAAGATGTACACGAAGGCGAGCGCGCCCACGAACGATGTGACTACGCCCAGGGGGAGCTCCAGCGGGTTGAGCAGCACGCGTGCGACGAGGTCGGCGAGCAAAAGGAATATCGCCCCCGCAAAGAGCGAGGCGGGCAGAAGCCGCCTGTGGTTGGGCCCCACGAGCATGCGCACCATCTGCGGCGTAACAAGGCCGACAAAGCCGATGGTTCCGCCGATGGACACGCACACGCCGATGATGGCAGAAACGCATACGAGCATCATAAGCCGCACGCGCCGCACGTCCACACCGACGCTGCGGGCGTTGTCCTCCCCGATGGCAAAGGCGTTGAGTTCGCGCGCGCGCAAAAGGATGGCCGTGCCGAACGCCGCGAGTACTGCCAGCAGAGCAAGCGCGTTTTCGTAGCTCGTGCCCTGTAGGCTGCCCATGGTCCAAAATACGATGTGCCGAACCTTATCCGGCGCAAAGGTGATAATGAGGCTCATGATGCTCGAAACAAACATCGAGTAAATAATGCCGATGAGTATAATGGTGTTGGTCGAAAGCGAAAAATCGAGCTTGTATGCGAGCGCAAGTATGATCAAAAGCGACGCGAGGGCAAAGAGCATCGCCATTGCGACGGTGCCTGCGAAGGGAAGGCCCGGCAGCGTGATGTTGAAGGCGATGGCGACGACCGCGCCCAGCGACGCGCCCGAGGATACGCCGAGCGTGGAGCCGTCCGCGAGCGGGTTTTTCAATAGACCCTGCATGGCGGCACCGCACAGCGAAAGAGACGCCCCCGTGAGCGCCACGCACAGCACGCGCGGCAGGCGAACCGACAGGATGATGGCATTTGCCGAGATGCCTTCGGGCATGGGGAGCCCCCAGATTGCATTCCAAATGACGGTCGCAGTATCCCTCACCGGGATGCTGACGCTGCCCGCGCACACGCACAGCAGCAGCGCCGCGAGCGTCGCCGCGCCGAAGAGCAGATATTCGTGAAAGCGGAAGCCCTCGGGATGCGTTTTCATGGGTTTTCCTTTGTCGTCCGGGGCGCGC
>JAPXSN010000057.1:0-8800 GCA_033813015.1 Clostridia bacterium | reverse complement strand
GTATGTACCTCTGAACCTGTCTGCCGCTTTCGCCGGTCTCCTGGCCGACAACATCTGCCGCCTCGGACTTCCCGCCATCTTGTCGGGAAGTGAGGTCTGTCCGCTCGCCCTGCCGCTTGATGGCCTCCAGCTTCATCTTGTAGGCCGCTGCGCGCTCGCTGGGGAGCATTTCCTCGCGCTGGATGCAGGAGTCCACCATCATGATCGTTGCGGCGTCATCGTCCATCTCGCGGACAATGCAGGGCATCGTAGGCAGCTCTGCAAGCTCGCTGGCGGCTTTCCTGCGCCGCCCGTCGATGATTTCATATCCGCCGCTCTCGCGGGGCCGGACGATTGCGGGGACAATTACGCCACGCTCCTTGACGCTCTGGACGGTTTCGCGGAAGCTGTCGTCTTCCCGCATTTTGACGGGGTGAGTGGGGTTGGGGTAAAGCTCGGTGAGTGGGATGTTCATGACTTTCTCGGTTGCGGTTTTCTTTGTTGCCATCGTAATGCCCTCCTAACGGCGGCAGCGGCGTCCGACTCGGGATGTTGTCGGACGCCGCTGCGCTTTTGTCGTTAATGAAACATCCCTACGGTTATTACGTTTTTGGGGCGACTTTTTCATGATTGGAAAAGGATGAAAAAGCAGGCTTCAAACCCTCAAACCACCGTATTTACTGGGTTTTCCGGTTTGTCGTAATTATACCGTATGGGCACACATACGCGACTTTACTTTTCGAGCGTGATGTGGAATTACTAACAATTTCAAGAATCCTAGGGCATGCTTCTCTGGCAATAACCGCAGATATATACACAGATGTCAGGAAAAAAATAGACCGTCCAGCTGAGCTCATGGAAGGGTTATTTCAAGCGAGTAACAACCAGTAGTAAGCAGTGTTTTGCAGTTTACCTTAGCAAAAACCTTAGCAAAAAGGATTTCGCACTATGAATGCTCTCGCAGCAAGGTTTCAAAATGGTCAAAAAACCCACAATCCTGTAAGGTTTCCGCGCGGGGAGCGAAGGATTCGAAATCTTGGTGCGATCCTCTGTAATATTAAATAAGGTTATAGTAGCCTGTCGCGGAATGATTCTTCAATCTCTATGTGATGGATATCATCCTCAAAATGGAGAAATCGCAGCGTTTGATTGGAACTCCGCCAAATAAGCCTGATGCAAAGCCTGCGGAATTCCCTCTTACCAATAATGGGATTACGTTCAGTCTGGCGGGTTATCCCCGCGCTGTCAACCCCGGCATAGCTTCAATACCGCGATGTCCACGCTGCGTCTTCCCGGCATTAGTAGGCCGGGGAAAACGCCTCGCTCTGCTTGGATTGCAGATACTTCAAATATCCCTCCATACCGTCCGCGTCGCTGACGCGAAGGCGCGATATACCCATGCCGCGCATGATGAACAGCAATATCAGCGCGCCGGGCACGATTACGTCGTGCCGGTCGATAAGCAGTGGATGCTCCGCGCGCTTCGCGTCGCCCTGCTCATAAAGATGCTTTGCCATTGCCTCGACCTGCTCCCGCGAGAGGAAGCTTTGGGACACGGCCTCTTTATCGTATTCCCTCTGCCCGAGCGCGAGCGCGCCGAGCGTGGTGATGGTGCCACCCACGCCCGTCCAGCTTTCCAGATAGATGCGCGGGAAGCGGAACAGCCCGGCGCAGGCGGTCTCGAGCTTGTCCTTCATTTCTTCGAGCGTACCTGCGCCCGCGAGGATATCCTTCGCGCGCACGCACCCCATCGGAGAACTCGCACGAAAGCCGTTGAACGTCAGTTGGCTCGACCCGCCGCCTATGTCGACGAGGCCGCCGTCGGAGGCGTCCGCGCCAAGCAGTGCGTACTCGGCCTCCCTCTCGCCGGAAAGCACATCCGGCTCCATGCCGCACGCGGCTTTGAGCGCGGCGAGAAAAGCAGAGGAATTTTTCGCGTCCCGCACGGCGCTCGTCGCGTAGGTGCGGGCGAGTAGCCCTTCTTCCTGCGCGAGGCGGACGTATTCGCATACTGCCGCGACGCTGCGCGCGACGGCGGCCTCCGAGAGCATGCCCGTGGCGATCAGCCCATCCGCGAGCCGCGTGGTCATCAGGCGTTTTTTACCGTCCGCGCCCATGTAGCGCACCGTGTTGCTGCCGATGTCGATGATTGCATATTTTCTTTCCATCCGATGACCTCCGTGTTTGACTGCCATCAGTATAGCAGAAAAAAAGCGGCTGTCACCGAATTTTCACGATTGCGGGGTTGATTTTTACGGGGGTTGGCGTTAACATAGTAAAGTTCTTAATTTTTAAGCACTTAAACAAATGGGAGGTGCACGTTGAACAGCGATTTGAAGCGGGAATTTATGCACGCCATGATGCGCTTTCGCCGTGCGAGCGTACCAATGCCGCCGGGCGGGAGCATCCGCATGGGCGAGTTTTTCGTGCTCAGCAAGATTCCCCGCGAAGGTGCGAGTCTGACGGAGATCCAGAACGACATGTTCATGACCAAATCCGCCGTTTCGCAGCTTTTGAGCGATCTGGAGAGGCGCGGGCTCGTATGCCGCGAAATCGACCCGGATGACCGCCGCAGGATCGCCGTGACCCTCACCCGGGAGGGGAGCAGCTTCCTCGGCAGGCAGCGCCGCTACGCCGACCGCGTTATGGACAGGATCATCGCGCGCTTCGGCGAGGCGAACATGTTGGAGCTGGTCCGGCTGCTCAAGCTGCTTGCGGATGTATCCGAGGACATTCGGCGGGAAGCCGAAAACCCAATTTCTATCGATGATGATATGGAAGGAGAAAAACCGCTTGATTAAGCTGGCCCGCTATCTCAAACCCTTCGCGCTCGGCCTCGCGCTTGCCATCGCGCTGCTTTTCACGCAGGCGCTGTGCGATCTCAATTTGCCCAACTACATGTCGAACATCGTCAACATCGGCATCCAGCAAAACGGCGTCGAACACGCCGCGCCGGATGCGATGAGCGAAAACGGCATGAAGCTCATGAGCGCCTTCATGCTTGCCGATGAAAAGGAGCTTGTTGCAACAAATTACACGCTCGCGGACGCGTCGTGCGTTGACGCTTCCGGCGAAGCTTATACGCTTGCCTATCCCAACGCTTCGGGCAACATATACGTGCGAAACGAAGGCATTTCCGAGGATGCGCTTACCGCGCTCGACACGGCCTTCGGCACTGCGACATGGACCATGATCAACTTCATGCGCGACTATGCCGCCGCGCAGGGCGCGTCCTCACAGGGAGGCATGCCCACGAACGCGGACGACATCGACCTTTCGAAGCTCTATCAAATGCTGCCCAAGCTCTCGATGCTCCCTAATTCGAGCATCGAGGCCGCGCACGACAAGGCCATTGCCAACGATGTGATGATACTCAAGCAAAGCGGCGTGCTGCTCGCCAAGGCCTTCCTTTCGGAGCTCGGTGCGGATATGGCCGCCATACAGACCCGCTATATCGTATCAGTCGGCTTGAAGATGCTCGCCATCGCGCTCGCGGGCGGCATCGCAACGGTGCTCGTGAGCCTCATCTCCTCGCGTGTCGCGGCGGGTACTGCGCGAAACCTCAGGCGCGATGTGTTCTGCCGGGTCGAAAGCTTCTCCAACAACGAGTTCGACAAGTTCTCTACGGCGTCTCTGATCACGCGCTGCACCAACGACATCGCGCAGATACAAATGCTGCTCACCACCGGCATCCGCCTCGTGTGCTACGCGCCCATCATGGCAATCGGCGGTATCATCATGATGCTGCGCAAATCCACAAGCATGGCCTGGGTCATCGCAGCCGCGTGCGCACTTCTCATAGGCATCATACTCGTCGTGGTTTCGATCGTAACGCCGCGCTTCAAGCTCATCCAGAAGCTCGTGGATAAACTGAACCTCGTTTCCCGCGAGAACCTTACGGGGCTCATGGTCATCCGCGCCTTCGCGGCGCAGGAGCACGAAAAGGCGCGCTTCGAGGGCGTCAATGAGGAGCTCACGAAAAACACGCTCTTCGTCAACCGCATGATGGTGCTGCTCATGCCCCTGATGATGCTCGTGATGAACGGCACGACGCTGCTCGTCGTGTGGGTCGGCGCGCACCAGATCGCGGATTCCGCCATGCAGGTGGGCGATCTGATGGCGTTCATACAGTATGCAATGCAGATCATCATGTCCTTTTTGATGATTTCGATGATGTTCATCTTCCTGCCGCGCGCGAGCGTGTCGGCGGAGCGCATAGCCGAGGTGCTCGATACGCACTCCTCCGTGCGCGACCCTGAAAAGCCCAAAGCGTTCGACCCTGCGAAAAGGGGCGTCGTCGAATTCAAAAATGTATCTTTTCGTTACAGCGACGCGGAGGAGAACGCGCTTACGGGTATCACCTTCACGGCGCTGCCCGGGCAGACCACGGCCATCATCGGCCCCACGGGCAGCGGCAAATCCACCATCGCAAGCCTTCTGTTGCGCTTCTTCGACGCGACCGAGGGGCAGATCCTCGTCGATGGCGCGGACGTGAGGGATGTGTCGCAGTTTGCGCTTCGTGAGAAGATAGGTTATGTGCCGCAAAAGGGCGTGCTGCTCTCGGGCACCATCGGCTCCAACCTGCGCTACGGCAGGAAGGACGCGGCGGACGCGGAGCTTGCCGAGGCGGCGGCTGTCGCGCAGGCGGCGGAGTTCATCGACGCGAAGGAGGAGCGCTTCGAGGCAGACATCGCGCAGGGCGGCACCAACGTTTCCGGCGGGCAGAAGCAGCGCCTCTCCATCGCGCGCGCTCTTGTGAAAAGGCCGGAGATACTCCTGTTTGACGACAGCTTCTCCGCGCTGGACTTCCGCACGGATGCGGCGCTTCGAAAGGCGCTGCGCGCGCACACGGGCGACAGCGCGGTGCTCGTCATTGCCCAGCGCATCAACACCATCATGAACGCGGAGCAGATCATCGTGCTCGAGGACGGCAAAATCGTAGGCCGCGGCACGCACCGTGAACTGCTCAAGAGCTCCCCCGAATACTATGAGATCGCGTCCTCGCAGCTCTCCAGGGAGGAACTCGCATGAACGAACAGCACAACGAAAAACAGAGCACCCCGGCAATGGGAGGGCGCGGGCCCATGGGCGGCCCCGGCGGCATGATGCGCGGCGAAAAGGCCAAAAACTTCAGGGGCAGCATGAAGAAGCTTATCGAGTATCTTGGCAAATACCGTCTGACCATCGCGCTGGTGTGGCTCATTGCAATAGGCTCCGCGGTGTTCATGATCTTTGGGCCCAAGGTGCTCGGCCGCGCAACGGATGAATTATTCACGGGCATCATGGCCAAGATCGCGGGCACGGGCGGGATCGACTTTGCCGCCATCGGCAAAATTCTCCTCCAGCTCGTCCTTCTCTACGGCGTGAGCGCGCTGCTTTCGTATTCTCAGGGCTTCATCATGGCGGGCGTCACGGCGGATATATCAAAGCGCCTTCGCAGTGACATCGACAATAAGCTGCACAGGCTCCCCCTGGGCTACTACGACCGGGTGACCCACGGCGAAATTTTAAGCCGCATCACCAACGACGTGGATACCATTAACCAGTCCCTGAGCCAGAGCCTCACACAGATCATTACCTCCGCGACCTCGCTCGTGGGCATACTCGTCATGATGTTCACCATCAGCGTGCCGCTGACGTTCGTCGCGCTGTGCGTGCTGCCGGTGTCGATGGTTTCCGTGCTCTCCATCATCAGGCATTCGCAGAAGCACTTCAAGCGCCAGCAGGAATACCTTGGCCTCGTCAACGGTCACGTCGAGGAGATGTTCGGCAGCCACATCGTGGTCAAAGCGTTCAACGGCGAAAAGGAGTCCGAGCGCGTCTTCGACGAAGCGAACGATACGCTCTACCAGTCCGCTTGGAAGTCCAACTTTCTCTCCGGCCTCATGATGCCCATCACGGGCTTCATCGGAAACCTCGCCTACGTTGCCATCTGCATCCTCGGCGGTTATTACGCGGTCAACGGGAGCATGACGGTCGGCGGCATACAGTCCTTCATTCAGTATGTGCGCTCGTTCAACCAGCCCATCGCGCAGATAGCAAACATTTCGAACGTGCTCCAGCAGACCGCAGCCGCAGCGGAGCGCGTATTCGAGTTCCTCGACGAAGCCGAGGAGGTTCCCGAAGCGGAGCGAGCCTTGAGCATCGCGGATGAGAAGAAGGGCGTCGCGGACGGCGTGGAATTGAGCGGCAGCGTCCGCTTCAACCATGTTTCCTTCGGCTATACGCCGGATAAGACCGTCATACGCGACTTTTCCGCCGAGGCGAAGCCGGGGCAGAAGGTCGCCATCGTCGGCCCCACGGGCGCGGGCAAGACCACCATGGTCAAGCTGCTCATGCGCTTCTACGATGTGAGCGCGGGCGAAATAGACCTCGACGGGCATGACATACGCCTATTCAAGCGAAACGATCTTCGCACGCGCTTCGGCATGGTGCTGCAGGACACGTGGCTCTTCTCCGGCACCATCGCGGACAACATCCGCTACGGCAGGCCGGAAGCTTCCGATAAGGAGGTGCGCGCGGCCGCGCGCGCGGCGCAGGTGGACCACTTCATCCGTACGCTTCCCGAGGGCTACAACGCGCTCATCAACGAGGAGGTCAACAACATTTCCCAGGGCCAGAAGCAGCTTCTGACCATCGCGCGAGCCATCCTCTGCGACCCGGATATCCTCATACTCGACGAGGCGACGAGCTCCGTGGATACCAAGACCGAGCTGCTCATCCAGAAGGCCATGGATAACCTCATGAAGGGGCGCACGAGCTTTGTGATCGCGCACCGCCTCTCGACCATCCGAAACGCCGACCTCATACTCGTCATGGACGGCGGCGACATCGTCGAGCAGGGCACGCACGCGGAGCTGCTTGGGCGCGGCGGCTTCTACGCCAAGCTCTACAACAGCCAGTTCGAGGCGACGGCGTGAGGGAAATTGACAATTGACAATGGACAATTGACAATCGAATGAACGCAAACGCCCTTCGCTTTCACGGCGCAGGGCGTTTTCGCGTCGTTGGGGCGGCTCTATGTGACCGCCTGTTTCCCTGACCTCTCGCGCAATATGACCAAGGCTTCCGAACTGTCCGGAAGCCTTTCCTGTAAAGATAATTGTCAATTTTCAATTGCGAATTGTCAATTAGTACACGTATTGCCCGTTGGCATACATGCCGAGATACGCCAGCAGCAGCGCGAGGCTGGCGGCGGTCGCGCCGGTGTCCTTACCCTTCGTGTCGGTCAGGTGGGCGACGGCGAAAGCGAGCGGGAAGGCTGCCGTCAGGTAGCGCGGCGAGCTCAAAAGCCACGTCGCCCCGCAGGCCACGATGAAATAGACGAGGAAGAATGCCGTGTAGGAGGGCCTGAGCTTCCTTGCCGCCGCGGCGACGATGGCGAGGGAGGCGAAACTGTAAACGAGGTTCGGCAGCCAGAGCCCGAGGACTTTGCCCGTCTCCCGCTGGCTGAGGGAAAGCACAAGGTGCTCGAGCTGCGTGGCGGCGCTCTCGAAGAAATAGCCGAAGCCCTGCCCCCAATGCTCGCTCTGGTAGCGCATGAAGGTGAGCGCGTTTCCGGTCACGGCGTAGTTGATGACGAGATACCCAACGAGGCCGAGCGGCACGATGAGCATGCACAGCGCACGAATCGCGTGCGTTTTCGCGTTAGCCTTCAGCGTTCCCGCGCGGCGGTCGGCGAGCAGGTCAAAGAGCCACTCGAGGGCGACAAAAACGAGTATCAGCCCGCCCACGCTTCTGGTGAAACCCGCGAGCGCGCCGAAGACGCAGCCCCAGAAGTAGCGCTTTTTTCTGATGAGGTAGACGCACGCGAGCGTCAGCGCGAGGAAAAGACTTTCGGTCATGGGCGCGGCGAAGAAGAACGCCGCCGGCAGAATAAACAGATATTTCATTGCGCGAAGGGCGTCCTGCCGCCTCATGTCGAGCGCGGCGACCTCGTAGGCAAGCACGGCGGCAACGAAGGCCGCGAGATTTGAAACGATCATCGCCGAGGCGAAGGAATTTTTCGTCAGCGGATTGAAAAGCGCCATGACGATAGGGTAAAACGGGAAGAACACAATATGAAAGCGCGGGTCGCCCTCGGTCACATACCAGCGCTCGGAAATGCCCAGGTAGCTGGGCGAGTCGGAGCGCAGCCACACGGTTTTGAGCGTGTCGAAGATGCCGCCGGGATACGTTTCGCGCGCGAGGCAGAAGAAAGCGTACGCCGCGACGAAAAGAAGAAGCCTTGTGAGCAGCATGAACATCGCGATCTGCGCCCAAGGATGCCTGCGCGCGCGGCGAAGGCTCCTTTCGCCAAGGCCGAGATCGGGCGAGGGCGAGGCGGGGCAAAACAGGGCATTCCACAGGGCCGGTCCGAACGGGATTAAGCAGAACACGAACAGCATCAAAAGCGCCGCGCCCGCGAAAAGACCCAGCAGCGAGCTGGTCCCGACGACGGCTCGCCAGATGAACAAGGCCGCCAAAATGCCCGACGCGGCGGCGGTGAGCGCCGTTTGAAGCTTATTTTCCATGAGTGCAATTATAGCATAGGAATGTATACAAGTATATATGCGCCGGACCGCTTGAAAAGGCAAATGCTTTGGGCTAATATTGTTTTGCCTGAGCATTTCTGGCGATTATCTTAAAAAAGGAGCATGCAATATGATCGAGCTGATCTCGCACGGCGTTTACCTTGTCGATGGCAAGGTTCAGGAAAACGCCCCTGTGAGCGTGACCCCCGACGAGGGCCGCGAAGGGACGATCGCTTACCGAATCCTGCGCGCCCACAACGTTTCCAAGGACCCGAAAAAGCTTCAGATTAAATTCGACTGCCTGATGT
>JAPXSN010000056.1:0-9020 GCA_033813015.1 Clostridia bacterium | reverse complement strand
CACTTGACGCCCACGCCGTACTTCTTGCAGGCTTCCGCCGCCTCGACGGTTATCTTGTCGTCGGTCTGGTCACGAACGGGCAGGCCGAGGTCGTAATACTCGGTTTTGAGGTCGATGTAGGGGGTGAGGAGGTTGTCCTTAATCATCTTCCAGATGATCCGCGTCATTTCGTCTCCGTCGATCTCCACCAGCGGGGTTTTCATTTGGATCTTGGCCATTTTCTCGTTTCTCCTGTTCTTACTTTTTGCTGTTTTTGGCGCCGCCCAAAGCCTTGTCGAGTATCGTTGAATCGTATGCAAACGTGGAGTCGTTCTTCTGCGCCAGTGCCTCGTGCGCATATTCAACGAGCGCATCCACCAGATGCCGAAAACTGAGCCCCGCAGGCTCGAAAAGGTAGAACGCGAACGAGCCGGGTATGGTGTTGATCTCGCACACATAGAGTTCTCCCGTCGCTCGATCTATCATGTAATCCACACGCACAACGCCCTTGCAGCCGAACGTGCGGAAGATCTCCCTCGTGTAATTCTGCACGCGCTTGGTCATTTCCTCACCGATGGGCGCGGGGATCTTGCGCGCGAGATTTTCCATGCCCTTGCCGGAGCTGCCCTTGAGGTATTTCTGGTCGAAAGTCAAGAATTCCTGCCAGCTCACGGGTTGCTCGCACAGCGATACCCGCGTTTCGTTGCCGAAGCCGACGCAGGCGCAGTTGACCTCGTCCGGCCGGTCGAGCCCTTTTTCGATGAGGATGCGCCAGTCGAAGCTGCACGCGACCTCAACGGCCTTTTCCAGAGAGGCGCGGTCCGTCGCCTTTGAAATGCCGATGGACGAGCCGAGCTGCGAGGGCTTGACGAAGAGCGGGTAGCCCAGCGCCTCCGCGCGGGCAACGACGGCTGCGCGGTCATTCTCCCATTCGTCGCGGTAGCACCAGACGCTTGGCAGGACCGGCAGCCCCATGCTCTGAAAGACCGCCTTCATCACGATTTTATCCATGCCCGCGGCCGAGGCGACGACGCCGCAGCTCGTATAGGGGATATCCGCAAGCTCGAACAAGCCCTGCATGGTGCCGTCTTCGCCGTGAAGGCCGTGGAACGCGAGCAGCGCGCAATCGAGCGGCTGGACGAGCTTCAGCTTGCCGAACAGGCCTTTGGGCGCGTAAAGTCCCTTCGCGCCCGGCGCGGGAGGAAGCATGACCTTCGTGAGCCCCTTTAACTTGGGGTCAAAGTCCTTGTAGGTGGCGATGTTCCGCAGCGGTTCGCCGATGAACCATTCCCCCGCGCGCGAAACATAAACGGGAAAGGCGTTGTATTTGCCCTTATCCGCATTTTCGAGCGCCTGCAGGCCGGATATGATCGACACGTCGTGCTCGGCGGCGCGGCTGCCGAAGAATACGCCAAGGTTGCGCATGTTTGCCTCCTTATTCGGCGAAGTTGTCCGGAAGGTCGTTCTCGAAAAGCACCACGCAGCCGGGCTCGGTATATTTCTTGAGAAGCTCCGTCGCCTCTAAGAGAGACGCCGCACGCACGAGGTTCTCTTCGGGAAAGTGCGCATCGAGCAGGCCGTCGCAGATCGGATCCGCATGGGCTTTCCCGATGATTATTGCTATATCCGCGCAGCCCGCCATATGCCTGCCGAACTCATAGTTGAGGTGCTCCTCCTCCGCGCCCTGCTCGACCATGCCGGGCGTGACGACGATCTTCTTGCCCTCGAACATTGCGAGCACGTTGAGCGCCTCCTTTGAACCTACAGGGTTGGCGTTGAACGCGTCATCTATGACCGTGACCGACCCCGGTATGAGCTGCAGCCTGTGCTCGACGGGCTTGGCCTCCGCGACGGCTGCGGCGATCTCATCCATGCCCATGCCCAGGCGATACGCGAGCGCGGCGGCGCCAGTGAGGTTCAATATGTTGTATTTGCCCAGGAGCTGTGTTTTGCACTTCACGCGCTCCCCGTTTTCAGCGACGAGGTCGAATTGGCTTCCGGCGGCGCTCGTATTGATGTTTTCGGCGCGCATGAAAAGATCCCCGCCCTCGGTGCCGTAGAGGTACTTTTCGGCGAGCGTGCTTTCTTCGTAGAGCGTACGGCAGTTCTCATCATCCCCGTTAAGGAAGCAGCAGCCGTCCTCGCCGAGTCCGCGCAGAAGCTCGCCCTTGGTTTCGATGATCTTCTCGACGGAGCCGAATGTCTCGAGATGCTGCTTGCCCACGGCCGTGATGATGCCATACTGGGGTTTCACAAGGCCGCACAGCTCCTTGATATCCCCCTTAAAGCGCGCACCCATCTCGGCGACGAAGGCGTCGTGCTCATCCTTCAACTGCTCGCGGATCACGCGCGTCACGCCCATGGGCGTGTTGTAGCTGCCCGGCGTGATGAGCACGCAGTATTTGCGCCTGAGCATGGCTTCGAGCGCGTACTTGGTGCCGGTCTTTCCGAAGCTGCCCGTGATGCCTATTTTAACGAGCTCCCCGCGGCCGGCCAGCTTCTTTTTAGCGTCGTTGAAATACCAGCGCTTGACGCTTTCCTCAACGGGATAGAGCAGATAGTGGACGAGCAGCAGAAACAGCGGCAAAAGCGTGCCCGGCGCGTAGCGGACCATCAGCGGCGAAAGGTAGCTCCACCAGTCCAGGCCATATTCCCACGCGTAGAGCCTCACAAAGAATATTTCGGAAAAGAGGAACGCCAGCACCCACTCGACGGCGAGCAGGCGTATCACACGGCCCGTATAGACGAGGGGCTTGACGTGCTTTCGCTTCGCGTAGCCGTAGTAGAGCGCGGCAAGCAGGAAAATATAGATGAAATCCGCGGCGCTATAGCAGATTTTGGCGAGCAGGCTGTCGCTGCCGCCCAAGAAGGCGTAGCTCGCGCGGAGCAGCAGCGCCGCGATGCCCGCAAAGAGGTAAGGCACGCAGTCCGAGACGACGTGGCGGCCGAGCCAGCGAAGGTACATCCTGCCCTGATAGCTTTCGAGCTGCATGATGTGCACGAGCGGGATCGACGCCGCAGTGACGGCGGCCCCCATGAGCACCGCGAGCGCATGCGCCATGACCTGCTGAACGATCTCCATAAAGCTGAACCTCAATCCTTAAAAAATACCCGCATCACGGCGCAGAACTGAGCGTACCGGTCGGCGTAGGAGAAGTGTCCCGCGCCCTCGAGCACCGCGAGGCCCGAATTTTTGATTTTTGCTTCCATGAGCCTGCCCATGGAGAGCGGCGTATAATCGTCCCTGTCCCCCCAGACGAGCAGCGTTTCGTTTTGAATCAGCGAAAGCCTGTCCGTCAGGTCGAGATTGACCACCTTGACGAATGTTTTGCGCATAACGTCGCTTGCGAGCGCGCGATAATCCGCGCTCCCCGCGGCGCGCTGCTTTTCGGAAAGCCGCAGGGCGCGGTCGATGAAATCGACCTTCGCGAGCCGCTTTCCGAGCTTGTAGGAATATACGCGGATGTAATACCCCAACCCGCGCCTTGGCCGTATGCCCGCCGCGTCGACGAGCACGAGCCGGTTGAACAGCTCCGGCTCCGCGCTTGCGAGGAATATCGTCACGCGCCCGCCGAAGGAATGGCACACGACGTCGCAGCCCTCTATGCCAAGACGCCGCATGAATTCCCGCGTGAGCGCGGCGTACTCCGGCACGCCCCAAGACTCCTTGGGCTCCCCGCTCTTGCCGAAGCCCGGAAAATCGAACAGCACGGCCTCGCGCCCGAGGCCGGTGACGCAGTCCGCAATGGGACGCACGGCTTCCATGCTCGCACCCCAGCCGTGCAGGATCAGCACGGGTTTTCCCGCGCCGACGCGCTGGTATTCTATTTGAATGCCGTTTATTTCCTCGCGCACGTCTTACTCCTCGCGCTTGAGCGCGCGGAAGCGCTCGGCATAGCCTTCCTTATTTTCCTGACGCGCGCGCGCGATGGCCATGGCGCCCGCGGGCACGTCGCGCGTGATCGTAGACCCCGCCGCGGTATATGCGCCGTCCCCCACGCGCACGGGCGCGACGAGGTTGGTCTGGCAGCCGAGGAAGACGTCGTCGCCGACGACGGTTCTGTGCTTTTCAAAGCCGTCGTAGTTGGCGAACACGACGCCGCAGCCCACGTTGACACGCTCCCCCACGTCCGCGTCGCCGACGTAAGAGAAATGAGGCAGCTTCGTGCCGCGCCCTACAATGGAGTTCTTGACCTCCACAAAATCCCCGACCTTGCAGTTGTCCGCAAGGACGGTGCCGGGGCGCAGATTCACGAAGGGGCCTATTTTGACGTTGTCGCCTATTTTCGCCTCGTTGGAGACGACATAGAGAAGCTCGCACTTTTCGCCGACGAGCGTGTCGGTGAGGACGCAGCCGGCCTTTATGACGCTGCCTGAATCGATTTCCGTCCTGCCCATAAGGGAAACGCCCGCGTAAAGCTCCGCGTCGCGGCCTATTTTCACCTCCGGCCCGATCCACACGCTTGCCGGGTCATGTATCGTGACGCCGTTTTCAAAATGCTTTTTTGCGATGCGGGCGCGAAGATTGCTTTCGCATGCCGCAAGCGATTCGCGGTCGATTGCCGCGAGGCATAGCGAGGGTTCGATGAGCAGCTCGCGCACGCGCATGCCGGTCGCGCAGAGCGCGCCGACAAAATCCGAAACGGATGTGCCGCCCGGGCAGCAGGCCAGCGCCTTTTCGAGCGCTTGGGCTGAGAAGCACCACGCGCCCGCGTCCCGGACGCAGGAGGTCTGCTCATCCATATAGACGAGACCGGCTGCGCCGTCCTCAGCGGCCGCCTCGACAAGCGCCGCGTAATATTCCGTTCCGATCAGAGGGATGTTCGCATGCACGACGAGCGCGAGGCCGGAAAAAGGCCCGTGCGCTTCGAGCGCGCGCCTGAGCGCGCCCGCCGTGCCCGCGGGCGTTTCCTGCACGGCATAGCGCGCGCGTATGCCGAGCTCTCTCTCAATTTCCCGCCCCGGGCCTTCGACGACGAGAGGGATGTTTTCGCATAAGGGGGATACGGCCTCGGCCATCCATCCGGCGAGGCTCCGCCCGAGTATGCGCGCCAGCGCCGCAGGAAAAGCGGAGTTCATCCTCGCGCCCCGCCCTGCGGCGAGTATCGCGGCAAATTCAGCTTTCATAAATCCCTCCACACATGCAGTATTTTATGTTCGCTCATCCGGCATGTCAAGCCGCGCGGCCGTTGCATACAAGTATATTTCGCATTTCATGCAAAATGTGCCATACAATCTTCATTTGCATAATATCGCAAATAAAGGTATAATGTCATGCAAATAAACGATTAACACTGGTTGCGGAGGTCGCGTTGTTCGATATATATCCCTTTGTCATATTCGCCATACTGCTCGTCGCAGGCGTCGTGCTGTGTTTTCGCGCCAGGAGCAAGGGCGAGGGCGCGTTCGGCGTGCTGTACGCCGCGCTCTTCATGCTCGCGCTATACGCGGCGTTCCTTCTAAAGCGCGGCAATGCCGGACAGGCTGTGGACGCGTTCATCCCCTTCTATAAAATCATAAGCCTTCGCGAGTACGGGTATGCGTCCATCCTTCGGGATCTCGTTTCCTTCGCCGTGCCCTTCGCGTTCGCAGGGCTGCTGCTGATGCCGGCGTTCCCGCGCGCAGGGCTCTTCTGGGCGTTTGTCGTAGGCGTAACGGCCTCGCTGGCGTATAACGTGTATCCCCTGTTCAACGGCATGAGCTTTGTGACGGACGAATACGTCTACGCGGGCATCGGCTGCGCGACGGGCGCCGCGGTCTACACCATACTCGCA
Organism: Clostridia bacterium; assembly: GCA_033813015.1. Classification (GTDB taxonomy): domain Bacteria; phylum Bacillota; class Clostridia; order Christensenellales; family CAG-138; genus Phil1. The sequence continues at coordinate 3,267 of JAPXSN010000056.1, read as the reverse complement.
AACCTCTTGAAAAAGCGCCTGCCTCTGGACAGATTGAGCCTGCCCGTGCCGCTTCGCAAGCGCAACATCGCGGCGATGCTGCTGTTCGCCGCGGTCTACTTCGGCATCGCGCTCGTGATGGTGTTTGACTACGGCGAGGCCTACGCGCCCGTGCAGTTCTTCGAGAGCGACACCCCGCTGCCTGCCGCCGTCACGCTCGAGTGCGAGCTTTCCTCAGATGCGGGCCGCGCGAACATCTACATCCCCTCCACGGCATCCCCCGCAGACAGGGCCAAAGAGCTTGCCGAAAAGCTCGGCATAACGGGAGAAGTCGTCCAGAAGGAAGGCACCTATGCCGCCGAGGATGACGCCGCACGGCTCACCCTCACCGAGAGCGGAAGCTGGGCCTACGAATTCAACGCCGTGCCGTCCGGCGCGCCGCCCACCGAGCAGAGCGCAAGGGAGGCCGCCTTCGCGTTCTTCGCGGGCCAGGGGCTGATGACGGTAGATCTGTTTGAAGCGACGGATATCGTCGAGCACAAGGCAGACAACGGCGCCTTCGACGGCTACGAAGTCTACCTTTCAACCGCGGTGAACGGCATGCCTATCGTGGGTTCTTCCACGCTGGTGGTCAGCATACGCGCCGGGGACACCGTCGCCAAGATCCGTCGCTACGACGGGGATGTACTCGCGAGCACCGTCGTCAACATCATCTCGCAGAAAAAGGCGTATGAGAAGATCGCCTCCGGGGACTGCGCGTATACGCTTTTCGCGCCCGCATCGAGCGCGCGCATACAGGGTTGCCGCATCATCTACATGGCCAACAGCTCGCAGGGCTACTATCTGCCCGTGTGGATGTTCACCTGCGAGGCGCAGTATGAGGACGGCACGACGGGCGAGTTCTATATCTACGTTGAAGCGATGAAGTAGGGGACGATTCCATATCGTCCCCCTTAAACCTCCGGCCCCTCGGCTGCGGGCGGATATGGAATCCGCCCCTACGGCAATTCGTTTGATGAAGCGGAGAATGATACCCCAGCAGCTTCCCCCAGGACTTCCCCGATGGGCGCGCGGATGACGAGAGTTGCGCGGTAGTCATATGGCGTTTCGCTCCGGTTGATGAGCGCGAGCCTCCCGCCCCGGAAGTAATCCACAAGCCCCGCCGCAGGATACACCACGAGAGATGTGCCGCCGACGATGAGCATATCGGCCTTTTGAATGTGCCCAATCGCGCCGCGCAGCACACCCTCATCCAGCCCTTCCCCGTAAAGCACGACATCCGGCTTGACGACGCCCCCGCAGCCGCAGAGCGGCACGCCGGGGCTGTTTTTGATGTGCTCAACGCCGTATTCCCTGCCGCAGGCCACGCAGAAACTGCGCGCGATCCCGCCGTGCAGCTCATATACGCTTTTGCTGCCCGCGGCTTGATGCAGCCCGTCGATGTTTTGCGTGACGACGGCCTTGAGCTTGCCTTCCCCCTCAAGTTTGGCGAGCGCCAGATGCGCGCGGTTGGGTTTAGCGTCCGTCGCGAGCAGCGCGGACATATAATATTCGTAAAACTTTTCCGGCTTCGCCATGAAGTACTCGTGGGACAGCAGCGTTTCGGGCGGCTCTCCGAAGCGGCGAATGGCGGCGAAATGCCCTTCGTCACTGCGAAAATCCGGTATGCCGCTTTCCGTTGACACGCCCGCGCCGCCAAAAAACACGATGTACTGCGAGGCAGCGATCATTTCCCGGAGCATTTCGACAGATTTCATATTGACAGCCTCCCTATGGACTCTATGATTTTACCATTTGGCTCGCGGCGATGCAAACGCGCGCTTTTGAAGGATTTCTTGCACGCTTTGTTTACTTTCGTGTGATTACGACATATAATTGATTTATGGATTTCATTTTTGGGGGTAACATATGCGTTTGGCCGAATATTCCCGCAAAGAGCTGGAGCAGTTTTATCTAAACGCGCTGAGCGACTACGAGGCATGCAAGGCGAAAGGGCTTAGACTCGACATGTCCCGCGGGAAGCCCGCGAAGGCGCAGCTCGACCTATCCAACGAACTGCTGCGCCTGCCCGAGAACGGGGACTGCGAAACGGACGGCATCGACGCGCGCAACTACGGCGCCATCGACGGCCTGCCCGCATGCAAAAGGCTGTTTGCCGAAATTCTCGGCGTGAAATCCTCACAAGTGTTCGCTGCGGGCAACGCGAGCCTGAATCAGATGTACGACATCATCGCCAAGGCGTATACGCATGGGCTGCTCCGCTCCGAAAAGCCGTGGAGCAAACTCGAGCGCGTGAAGTTCCTCTGCCCCGTGCCCGGATATGACCGGCATTTCACCATCTGCGAGACCTTCGGCATGGAGATGATCAACGTGCCCATGACCGACGAGGGTCCGGACATGGACGTCGTCGAGGAGTTTGCGGCCAATCCGGAGGTCAAGGGCATCTGGTGCGTGCCCAAATACTCCAACCCCACGGGCATCGTGTATTCGGACAGGGTTATAGCCCGCCTTGCCGCGCTCAAGCCCGCCGCGCCGGACTTCGTCATCATGTGGGATAACGCCTATTGCATCCACGAGTTCGAGGGGGATTATGTGCCCTTGCGCGACATTCTCTTCGCGTGCGCGCAGGCGGGCAATCCGGACATGGTGTTCGAGTTCGCCTCCACGTCGAAGATCACCTTTCCCGGCGCGGGCGTCGCATGCTTCGCGTGCAGCGAGGCCAACATGGCGTATATGAAAAAGCTCATAACGGCGCAGGTCATAAGTTATGACAAGCTCAACCAGCTTCGACACGTGCTCTTCCTTCAGGATAAAGCCACCACGCTCGCGCACATGAAAAGGCACGCGGCGCTCATGAAGCCTAAGTTCGACATTGTGGCGGACGCGCTTGCGCGCGAGCTTGCCGGACTCGGCGTGGCGCGCTGGCACAAGCCCAAGGGCGGCTATTTCATCAGCCTCGACGTGATGGACGGCTGCGCCAAGCGCGTGCATGCGCTCATGAAGGACGCGGGCGTGGTCATGACGGGCGCGGGCGCGACCTTCCCCTACGGCCTCGACCCGAAAGACTGCAACCTTCGCATCGCGCCGAGCTTCCCGCCCGAGGCGGAGCTTCACGAGGCTGCCGAGGCGCTGTGCATCTGCGTAAGGCTCGCGGCGGCAGAAAAACTTTTAAATAGCTGACAACGGACAATTGGCCACCTCTAAAAACCCAGTGATAGGACGAGGAATTTTAGCGCGTAAGCGCAAGAATTCCTCGTTTAAATATGGTAGAATAAAGGAAAACGGCAG
>JAPXSN010000055.1:0-9245 GCA_033813015.1 Clostridia bacterium | reverse complement strand
GTAAACAAAACGGGCGGCCTCGCGGCCGCCCGTATTGTTTGACGCAAGCTGATTGCAAGATAAGGACGGCTCTTTGCGGGTTAGCGCCGCCATCGGCTGAAATCGCGATGCTTGGCTTATCTCCTTCTGGTCCTGTTCGCCATCATCAGGAGCCTGAGAAACGACACGAACGATGCCAGCGCGGCGACGACGTAGGTGGCGGCGGCCGCGTTCAACACCTTGCGCGCGGCGGCCTCCTCGTCGTAGGTATCGATATAGCCGCCGGCGGTGAGCATATCGAGCGCGCGCCGCGAGGCGTTGAGCTCGACGGGCAGAGTCACAAGTTGGAAGAGCAGTATGCCCGCGAACAACCATGCGCCGAAGCTCGCGAGGCCGAAGCTGCCCATGAACACGCCCAGAAGCACCAGCCACGGCGCGACGCTGGAGCCTATTTTCGCCACGGGCAAAAGGGAATTGCGAAGCCGTATGGGCCCGTACCCTTCCTGATATTGCATGACGTGGCCTATCTCGTGCGCCGCGACCGCGAGCGCCGCGACCGAGGATTCGTTGTAGACCGACTGCGAGAGGCCCACGGTGTTGTTCTTGGGGTCGTAATGGTCGGTGAGCTGGCCGCCGACCTGCGTGAGTTGGGCGCTGCTGCCGCCCGCGTAGAGGAGCTTCTGCGCCACATCGCTGGCGGGCAGGCCGATCTTCGCGCGCATTTTCGCGTATTTGTTGAAGATGCTGTTCACGCGCGCGCTCGCGATCATGCCGAGGATCGCCACCGCGATGACCGCGATGAAAAGTATGCTGTCCGACCCGTAATAAAATAATGAATTAAGAGAACTCCCGGACATTTAAATCACCCCTTTGAGCGCATTATAGCAAAAACTTCCGCCGTTGTGAACGACGTTCACCGTATTGTTGCACGAAGTTTGCGATTTTGATGTGTCCCATGCATGAATTTATCGATAATCAAAAAAATGATATTGAAATACGATAACGGTTGTGCTATTCTGGACGCAACTGAAACACGTGGAGGGCAAAGTATGAAGAAAAACACGCTCGCAATCGCGCTGCAGGCGCTCTTGTACCTGCTTGCCGCCTTTGTGCTCTTTTGTTTGGTTCGGATATTCACTTCGCCGAGCGTAGCCCAGTTCTTTCGGGAATATTACGGCGCGGGCGAGGCGTTCGGGCTGTTCTACGGTTTCCTTGTGCTCGCGGCGCTGCTCGCGCTGTGGGTGCTCTTTGAGCTGCTGCTCGTGGTGTAGACGGTCGCCAAGGATCCTTTCGTTGAAAGGAACGTTAAAGCGTTCCTTCGCATGGGCGTTGCGGCGGAGGCGGCGGGGGTGCTGTTTCTCGCCAAGTGCTTCGTATTCTTCACGCCCATGACCGCGGTATCCGCCCTTGTGATGGTGCTTTCCGGCCTGTTCGCGCTGGTGCTCGCGGAGGTGTTCGGCAAGGATGTCGCCTACAAGCGCGAGAACGAACTGACCATCTGAAAGGAGGGCGAGGCTATGATCCGTGTCAATCTCGATGTGATGCTCGCCCGGCGCAGGATGACCTCCGGCGAGCTCGCGGACGCGCTGGGCATCACCCAGGCGAACCTGTCCATTCTCAAAACCAATAAGGGCAAGGCCATCCGCTTTTCGACGCTGGATGCCATCTGCCGCATACTCGACTGCCAGGTGGCCGACATACTCGAGTATCTGCCGGAGGAGGAAAAGGGCGCATGAACGGGGAACAAGGGTTTTACGAAACGAAAGGGCCGCAAAAGATAGAAAAGCGCATTTATACCTGCGCGCAGAAATGGCTGTTGCTCGCGGTGCTGGCGCTGGGCGCGGTGTTTTCGTGGGTGCTTTTCGGGGATAAAATCGACGAAGCCACGCTTCGCGAAACAGGGCTTCGTTACGCGGCGTTCTGGCTCACGTATCTCGCGGGCTTCTACGCCGTCACATGGAAAACATCCTCGAAAAAGCCCGTCGCGTGGCTGCTGGCTTTCCTTGCGCTGTGGCTGATGGCGCGCTACCTCGTTTATGAGGAGCAGAATTTGAACTTCCTCAACTTCCTCACCATCCCGCTTGTGCTTATGCTCCATGCCGTCGAGTGCACGGCGCTCGTACCCAGCGAGCGGCAGGGCGGCTACATACTCGCGTATGTCTGCGGCTTCTTCGTGGCGCCGTTCGCGAGCCTCGGGCGCTTCTTCGGCGCGCTTGGCGGCGCGTTCGCCAAAAAGGAGGCCGACGAAAAGAGGCGTGCCGTGCGTGCCGGCCTGTTTATCGGCGTGATGCTCGCGCTCGTCGTGGTGCCGCTCCTGATTTCCGCGGATGCCGCCATACGCGCCGTTCTGGAGGAAGTGTTCCGCGACATCCGCCTCGGGCCGACGGTGCTCCGCATCATCTTCGCGCTCGTCATTGCCGCGCTGTTCTATTCGTTCATCTTCCATCAGGCGTATGAGCAGAAGCCGCATCGGGCCGAGCCCTACGAAAAGCGCTTCAACGGCGCGGGCGTCGCCGCGGCAATGGGCGTGCTGCTTGGCATCTACGCCATCTTCGCCGCGTTCCAGTTCACGTATCTCACGGGACTCGCGGGCCTGCCCGCGGAGCTCACCTATTCCGAATACGCCGTGCAGGGCTTCTCGGAGCTGTGCTTCGTCGCTGCCATCAACCTCGCGGCCTTCGCGCTCTGCGTCACGTTCACGCCGGATGGCAAATCCCTGCGCGCTTTGATGCTCGCGCTCCTCGCGGCGACCGTCATGCTGCTCGCGAGCGCCATGGCGCGGCTCGTGATGTACATCGATGCCTACGGCCTCACAATCTACCGCATACTTCCCTTCTGGTTTATGCTGTTCCTCTTTGTGCTCATCGGGCTTTGCGGCGCGAAGCTGTACGTCCCCAAGCTGAAGCTGCTTCGCCTCGCGGCGGGCACGTTCGCGGCGTTTTACTTCGCGCTTTCTCTGCTCAACCTCGATGCCATCGTCGCTAAAAGCGTGCTCGCGCGCGCCGAGGCGCAAGGGCAGCTCGAGCAGGGCGACGCGGATTTCCTCCGCGATACGCTCTCGGGCGACGCGGCGCGGGTGCTGCTCGAAAGCCGTTTTAAGCATGATATCTACTACGACGTCGAAAAGGCGGATGTGGATAAGATGGAGTAGCCGTATGGCATGGCCTGCAAAAAGCTAAAGGCGCATGCGGATTTTACGGATAGCGATAAAGCCAAGGCAAAAAGCCAAGTGCCTTTTGCCTTGGCTCTACGGGGATTCTCAATTGCACCAATGAAGTTAATTAGTCTTTATATACACATATTTCATTTCAACGCTCGCCCCTCCGCTGACCGATACGATCATGCTTCCCCTGCCAACGATCGTATCCCCTTCTTTGCTGAATGTAATAACCATGTCGGCGTTGATCGGGGAGCCCAAATGCGTGGTGATGGTGTTGCCCGAAACGGTAAAGGTTAAAGTGTCCTCGCCTTCGACTTCAATGGTTGCCGTGCCTGCTGCGAAATGGACTTTCGCTTCATATGACCTCGTGCCCGTGCCGTTATCCACCGTTACGCTATAGGTGCCGCTCAGTTCCTCATCGGAAAGCAACTTATCGCCGGAAGGCGGCGCCGAAGACGCAGGCGGTGTTGCGGTTTCGCCGGTAGGTACAGGAGTTTTGGCGGTGGGTGCTACAGGCGTGGCTGCTGCGCTCTGGGTAGGCGCGCCCGTCTGCTGTGCCGCGTCCGGGGGAGCAACAAAGCCGGCTTTCTGGAGTTCTTGGGCAAGCTGCTGCGGGGTCATGCCCGCCGTGGTAATCGCGTTGGCCATTACAGTTGCGCCGTCAGAATTGCCCGTCACTTTGATTCCGAGTATTTTTCCCTCAGAAAGCCAATCGGACAATGTCTCACCAATATAAGAGATTTGCTCACCGGAGGATGAGGAATTGAACGTCACAAGACCTACTACTGCCGACACCGGGGCAAGTTTTTCCTTAAGACCTTCAGCTGCCACAGTGACTTGGCTGCCTTCACCCAAAATAATCGTACTTCCGGTGGTTGCGACATCCACGATGCAGTCGGTACCGCCGACGATTACGGCGCCCGCCTGACCCAGCGTCATGCTGCTTGCCGCGAGAGTTCCCAACGTACCGCCTCCGGTGGCAATCGTGGCGGTGACAAACAAACCGACCTTACATGCAGTCTTTGTGGCTTGGGCTATCTTCGTCAGTTTATCATAATAAGCGGCATCCTCCGCGGCTCCACTGCGAATAATATCCTGCGCGAGCGTCAATTGTGAGTATGCTTCCTTGGCATCCGTGCCCAACTGGGCGGCAAGCTGCTTTATCGTATTGGCGCCTTTGATGGAATCGTACTGCTTTGTGAAGTTCTCGGCCCAGGTTTTCGGGTCAAATGTGCTTTCTGCCATGCTGCTGGCTGATAATTTCCCTGCGCAAGCGCTCAGATGTTTTGCCGTCAAACCGTTTTGCATATTCTTCATTGCGGCTATTTTGTTTTGGATGAATGATGTCCGGTCTGACACGTCATCCCATAGCGTGACCAGCTCATCGATCATTTGAGCCGTCGCGCCGGCGGTCATTGCCGGAAAGTCAGCCGCTACGAAAGCGTCTGTTTTTATGCGGGCCTCCACATATAGGCGGACAGCCATTGCGGCCGCCGCGTTCATATCCTGCAGTTCCGGGTCCGCAAGGGGGCGCGTTATGGAAACGCTCTCCACTCCGCTTTGCGAACCGACTCCGGCGCTCTGCACGGGACGAAGACCCAGAAATGCACAGGCCGGGAGCGTTGTAAAGATGATTGCCAGCAGCAACATTGCGATAAACCGTTTTGTCATGGCAGTATCCTCCTGTCGATATTCGGGATCTGTTGGTGTGCAGTTTTTGTTTTCAGCACTTCCCGCCGCAGTTTGCGCAGAAGCGTGCGCCCGGCGCGAGCGGCGCGCCGCAGTTGGCGCAAAAGGCGTTTTGAACCGTAGATTTCGGGTTTTGCGCGGGCGGCGGATATATGCCCTGTGCATACGCAGGCTGCGCTGCCGCGGCACGTTTTTTCCGGCGCGACGCGGCGGCGATGACCACGATGACCGCTATAAGCGCCACGCCTGCGCCGATCGTAAGGATCGCCCAGAGCGGGAAGCCCTCCGAGGGCGTTTTCGCCCCGTATGCCGCCCAGCCCGCCATCTCCGCGTTCACGTCGAATTTCCCGACTTCCCCGAGGCCGTCCTCCGTCGCGCTCACCGTTTCGCCGCCCTCGACCAATATCGACTCGCCGGTGACCTTAGACGTGAACTCCACCATTCCCTCGATCACTTTCAAGATGGAGGTTTCGCCGTCCTCCTCCAGCACGAACGTCGTGCCTTTGATGCCCGCGACGGCCTGCGACATCTCGATGTCCATGGAGCCGTCCTTCAGCATCTTTTTGACGTTTACCCACAGGTTTCCAACGAGCAACTTAAATTGACTATCCATAGCTGTCGGCGGTGATAATATAATCTGCGATTCCGGCTTCATAACAAATGTAGTCATGTCGGCGAAGGACAGTATGACCGAACTTCTATCCGACGTTTTAATTTTTGTTCCTACCGGAAGCGGCATATCCAGCTTGGCAAACGTCCAGTTTGCATCTTCGTCATCTTCAGAATCATAGACCGGTTCGCCATTGGCGTCATACCCAGTCGGGATTAACACCTCCACCTGGCCGCTGAGGTCGCTGAACGCTGCACCCGAATCGGGGAGTTCCGTTTCCTCGGTTTCCTCCGGTTCCTCGGTTTCTGCCGGTTCCTCGGTTGGCTCCGCAGTAACTTGTGTAAATGGTAATACCCCTTGAACTGTAAATGTTACGGTATAAGCCACATCTTTATCTTTGTTAAGATCTTTTCCAATATACGAAAGCAATACGTTTGTATCCCCGGTGTTCGCAATCCCGGTAAAATCACAATCAACATAAGATACTGTCGCCGTTAATGTGGAGCTACCCACAGCACCGCTGAATTTTGCTTCATAATGCAATTGACCGTAAAATCCGCCCGTCAACGGATCATATTCACCTGTGATAGTACCATTTCCCTTATCCGTTCCGACATAACGATCATTGCCATCCGGGTATTCATATTGAAGTGATTCAACCTGGGCAGTTCCGGATAACGTATACTTCTGTTGCTGCTGGGAAAAGCTTGCTTCAATCTTAACATTCTTAAAGAATTCCTTCAGCAAAGCGTTATCAAGATAATTGCCGCTAATCTCCCCCTGCGCCAACGAAAAATCCGACGCCGCGGACACGGACTGAACGGGAAGAACGAGCAGCAACGCCGCCGCCAGCGCCACAATCATCATCTTTTTCATGGCCGAAGCTCCTTATAAATTATCTTGCAGCTCTTCCTGTGCCCGACCTGTGGCTATAGCCAAATCATGTAGGTTTTTATGATGAACCCATTATATAATCGGTAGAATATAAATACAATGCCTTGCATTTTCGCATAGCATTATTTTTTCTAAAGGTTGCGATACGATATCCAAACAACATAAAAAGCAAAGCCGCTCGATCGCAACCGGCTGCACAACGGTGGTCAACCGGATGTTTTCTTAATTAAGTTCGTTTCTCGCCAGTCAAAGTTACTGCATATCAAGGCCGCTTTAATCAACTGCACCTGCGCAACTCATTGCGCAAGTGCAGTTCTCTGTGACAGCCGTTGACGCCGGTCTTTTTGGCTTTTTCAACACCCGGGATTTGAACCGCCGGGGTTTGAACCGCCGGGGTTTCCGCCGGGATTCGTGCCGCCGCCTGTGCCCGGGTTGCCCGGATTGGTGGAGCAGCTGTTCACCGGGATGTAGAGCACCTCGCCCGGATAGATTCGGTTGGGGTCCGCGCGCGGGTTGAGCGTCAGGATGTCGCTCACCGTCGTGTGGTACGCCGCCGCGATGGCATAGAGCGTATCGCCCGCCTTCACGGTGTAGGGTACCACCTTGCCCGTGATGTAGGGCTTGAGCGCGGCCCATGTCTTGGGGCCGACGATGCCGTCCGCAATCAGGCCCTTGGCCTTCTGGAAAGCGATCACGGCCGCGAGCGTGTTCGCCCCGAATACACCGTCGATCACGCCGGGGTTGAAGCAGGCATTGACGAGTGCGCTCTGGAGTATCATCACATACATGCCCGCGCTGCCGCGCCGGAGCACTACATTCGTATAGTCGATGTACGGCGCGATGACGAGCCAGGTGATCGCGTCGGCGACGCCCGTCGCGGGGATGCCCTTTGCCTTCTGGAAGGCTGTGAGCGCGGCTTTTGTTTTTGCACCGAATACTCCGTCGATCGCCCCCGGATCGAAGCCTGCAGCCTTGAGCGCCGTCTGCAGCGCCCGGACCATCTCGCCCCGGCTGCCTATGCGCAGCACTTCGGGGTTCGGCTCCATCGCGAAGGGTTCGAGATACGCCCATGTGTTGGGGCCGATGATTCCATCCTGCGTCAATCCAACCGTGCCCTGGAATTGGATCACGGCGCTCTCGGTTTTGGCGCCGAACACGCCGTCGACCGCGCCGGGATCGTAGCCCGCGCGGACGAGCGCCGTTTGCGCGACCCTCACGTCGCTGCCCGTATCGCCGCGTCTTAATATTCTCATACCATTTTTACCTCAGCCGTTATTACGCGACAAACCGCGCTATCTATACATAAGTTATGTAACCCGTGCGGCAAAAGTGCGGGGCCGAAAGGCGGGTTGAATCGCCTCGGCTATCCGTGTTACAATAATTGGAATGACGCTTAGGAGCATATATGGACTTGCGCGACGCAAAAAAGACATTGCTCATCTCAATGATAACGCTATCCGCGGCGCTGTTTGCCGCCTGCATGGGATATGTCCATGCGCCGGGCGAAGCTTTGCCGTCCTCTTCAACCTATGTTGAGGTAACGCTCGCCGCCACGCTCGACCCGGCGTCCCCGCCCACCCCGCCGCCGAGTCCGACGCCTTCGCCCACCCCCACGCCCTTCCCGACCCCGGAGCCGACTCCCACGCCCGAACCTACCCCATTCCGCAGCGAGGCGTATCCGCTCGCGCCCAAAAGCCTGCGCGCGCACGAGGGCGGACGCTATCCTGAGGAGGAGAAGCTCAATTCCGACCCCAATAAATTCCTCGCCGTTGTCGACCTCGTAAATCAAGCCGTCATGATCTATGAACGCGACGCGGACGGCGCTTACACCATGCTCGTACGCGAGATGATCTGCTCCTCCGGCATCGAGGAAACCGACCGCAGCCCGCGCGGCACCTTCAAGATGGGTGAGGATAAGAAGCGTTTCGCCTATTTCGTCAATTTCAAATTATACGCGCAGTACTGGACGCAGATCAGGGGCAGCATCTATTTCCATTCCGTCCCTTATCTCGAGCGGGATGACCGCACGCTCATTGAGGAGGAGTTCTGGAAACTGGGCACACCCGCTTCGCACGGCTGCATCCGCCTCGCGCCGGACGACGCGCAGTGGGTCTATTTATACCTTTGCACCGGCACAACGGTTATCATCAAAGACGATTTTCCGCCCGACGACGCGTTGCGCACGCGCCTGATGCCCAAGGCGACGCCGGAGCCGGACTGCTACGGGATTGCGCCCTAAAAAACACTTGACCCCATCCGGCCGTTGTGATATTATCTTCTTTGCCGCAAAGCGGCAACGTCGCGGGGTAGAGCAGTTGGTAGCTCGTCGGGCTCATAACCCGGAGGTCGTAGGTTCAAGTCCTTCCCCCGCAACCAAATGGATGCGCACACCGCAAGATGTGCGCATCAGCTATGGCGGCGTAGCTCAGTTGGCCAGAGCATTCGGTTCATACCCGAAGTGTCACCGGTTCGAATCCAGTCGCCGCTACCAAATCAAACACCATCTATTGATAAACTATGTTTGTCGGGTAGGTGGTTTTTGTTTTGCCCGAAAGTGCCATGTTTGAGCCACTTTCGGGCTTTGTGCTTTTTGACTTGTAGCAATAGTTGGTTATATTAAAAAGGTATTTTCGGAGGATACTTGACCTGAACCGTTGCGGTTTTCCGCTATGATGGCTTTCAAATCGTTAAAATTGAAACCCCTTTTGAGGGTCAGGGGTGTGCATAATTTAACGATTTCATTTTGACAAAAAAATAGCCCGCCCGAAGGCGAGCCGTTGAATTGAAATCTTATACTAATTTAAAACATTAACGCATTATAAATCCAGTCTCTATGTGTGATGGATGCGACGCGTTTGGCGTCGAGTGTCAGGGTGCGAACGGTGCCGCACAGCCTGCGTATCACCGCCTCCA
>JAPXSN010000054.1:0-9538 GCA_033813015.1 Clostridia bacterium | reverse complement strand
ACCGATCACATGGATGTGAAGATGATACACCTCCTGCCTGCCGACCCGGCCGGTGTTCACCGTCGTGCGAAAGCCGTCGACAGCGCCCTGCTCCCGGGCCAGCCGCCCGCACAAGCCGAAAAGCCGCCCAAGCAGCGGCGCTTCGGACTCGTCGGCGTCGTACAGATTGACCAGGTGGCGCTTGGGGATGATCAGGAAATGCACCGGCGCAGCGGGATGGATGTCGTGAAAGGCGAGAATGTCCTCGTCTTCGTACACCTTCTTGCACGGCAGCTCGCCACGGGCGATCCGGCAGAACAGGCAGCCCGGATCGTGATCGACGCGGGCCGCGGCGGGCTGCAGGGTGTATGATTGAGCAGCCGTAATTTATCAAAAAACTAGTGACATCAACCGAAGTCTATGCTATAATCTAAAATCGTTGACGCACATGCGTCGGGCCAACGTAGCTCAGTTGGTAGAGCAGCGCATTCGTAATGCGCAGGTCCAGGGTTCGAGTCCCTGTGTTGGCTCCATTTTTTCGGGGCGTAGCGCAGTTTGGTAGCGCGTTTGGTTCGGGACCAAAAGGCCGGGTGTTCAAATCACCTCGCCCCGACCAAAAAAAGCTAGAGAGAATCTAGCTTTTTTGTTCTTATTCGCACGAAAAAACACAACTGCCTATGATGCTGCGCTTGACACGATTTCCCTAAATTGCTATTGTGCTGGTACTGAAAGCTTTCTATGGCTAAAATGCCCTCTGGTTCGCCGTCCTCTGCCAGCGAGGGAGCCGGGTTATTTTGCCGGTTTTTAACCACCTTACGCTATTATCCTGTTGCAGATATCAGCATACAAAATTCCACAAAAAAGGCTATCGGACAGTGCATCATGCGTAATAGTGCGCATAATATGAAACTCGCTTTTACAAATATTCGATAAGCTATAATTATCAAGATCATATGTCTTTTTTGATAACGCACAGGTATCGTAATACTTTCGCTTTGGGTTAATTGCTTTCGAGCCAGCTGCATATAAAAATCCGCAGTCAAAAACAACATTATGTCCAACAATTGGTGCCTTCGAGCCTACAAATACATCGAAGTCTTTAATTACTTGCTCGATATATGGAGCATCCTTTACGTCATCCCATGTGATTTTGTTAATCTCCTGTGCTTTCGAATTGAGCTTCTTTCGAGGTTTAATGTATGTACAGTATGCGCCGACGGGCCAAAAGTCCTCGAATTTTACAGCACATAGTTGTATGATTTCGTTATTCCTCGGATTCAGACCAGTTGTTTCAACATCAATGACAAAATAATCACAAACGCTGCCCTTAGGCGTTCTTGAAGTAACTAACCGTGATTTGAACTCGGGCCACTCTATATCGGACAGTTTATACGGTTCGGCATTTTCTTCCGTCGCGATGTCAGCGCGCAGGATATTGGCAAAAGTAATTTCGAAATTGTTCGTCGCATTTGCTGCTTGAACAAGCCTATACCTATGCGTTTGAATATCTTTGATTTCAGAGTCGATATAATCGTTTGGAGTTGTATTGTGAAACAAGATTCGCCCTAAATCGTTATTAGTCCAATACAGCCTGTTTTCACATGTGCCATTTTTCTTGAACTGCCTAAGAAAAGCTTCGTTGCGACATCTTTCATCCAAAAACAGTATTAAGTCGTCGTAGGCTTGAATATGCTCGTCTATGTTGAGCATCATTTCGGGAGTAATGTCATACTTGTTTTTAGGAAGAGCTGCATATAGCCGAACCACTTCTTTATATACTGTGTTTTCGTGTTTTTTTTGCATTTCCGCGGCCGCTTTCGCCGCTTGTTCTTGTTCTTCGAAAATTACTTGTACACATCTTTTACAGTAGCCGCTTTTACTTAACCAGAGAAAAAAGCCTTTTTTGCCGCATTTTACACAGGTTTTCATATGTATTGCTCCTCATTTGTTTATCAAGTGTCATACAATAAACCTCAAACTGTGTCGGTCACCCTAAATATACCGAATCCCCCTGCCCGAAGCAAGGGGATTCTGGAAACCCTTGTCATATATTGCCGTTATTATCCGGAAATTATTGCGTTCTCCCACATAAGAAAAGCGCCGGACAGTGCGGGACCGGCGCTTTTTTGTCCGCGCGCGCATCGCGTGCGGGCGTGTGTTGGCGGTAGATAGGGGCCGATTCCATATCGGCCCGTCCGTGTTTATGCCTGCGGGGCTGCCGAAATCGCGGGCGCCTGCGGCGGTTCCACCTTGTTGACGCTGCGCCGCATCACGAAGAAGACGACGAGCGCGGCGGCCTCGATTGCGACGACCAGACTACAGATAGCGGAGACGCTCACATGGTCGTACATCCAGCCCATGAGACTGCTGCCCGCAAGGAATGCGAGGCCGTAGGCGCAGTTGAAGATGCCGTAGGCCGTGCCGCGCTTGCGGAAGGATGTGATATCCGCGATGGCGGAGCGCATGATGGTTTCGTGCGCGCCCATGATGATGCCGAACATCACGAATCCGGCGACCACAAGCCACCTGTTCTCACCGAGCGTGAGGAAGGGGAGAGTCAGCGTCGCGAAGGGGATGAAGATCAGCGTGAGCAGGCCCGCCTTCTTGTTATTGCGCTTCTTTTTGATGACGTCGTAGATTTTGCCGATGATCATGGCCATTATGGCGTCCACGATCATGGCGATGGAGTACATGAGGGTGATCTGCGAATCCGGCATGACGGCCTTATCCTTGAGGTGGAAGCCGATGATGCTGTACGCCACGAAGCCGAACGTCGAGAGGAAGGCGAACACGCAGTAAATCCAGAAGACCGGCGTGAGCTTATCCGATCCACGGTCGATGGTATCCTCGCGGGTGAGGTTATACTTGGACACGCGGCGATACGCGACGTAGACAGAGGCCATCACGAGCACGAAGGCAAAGATCAATATTTTATAGCCGAGCTGATAGGCCGCGGCGTCGTTCCTGCCGGAGAGGAGGAACACGAGCGTGAACACCATCGGGCCGGCGAACGCGCCGAGCTGGTCGAGCGCTTCCTGCAGGCCGAACACGAAGCCCGTGCCCACGTGGTTTTCCGCGACCTGGGAGAGGATGGTGTCTTTTGGCGGGTTGCGCAGGGCTTTGCCGATGCGCTCGAACAGCACCAGCGCGCACAGGATCGACCAGTTGGTGGTGAGGCCCATCAGGGGCACGACGCACAGCGTGCCGTAACCGATGAAGATGAGCACCCAATGCTTGCCCGTTTTATCCGAAATGCGGCCGGAGAGCAGGCGCAGCGCGTAGCCCAGGAACTCGCCGATGCCGTAGATAATGCCTACTTTTGTCGCGCTGATGCTGAGCAGGTTGAAATACTGGCCGTTGGCGCTCCTGCCGCCCTCGTAAATCACGTCGCCAAAACAACTGATGATGCCGAACATGACGACCACGGCAATGACGCTTTTCGCCTTGGCGTCCAGTTTCGGCTTTTTGACTAGGTCTTCCATGGGACAGTTCCTCCTTGACTTGATGTTGATGGAATCGAATTCAGCCCGTAACGCAAGGGGGATGCCGCGTTCAGTCCTCGCTGACGTCCTCGAAGCCATGCTTGCCCGCATGCTTGGAGCGCTCGTAGATCTCGTGCAGCACCTTGAAGAAAACGCCTAGCTCCTCGGGATTGAGGTCCTCTATGAGCCAGTTGTAGAAGCGCAGTTCCGCAGCCTCGGCGGCCTGCTTGATCTGCCCGTCCAGCTCCGTCACATACAGGAGCTTGGCGCGCTTGTCCGCGACGCCCGCCTCGCGCCAAAGATACCCCTTGGCCTCGAGGTTCGCGACCATGCGCGCGACGGCCGCCTTGTCGACGTTGAGCCAGGCGCACAGCTTCTCCTGATTCGTGCCCGGATTGTGCCGGATGAAATGCAGGCACTCGTATTCCGCATAGGTCACGCCGCTGGCGCTGACGGCCTGGTCGGCATACCGCCGCACCGTGCGGCCGATCTTGGTGATGTCCCTCAATGAACCGGGCATTCTTCCACCATCCTTTTCTGCACCTTATTGTATGCGATATTAGTTGCATAGTCAACTAAATGTTTTGTCCGAATCTGATTTGATGCGAATGGCCCGCTCTAATATCTTCTGACGCCGTCGATGAATGTGGCCTTTACATGCGCCGTGTAGCTGAGCGGGAAATCGTCGAACACCGCGATGTCCGCGTCCTTGCCTGGCAGGAGCGAGCCGAGCCGGTCCGAGGCGCCGAGGATGCGCGCCGCGTCGCAGGTCAGCGCGCGCAGCGCCCGCATTTCATCGAGCCCGGAGGAAATGGCGATGGCAGCGCTTGTGGGCAGGTCCATGCCGCGGATGACCTGCGCGTCCGTGCCGAAGCAGAAGTCCGCGCCCGCGCGCTCGAGCGCGATGATGTTCGCGGCCTCGCCCTCGTCCATTTCGGGCTTGCAGTTGGGGAAGAGGATGGGCCCGAGTATCGCGGGCACTTTCGCCTCGGCGAGCTTGTCCGCGACGACATGGCCGCCCGTCGCGTGCACGACGACGCAGCGGATGTCGAACTCCCTTGCGATGCGCACGGCCGTCATGATGTCGTCCGAGCGGTGCGCGTGGAAGTGCATGGGCAGCTCCCTGCGGATTACCGGCAGCAGCGCCTCGAGCTTGGCATCCGCCTCTTCTATGCAGCCCTCGGCTTTGGCTTTTTCGTAGCGCCGCGCGCGCGTGAAGGCGTCGCGCAGCAGCGCCGCACTCCCCATGCGCGTGTAGGGGATGCCCTTGGCCTCGCGCCCGTGCGTCTCGGTAGGGTTCGCGCCGAGCGCGCCCTTCATGCCGCAGGCGCGGACGTACATCTCCTCGACGGTCCGGCCCGCGAATTTCAAAAGCGCGATCTCGCCGCCGATCAGGTTGGAACTGCCGGGGGAGATCGCCCCGGCAGTGATGCCCGCGCGCACGGCGTCCGCAAAGTCCAGGTTGCCGGATTCGATGGAATCCATGATGCGCATCTGCGGCGTGACGGGCTCGGTCGTTTCCGTGATGTCGTAGATGTACAAACCCGTGTGGCAGTGCGCGTCGATGAAGCCGGGGATGATATATCCTCCCGCCGCGTCGAAATCTTCCGGCCCCGGCGCGGGCGCGCTGCCCATGTCGCCAAGCGATACTATTTTGGCGTTCTCGAAGCGTACGAAGCCGTTTGCGAAGCTTTTGCCCTCCATCGGGAGCACGCGCGCGTTGTAGATCATCATGCGCCTGCCACCTCCACATACACGCCGTCGCACCAGACGGCGGTGAGCTGCGTCCTGTAATCGAAGGGCTTCCCGTCGTAGAGCGCGAAGTCCGCATCCTTGCCGGGGCGGATGGAGCCCACGCAATCATCTATGCCGCACAGCTTCGCCGCGTGGATGGTGACCGCGCGCAGCGCTTCGTCCTCGCTCAGTCCTTCGCGGATGGCGGCGCCGATGTGCGCGGCGTTGAACCAGACCGGCACAGGCAGGCGCAGCGCTCCGCTCGCGGAGAACATGGAGATCGCAAACTCGATGCCGCTGTCGCGGAGGAGCTTGGGGATGGCGGGGGAGACGCCCTTGCGCTCCTGCCTGTCGTCCCAGCTCATGAGCGGGCCCGCGATGACACGCGCGCGTTTTTCCTTGAGGTTGTCGAGGATATCCGCGCAGCCGAAAACATGCAGCAGCACATAGTCGATATGGAATTCCTCCGCGACGCGAAGGAAGGTAAGGATGTCGTCCTTGGCAAAGACGCGCGCGTAAACGGGCTTCTGCCTGCGCACGACGGGATAGAGTGCCTCGAGCTTCTGGTCGTAGACATCCTCGCCCTTGTCCATTTTATCCGCATAGGCGAGGGCCTTGGCGAAGGTTTCCCGCATGAGGGCGGCAGCGCCCATGCGCGTGACGGGCGGCTTCGCCCTTGCGCCGCGCGGCGCGAGCACGGGCTCCCCGAGCGAGAGCTTCATGCCGGCGTTTTGCTCAAAGGCCATGTCGTCGACGCAATGTCCGCGCGTCTTGATTGCAACGATGCGCCCGCCAAACACGTTGGCGCTTCCCGGCGAGATTACGGCGGTCGTGACCCCGGCGCGCAAAGCCTTTTTGATGGCGGGGTCCGCGGGATAGATGCCGTCGAGCGCGGACAACTGCGGGCTGACGCTGTCCGTCGCCTCGTCCGTATCGCTCTGCTCGAACAAGCCTCCTTCGGGCGAAAGGCCGAGCTGGCAGTGTGCTTCCACCATGCCAGGCATGAGGAAGCCGCCCTTCGCGTCAAAGTCGTCCGCGCAGGGGATGATAGCCTCCATCGGCCCCACGGCCGTGATCTTGCCGTTCTCGAAGGCGACGTAGCCGTTCGGATAAGCTTCGTCGCCCTCCATGGTCTGAACGAACGCGTTGATGATCCTCATGTTCCCACATCCTTTGCTGCTTGCTCAAAGCGAGCGACCTTTTCCTCGAATATGGCCAGCGACTGCTGCCAGAAAGCTTTATCCGCAATGTCCACGCCCGCGCGCGCGGCGATGCCCTCGAGCGTATCCTCACAGGTCGCCTCGAGCAGCGCGCGGTAGCGCGCCATGAATCCGCCGGGATCAGCCCTCCTTATGGCGTGAAGCCCCTGTGCGAAGAGCAGGCCGAACGCGTAGGGGAAGTTATAATAATGGAAATTCACGATGGTGTAGTGGGGCTTCGCGATCCACATGTAGGGGTGGAGCGCGTTCGGGTCGAGTGCGCCGCAATAGGCTTCCCGCTGGTATTGCCCCATGAGTGCGCAGAGCCTTTGGCTGGAAAGCGGGGCGCTCTTCCTTTCCCCGAACACCGCATCCTCAAACAGGAAGCGGCTGTAAATATCCACAATGTTGCGCGTCGCCCCTGTGAGCAGCGCGTCGAGCACGAAGAGCCTTTCCTCCGGAGCAGCTTCTTTCTCGGCGGCGTCGTAGATGATCAGCTCGTTGAAGGTGGAGGCCGTCTCGCACACGGGCGTGGGCGCGTCGCGGATGAAAAGCGGCACGTCCTTCGTGCAGCGGTCGTGGAACGCGTGGCCGAGCTCGTGCGCGATGGTGACGATATCCCCGAAGGAGCCGCCGAAGTTGACCATGATGCGGCTTTCGTTGATGGAGGGCACGGGCACGCAGATGCCGCCGCCGTATTTGCCGCGGCGCGGGTAAGCGTCGATCCAGTTTTCTTCAAACGCCTGTTTTGCGAGCGCGCCAAGCTCCGCGTCCGTTTGGGAGAGCGCCGCCTCGATTTTCGCGGCCGCCTCATCGAGCGTGAAGCGCGCCGAGGCCTTGCCCACGGGCGTGTTCAATTCATAATAGGGAAGCCCGTTTTTATACCCGAGCAGCCTTGCTTTAACGCGCACGTAGCGCGCGAAGACGGGCAGGCTTTCGGCGATGGCCGCGTGCATGGCCTCGAGCGTCGCGCGCGTCATTTTGTTGACGTGCAGCATCCATTCGAGCGGGGAGGCGAAATTGCGAAGCTCCGCCACGGCAATCGCCTCGCCCTTGATGGCGTTGAGGCTCGCGGCGCAAAGCTCTGCGATGCCACCCTCGGCTTTGATCTCGGCCTCAAAGGCGCGCCTTCGCACGCGCGGATCGGGGTCGGCCTGCAGCGCACGCACTGCGGGAAGCGGAAGCTTTTTGGTTTCACCGCTGAGCGCGAGCTCGCATTCCGCATGGGTTTCCGTTTGGGAGCGAAGCTGCGCGAAGGCGTGCCCGCCTGTCGCCTGCATCCGGTGCACGCAGGCGCTGAGCGCCTGTGGCAGCGCGTGCGGGCGCTCCTTCTCAAGCTGCGTGAAATAAAAGGCATAGCGCGCGGCGCGCGGGTCCGCGGCGACACGCACAAGATCGTTCAGGGAAAGAAGCCGTTCCGCAAGCCGGTCGGAGGCGATGTCAAGCTCCGCCTTGATTTCCGCGAGGTGATACTTCTGCGCCTGCACGGCCTCATCCCCGGAATCGGCGAGGCAGAGCAGCTCGACATAGACCGATGGACGCGCGTGTGCCTCGGTCGCCCGCTCGAGCGCGTCGATCGCCGCGAAGGCAGTTTCCGGCCAATCCGTCCGCACCCCGTCGAACTCCGCCTCGACGGCGGCTTTCGCAGCCTCGACGCGCGATTGCGCTTCCCTCGTGTCCGAAAGGTACTCAGGGTCGTCGAGGGAGGTGTACAGCCGCGCGGTATCCCAAATTCCGTCCATCAACGCCTCCTTAGCAGAAGCGGATCGCGTGCAGCGCGGACTCGAGCTGTACGCGCACGAGCCGTCCGATCTCGATCACGCTATAGTCCGTGTTCGCCTCAAGCTCGCGGCACATCAGGGAGATGCGCCCGTCGCAGGCATCGCGCACCTGCCGGAGGGCCTCAAGCTCGCTTTGGTTGAAACGCGCACCGCGGCCAAGCTCCATGTCGCACGCGCGAAGCGTCAGGGCGATGTTGAGGATATCGAAATAAATCGAAAGGAACAGGTTGTCGAACTTCTCGGCGACGGTGGCAGTCCGCTCGTATTCCGGCCCTACCAGGGGATCACCATCCCCTTTGACACGGAAGTAGTCGATGCAGTCGCGCACGAGACGGGGGAAGGGGTTATCCTCCCCAAAGAGCGCGCCCACTTTCTCGTACTGCTCCCCGAGGAAGTCGAACAGCTTCGCCTTGATCGTGTCTTTCTCCTTTACGGCCTCGCCGCGCGTCATGTCTGAGGAGGATGTGTCGGCGATTTTGGGATCGTTAAAGTAGGGCAGCTCCGCCATCAGCGTAAGGCAATCGCAGACGGAATCGATGAAGTCGCCGCTGCATGTGCCGCATGAAAGCTCTTCCTTCTCAGCAGGCATGCCTGCTTTTGCGTCCTGAACATCAAACGAGCGCTTCATGCTGAGCATGCTGTATACCGCGCCAGAGTACTTCTCCGAATAGGAAGCCTCGGCCTCTCCCAGATGCAGCGCGATGTCCTGTCGCTTCGCCGCGTTTTCAAGCAGCGGGTTCAACTCCGGGATATTCTTTGAAATATACCAGTACGCGCCGCCGAAGGCCAAGTTGTGTAGCGAGAACACGAAGCGCGGCTTCGTCTCTTCGATGAGCTTCATGAGCGCTCGTGTCTCAGGGATGGGCTTATCGAAATGGCGGTTGTTGTAATCTATGGGGAAGGTCCATTCGACCTGCTCGCAGCCCGCGGGCCTATAGAACCCGCGCGCATAATGTTCAATGTTGAAGGGCCCCTTGAACCAGCTCTCGTTGAGGCGCGTCGCGTCGGGGTCGATGCAAGGAATCAGGTACCAGGTCGTGTCGAGCTCGGCGAGAAGCGCGGGCTCGCTTGCGAGGATGCTTGCAAGGGTCAGCACCGTCATCGCGCCGATGGGCTCGTTGGGGTGGGGGCAGGCGAAGCACACGGCGTTTTTCGAGCCGCGGCCCAGCTCCATGCACAGGATAGGATCCCCGTTGCGGGACGCGCCGATGGAATACGCCCGTACCGCGCCGGGAAAAGCAGCCGCGAGCGCGAGGCTGTGCCACGCAAGTTCATCCACCGTGTAAAAAGATTCGTAATCGGGTACCTTGTCGAGTATGCTTTCGATATCCATTCGTTCCTCCAGTTGAGCGGCGGGGGGGGG
>JAPXSN010000053.1:9511-9916 GCA_033813015.1 Clostridia bacterium | reverse complement strand
CTCAAGCTCCCCGGCAAAATCTCCGACGCGGAGCTGACCGAGTGGTGGGATGATTTCGACTATCTTGGCAGGCGGGTGCGCTTTGCCTCGCCCGTCACGGTGCGCGTGGAGTATGCCTTCGACGGCAGCGGCTTCACCGTCACGGGCAATGTGCTCACAGCCTTTCGCAGCGCCTGTTCGCGCTGTGGCGGGGAGTTCACAGAGCCCTTTGAAACGGAGTTCGGCGAGCGCTTCGAGAAAGAAGCGGGCGGGGAGGACGACGCCTATCCCTTCGCGGGGGATGAAATCGACCTCAACGACCTCGTGCGCGACGCCATCCTCTTGAACATGCCCAACTACAGCCTGTGCAAAGAGGATTGCCGCGGACTGTGCCCGGTTTGCGGGCAGGATTTGAATACGGGTCAG
>JAPXSN010000053.1:0-9501 GCA_033813015.1 Clostridia bacterium | reverse complement strand
GAGGAAGCATTCCCGCAGGAGCAGCGTATGGAAGCTCGCTCTGCCGGGCATTGTCGAGTGCCCCCAGTGCCACGAGCCCAAGCTTGCCCACAGGGTGTGCAAGAGCTGCGGCTATTACGACGGCAAACAGGTCGTTAAGACCGAAGACGAAAAGAAAAAGGCCTGATCGAACCTCTTTAGGCAAGACGCGCAATTTGGGCTTCCCCGGCAAGGGAGGCCCTTTTGTGGTTTGCTAAAAGCTTGAGGCGATCGTCATGGCAAAGCAAGAGTTCGTTGCTGGTTTTCCCCTTTCTTTTCCCTTACACTTTTCCTGAGGCGATGTTATGGATGTTGGCGCGCAATTGCGGGCGATGAGAAAAAAAGCCGGTCTTACACAGGATGCCGTTGCGGACGCCATGAACGTCACGCGGCAGACGCTTTCCAATTGGGAAAGAGGCGTGAACCTGCCGGATATTTTTACGCTCGCGCGGCTGGCAACGATTTATAATGTCTCCTTCGATGAGGTTTTCCTCGGGAAAACATTTTTTAAGGGAGGGCAAAGCGTGAAGACCAATTACAGCGACGCGCAGATCGAAAACATGATCAAGAAGCACCACCCGGATGCTTGCGAAATACGCATCCTGAGCGGCGGGCTTGTTTCGCAGACGTTTTCGTTCCGTTCGGGAATGAAGAAACTCATCTTCCAAGCCGGCGGAAAAAAGGAAGCGTACGGGAAAGAGCATTACGTCAGCCAAATGTACGGGCATGTTTTGCCTATGCGCATCGTAAATGGCATCTATGAAAACGCCGACGGCCGCGCGTATTGCTTTTCGGATTACATCGAAGGCAGCAAGCTGTTCGACTTATCTCCGCAGGAGCGGATCGGCATCGTTCCGTCCATCCTCGATTTGTTGGATCGGATCGCCGCCATCCAGGCGCCGGAAAACTCCGGTTACGGGCGGTTTGACGAAAAGGGCGTCGCGCGCTTGGGCAGTTGGCGGGAGTTTATTTCGTCCGTTTATTGCGACGAGCTTTACGACTGGCGGGGCTTCGAATCGAAGGGGCTGGATATCGGCGTCGTCCGCAAGGCTATCGCCGTGATGAAAAACAGCGTCGATTGCCTCGATATCGGGCGGCCGCGCCTCGTGCATGGGGATATCGGCTCATACAATCTCTTGGCCGAGGGCGCGCAAATCTCCGGGGTCATCGATTGGAGCCTGTCCCTGTACGGCGACCCCCTGTATGAAGCGGCGAACGTGCTTTTCTGGAACGAGGATAAGCTTCAGCCGCTGGTATCCGCGCTCAAAGAGCGTTACCTGCCGGACGAACGGAACACAAAGAAGCTGCGCTGCTATATGCTCCGCATCGGCCTGGAAGAAATCTACAACACGGCCATGCTCGGCGAAATCGGATATGACGATGCATGGGTCATGGGCAGGCTGCGGGAAATTACGGACGGGCTTTGATCGCCCGGCCTTATCCGGTGTTCCTTCCTGCGCGGCGTCCGTTTTCGGGCGCCGCGCCTTTTGATCCGCGACCAGCCTCCGGGGCCGCGAAAAGCCTTTTGTGGTTTGCCAAAAGAACCCTTCTATGTTAAACTGAATCGCGATATAAAATATATTGGATAAGGAATCATACGTTATGATACGCATCGCTCTGGATGCTTTCGGCGGGGATCACGCCCCGTGCGCGGTCGTGGAGGGCGCGCTCGAGGCCCTTCGCGATTATGACGACATCGCCGTCATCCTCTGCGGCAAAGAGGACGCCCTTCGCACCGAGCTCGAGGGGAAGGAGTACGACCAAAGCCGCCTTTCGATCCTCCACGCGGCCGAGGTCATCGATGTACACGAGCAGCCCACCGTCGCCGTCAAGCGCAAGAAGGATTCCTCGCTCGTCAGGGCGTTGAAGCTCGTCGCGGACAAGGAGGCGGACTGCATCGTGTCCGGCGGCAGCACGGGCGCGCTGCTCACGGGGGCGACGCTCATCATACGAAGGATCAAGGGCGTCAAGCGCCCCGCGCTCGCGCCTCTGTTGCCGACCAAGACTGGCGGGTGGATCATGCTCATCGACTGCGGCGCGAACGTCGACTGCAAGCCCTCATATTTGCAGCAGTTCGGCGTGATGGCGGACGCGTACATGAAGCGCGTCATGGGCGTGGAGGAGCCGCGCGTCGCCCTATTGAACAACGGCGAGGAGGAGGGCAAGGGCAACGAACTCGCCAAGGCCTCCTACAAGCTGCTCGCGGAAGCGCCCATCCAGTTCGTGGGCAACTGCGAGGCGCGGGAGATCCTTTCGGGCGAATACGACGCGCTCGTGTGCGACGGCTTCGTGGGCAACGTGGTGCTCAAGCTTACGGAGGGCCTGAGCGAGGTCATTTTCTCCATGTTGAAGCAGGAGCTTATGGCGGACGCGCGCTCCAAGCTCGGCGCGGCGCTCGCCAAGCCCGCCTTCCGGCGCATGAAAAAGAAGATGGATTATAAGGAGGTCGGCGGCGCGCCGCTTCTGGGCATAGACGGCTGCGTCGTCAAGGCGCACGGCAGTTCGGACGCAAGGGCGTTCCGCTCCGCCATCATGCAGGCGCGCTCGTTCGCCAAGTCCGGCGTCAACGAGGCGCTCGCCGAGGCGATCGCGACCCTCCCCGAGATGGAGGATTGACAGAAAGAAAAGCTGCGGCTAAACTGTTAGTATTCTGAAAGGCGGTGTTGAAATGGAATTTGAAAAGGTCAGGGCTGTCATCGCAAAGCAGCTCGATATTCCCGAGGAGAACATCACTCCCGAATCAAAGCTCATCGAGGATCTCAAGGCGGACTCGCTCGACGTGGTCGAGCTCATTATGGATCTTGAGCAGGAATACGGCGTGGAGATACCGGACGATGACCTTCCCGGCATCCGCACGGTGGGGGATATCGTCGGCTTCCTCTCGAAGTGACGGGAAACAAACGCCGGCGGGGCTGTCGGAAAACGCGCGGATGCGCGGCGCGCTCCCTACAGAGTGATCATTCGCACTCATTTATGCGTCATCAGTAGGGGCCGCCGCGGCTTTCCGCTTCATGCGTTTTCGGACGGCTCCTTTTGGCATAGGGAGGCAACGTGGAATTTGAACGAAGAAAACGCCTCGCCGCGCTTGAGGAAAAGCTCAATTACAGCTTTCGCGATCTCTCGCTTCTCGATACCGCCATGACCCACACCTCTTACGTTAAGGGGGACGGGCGGGCGCGCAGCCACAACGAGCGGCTCGAGTTCCTCGGCGACGCGGTGCTCGAGCTTTGCGTGAGCGAGCGGCTCTACAAGCGCTTCGCGGAGTTCGACGAAGGCGAAATGACAAGGCTTCGCGCGCAGACGGTCTGCGAGGGCGCGCTCTACGAGGTCGCAAAAGGGTTCGATCTCGGCGGCGCGCTTCTCTTGGGTCGCGGGGAGGACCATTCCGGCGGACGGGACAAACCCTCCATCCTCTCCGATGCGCTCGAGGCGCTCATCGGCGCGCTGTACATCGACGGCGGCATGGAGAGCGCAAGGCAGTTCATCATGGGCTTTATCGACGCGAGTGTCGATGCGGCTCTCACGGGCGGCGCGCTCAAGGATTATAAGACCATGCTTCAGGAATATGTACAACAGCGCCACATGGGGTCCATCGCCTACCGCCTCGCGGGGGCGTCGGGGCCGGACCATAGCAAGGTTTTCACCATAGAGGTTTCCGTCGCGGGCGTCCCCTCCGGCACGGGGGAAGGCCACACCAAGCAGGAGGCGGGGCAGCGGGCTGCTGCCGCCGCGCTCAGGGAATTCGGCCTCGTAGACTAAACGGGAAGGTATCGCTTCACTTGAGACTCACTAAGCTTGAAATGTACGGTTTTAAATCCTTCGCCCGCAAGACGGAGCTCATGTTCGAGCAGGGCATTACGGCCATCATCGGGCCGAACGGCAGCGGCAAGAGCAACATCGCGGACGCCGTGCGCTGGGTGCTCGGCGAACAGAGCGCAAAGGCTTTGCGCGGAGCGAAGATGGAGGACATCATATTCAACGGCACTGAGGCCAAGAAGGCGCTCGCCTTCTGCGAGGTGTCGCTGACCTTCGACAACGCGGACGGCGAACTCCTCACGGACTACGCCGAGGTCTGCATCACGCGGCGCATGTACCGCTCCGGCGAGAGCGAGTATTTCATCAACCGGGGATCCTGCCGCAGGAAGGACATAGCCGAGCTTTTCCGCGATACGGGCGTGGGCAAGGAAGGCTATTCGATCATCGGCCAGGGCAAGGTGGAAGAAATACTCTCCAACAAATCCGAGGACAGGCGCAACGCCTTCGAGGAGGCCGCGGGCGTCATGAAGTACCGCGTGCGCAAGGAAGAGGCCGAACGCAAGCTCGAGAACACGCGCAACAACCTCGAACGTCTCAACGACATCCTCGAGGAGCTTGGCCGCCAGGTCGAGCCCCTGCGCGAGCAGAGCGAGGCTGCGCGGGAATATTTAAAGTTCCGCGACGAACTGCGCGAGATCGAGATCAACGTGTTCCTCTACCAGTACGACAGGCTCAACGACAGGCTCAGGACGCTTTCCGAAAGCCTTACGCAGCATTCCGATGAAATCGTACGACTTATGGCGCTCGACTCCGAACTCACGCGCGGCTGCGCGGGGGAGGAAGAGCGCGAGCGCGCCCTGAACGGATCCATCGGCGAGGTGCAGTCGAAGCTGCTCGCGCTCTCGACCGGCGTCGAGGCGCGAGCGGGCGAATCGAAGGTATACCGCGAGAAATTAGCCGGACTCATCCGCGAGCGGGAGCGCGCAGAGACCGCCATCGCCGGGAACGCGGCGGCGCTCGAGAAGCTCGGCCGCGAGATCGCCGAAAAATCGAAGCTGCTCGAAACAAAGCGCGCCGCCTTCACGGCGGACGACGCGAAGCTCGCCGGGGCTTGCGCCGCGCTCGAGGAAATGGCAGCGGAGATCGAGCGCAGCGACGAGGAGCTCGAACGGCGCAAGAACGAGATGATCGCCGCGCTCAACCGGCTCACGGATGCGAAGATCGTCATTTCCCGCTTTGAAACCATGCGAGGCAGCCTCGTGCAGCGCATCGCCGCAGTCGAGGAGGGCAAAAAGACCATCCTCGAGAAGGGCGGACGGCTCGAGCGGGAGCATGCAGAAGCTGCCGCACTCGGCAAGAAGCTCGAGCGTGAGCGAAGCGAGCTCGAACGGGCGAAAAACGAAGCCGTATCGCATCTCAACGAAACCAACTTGAAGCTGCGCGAAACACGCGAGGCCGTGCGCGGCGCGGAGCAGCAGGCGGAGGCCGGACGAGCCCGCTTGAAGGTGCTCGAGGAAATGAAGCGCGCGCACGAGGGATATTATACGAGCGTTAGGAACCTGCTTCGCGACGCGGAGCGCGACCCCGCGCTCAAGCGGCGCATGGAAGGCGTCGTGGCGGAGCTTCTGAGCGTGCCCTCGGAGTACGAAACCGCAATCGAGATGGCTTTGGGCGCGGCGCTGCAGAACATCGTCACGAATACCGAGGAGGACGCCAAGGCCGTCATCGAATACCTTCGCAGCCGCGATTATGGGCGGGCGACGTTTCTGCCCATCTCCGCCATGCGCTCGCGCCTA
Source organism: Clostridia bacterium (assembly GCA_033813015.1). Lineage (GTDB taxonomy): Bacteria > Bacillota > Clostridia > Christensenellales > CAG-138 > Phil1. The sequence continues at coordinate 3,931 of JAPXSN010000053.1, read as the reverse complement.
ATCGACGAGCGCGAGCGCGCGATGTGCGATGTTCCCGGCTTCATCGGCGTGGCGAGCGAGCTTTGCGGCTATGCACAAAAATACCGCGGCGTCATGGAAAACCTGCTGGGCAGGACAATCATCGTGGACGACCTTAAGGCCGGCATCGAGATCAACAAAAAGGCGAAATCCTCCTTCCGTGTCGCCACGCTCAAGGGCGACATTATCAACCCCGGCGGCTCCATGACGGGCGGCAGCATGCAGAAGCGCGAGTTCAGCCTCGTGGGGCGCGAGCGGGAAATCGAGGAGTTGAAAAACAGGAGCGTATCGCTCGCGGCCGAGCGGGAGCGGCTGTCAAGGCGGGCCGAGGAGCTCGAAACGGAGCTTTTGCGCGCTGAGGCGGAGCTTGCGGGCCGCACGGAAGAACTGCACGCCAGAGATGTTGAAATCGCCGCGCATAACGAAAAGTTGGACATCATAAAAAAGTATGTGTCCGCCGCGCGGGACGAGCTCGCCGGGGCGGATGCGGAGATAAGCCGTGTGCGGGACGACATAGAGAGTATCGACAACCAGTTCCGCGACGCCGAGCGGGACTCGAGCGCCCTCGAGCAGAGCGGCGCCGCCTCGCGGGAGGATATCCGCGCTGCGCAGGAAAAGCTTTCGGCGCTACGCCAGGAGTACGCGAAGCGCTCCGCCGAGGTGGCGGACGCTCGCGTGGCCGCGGCGGCTGCGGGCAGAGAACTTACCTCCCTCGGCTCGGAGGTTGAGCGCCTCAGACGCGAAGCCGCACAGGTGCGCGAGGCGAGCGAGCGCGAGAAGCGCGCGCTTGAAGAGAGCAATTCGCTCTTTGAGGCGAACACGCGCGACGTGGGTGCGCTCGAGAGCGGCATCGAAGCCGAGCGTAAGGAGCTGGACGCGCTCGCGGACCGCCTGCACAGCATGGAGGAGGAACGCGCCAAACATCTCGTTGCGCTCGACGAACTGCGCGCCCGGCGCGAGGCCGCGGCGGTTGAACTGCAGGAGGCACGCGATGCGAGCCACCGTGCAGAGCTCAACGTCAGCCGCGCCGAGATGGAATTGAAGGCCATGCAGGACAGGATTTGGGAGGATTACGAGCTCACCTACGAGAACGCCCAGCCCTACCGCAGGCAGCTCGCCGTCACGGCGTCGCACATGCGCATCGATGAGCTTAAAAAGGCCATCAAGCTCTTGGGCGATGTGAACGTCGGCTCCATCGAGGATTATAAAACCGTCAAGGAGCGTTTCGACGCGCTCAGCGTGCAGTATGAGGACCTCATCGCGGCGGAAGCGGACCTTCGCACGCTTATCGAGGAGCTCGTCGTGACTATGGAAAACGAGTTCCGGCGGCAGTTCACGCGTATACAGGAGAACTTCGCCGAAACCTTCGCGCAGCTCTTCGGCGGCGGAAGCGCACAGCTCGTCCTTTCGGATAAGGACGATATTCTCAACTGCAACATAGACATCATCGCACAGCCGCCTGGAAAGAAGCTGCAGTTGCTTTCGCTCCTCTCGGGCGGAGAGAGGGCGCTGACCGCCATCGCGCTGCTGTTCGCGATATTGAAATTGAAGCCCACGGCGTTCTGCATCCTTGACGAGATCGAAACCTCGCTCGACGAAACCAACGTGTCGACCGTTGCTCAGTACGTCCAGCGTTACTCGGGGGATACGCAGTTCATCCTCATCACGCATCGCAAGGGCAGCATGGAGGTCTGCAACGCGCTCTACGGCGTGGCGATGGAGGAGAAGGGCATATCGAAAATCGTCAGCGCGCGCTTTGAGGCGTAAGGAGGCAGCATGGAGGGAAAGAAATCGTTCCTCGACAAACTCAAAAGCACCCTTCGGAACACCGGCGGCGGCTTGCTCGCGAACCTGTTCCTCGGGGAGGAGCGCGTCAACGCCGCCTTCTTTGACGAGTTGGAGGAGGCGATGATCGTCGCGGACATGGGCGTGGATACCTCGCTCGCGCTCGTGGCGGAGCTTCGCGAGGCCGTGGACGAAAAGCGCATCCGGGACCGGTCCGGCGCGCGCGCGGAGCTCGTCGAAATGCTCGCCGCCCGTATGCGGCCGGGCACGGCGTTTCCGGCGGACGAGGGCAGGGCCGTGCTCCTCATCGTCGGCGTCAACGGCGTGGGCAAGACCACATCCATCGGCAAGCTCGCGCACCACTACGTTTCTCTTGCAAGAAAGCCCATGGTGGCCGCGGCGGATACCTTCCGCGCGGCGGCGGCGGAGCAGCTCACGGTCTGGGCGGAGCGGGCGAATGTTCCCATAGTCAAGCACAAGGAGGGCGCGGATCCCGCGGCCGTGGTGTTTGACGCGGCAAACTCCTTCAAGGCGCGCGGCTGCGACATTTTGCTTTGCGACACGGCGGGCAGGCTTCACAATAAGAAAAACCTGATGAGCGAGCTTTCGAAGATTCGCCGTGTCATCGAGCGGGAGCTTCCCGCTGTGCCCGTCGAGGCGCTGCTCGTGCTCGACGCTTCTACGGGGCAGAACGCCATCGCCCAGGCGCGCGCCTTTATGGAGACGACGGGGCTGACGGGCGTCATTTTGACCAAGCTCGACGGTACCGCCAAGGGCGGCATGGCCGTCGCCATCCGCGGGGAGCTCGGCCTGCCGGTGCGCTTTGTGGGCGTCGGCGAGGGCATAGAGGATTTGCAGCCGTTCGACGCGGACGCCTACGCTGCCGCGCTCGTATAAAATATCATCAATTTTATCAGGAGGTTTCATATGTACAAAGCCATTGTTGTCACTGTGAGCGACAGCCTGTATCACGGCAAGATTTCCGACGAGAGCGGAAGGCGCATCATGGATATCCTCAGCGCCAAAGGCTATGAACTCGGCGAGATGCTCACCGCCCCCAAGGAAAGCGCATTGATTCAGGCAACCCTTATAGAGGCCGCGGATAAGCTGGGCGCTGCGCTCGTCGTCACGACCGGCGGCACCAACTGCTCGCCGCGCGACGTGACGCCCGAGGCGACGCGCGCCGTCTGCCAGAGGCTCGTGCCGGGCATTTCCGAGGCCATGCGCGCCGCGATGTGCAAGCTTTCCCCGCAAGGCGCTCTCTCCCGCGCCGTCGTGGGCATCCGCGGCAAAACCATGATCGTCAACGTGCCGGGTAACCCGCAGTCCGCGGCGGACAACCTCAATGCCGTCATCGACGTGATAGGCGCGGGATTGCGCACGCTGCGCGAAAGCGTGTCCGAATACGACAGGAAATAATCAAAACCCGGCTCCGTGCTCCTTGCCAATCCTCGGGGGTTTTCGATAGGCTTCGGAATATTCCATCGAAATTCGGCTTGACAAAAGCGCCGTATCGCTTATAATAGCTAACGTGTAAAGCGAAATGCCTTTACACCGGAGCGCGATATGGATAAACGCACCCGCACGGGGCTTCTGCTCGACTGCTACGGCGCGCTGCTCACGAATAGGCAGCGCGCGCTGATGCTTTTGCGCTTCGACGAGGACCTTTCCCTCGCGGAGATCGCCGAGCGGGAGGGCGTTTCGCGCCAAGCCGTGTGGGATGCGCTGGTGCGCGGCGAGGCTCTGCTTGAGGAATACGAGCAAAAGCTCGGATTCATGGAGCGGGACAGGGAACTCGCGGACATGGCCTGCGCGCTTATGGAAAAGACCGCGGATAGAGCCGCGCGTGAAGAGCTCGCGCGGCTGCTTGAAAGGATACGGGGCGATGGCGTTTGACAGCCTCTCTCAAAAACTTCAAAACGTATTCAAAAAGCTGACCGGCAGGGGCAAGCTTTCCGAAAAGGACGTGCGCGAGGCGATGCGCGAGGTAAAGCTCGCGCTTCTCGAGGCGGACGTGAGCTTTTCCGTCGTCAAGGATTTCATCAACAGCGTCACCGCGCGCGCGGTGGGCTCCGGTGTGCTCGAAAGCCTCACGCCCGGCCAGCAGGTCGTCAAGATCGTCAACGAG
>JAPXSN010000052.1:0-10093 GCA_033813015.1 Clostridia bacterium | reverse complement strand
GGAAGAGCCGCGCGCGGCGGTAGAACCATGCGAGGAACCGGTAAATCAGCGTTTTCATCGTGCCTCCCCGAATATTCTGTATGGAATAATAGCCTCCGCGCCGCGAAGCTGCGCCTCGATGGGCGCGACCAGCGCATCCGACGCGCGGCCGTCGATAAACAGCGCATCGGGCTTGAGCGCGTAAAGCATCGTTTCCCCCGAAACCGTGGACGCGGGCACCGGTATCTTCGCCTCGGCGGCGAGCGCAGGCAGATGCGCCGCTATCACAGGCCGCCCGCTCACGGGCTCATAGAGCCGCGCTCCGCTATCCCACAGGCCGCGGAGCCTGTGCTCCTTTCCGGCAAAAACGAGCAGCACCTTCGCACAGCGCGCCTGCCCCTTCATGCGCAAATGGCGAACCAAAAGCGGCGCGAAGGCAGCAATTCCCGCGACGAGCAGCGCGGTGCGAAGCTTCCACTGGCCCATGAGCACGCCGCCCGACATGCCGCCACCGTCCGCGATGGCAAAAAGGAGCGCGAGCCCGCCCACGAGCAGCGCGGCGGCGAGCACAGCGGCAAACGCGCGCAGGTATGCCCCGAAGCTCCCGACCGGCAGCGCCAAAGCCATGAGCATGGCGCAGATCAGCTTGCCGGGAAGCGTGGCGAGCGGTGCGAAGAGCAGCGATGCAAAGGCGAGCGCGGCGCCCAGCAGCGAGAACAGCATCAGCCGTGAAAGCCGCGCCGACGCCGCGCACAACGCGCATGCAAGCCGGAGCAGCAGCGCGTCCATAACGAAGTTATCCAGAATAAACAGCTCGATATACATAGGCGAACCTTCCGCGGACAATGTATCATATTCTTTATGCCGTATATGTAGAACTGCGGGAAAGAAAACGCCCCTTTGCTGTCGAAGGCCGAGTGGCCGGCAATGCGCCATATGCAATCATACGAAAAGAGCCCTCGCCGTTACAGCGAAGGCCCTTCGAACACACTTGATTGTCAACAGCGGGGCCGCCATTGGCAGCCCCGCGTGCGTTTCGCTTGCGCTTATTCCTTCTTGTCGTCGGGCAGCAGGCCCTTGCGGGTCAGGTCGATCTTGCCGTCCGGCTTAATCTCGATAACGCGCACGAGTATCTCGTCGCCGATGGAGACAACATCCTCCACCTTTTCCACGCGATGGTTGGCGAGCTTGCTGATGTGCACGAGGCCCTTCTTGCCGGGCTTGAGCTCGACCTGCGCGCCGATGGGCAGTATGCTTACGACCTTGCCGAGGAACACCTGGCCGACCTCGATGTCGCGCACGATGTCGTCAATCATCTTCTTGGCGGCGGCGGAAGCCTTCTCGTCGGGCGAGAGGATGAACACGCGGCCGTCGTCCTCGATGTCGATCTTGACGCCGGTGTCCGCCACGATCTTGTTGATGACCTTTCCGCCGGAGCCGATGACCTCGCGGATCTTGTCCGGGTTAATGGTAAACTGCAGCACGCGCGGCGCATAGGACGAAAGCTCGGGCCGCGGCACGGGCAGGGTTTCGAGCATTTTATCGAGGATGAAGAGCCTGCCGCGGCGCGCCTGTTCGAGCGCGCGCGTGAGTATCTGTTCGTCGATGCCCTTAATCTTGATGTCCATCTGGATGGCGGTGATGCCCTCGCGAGTACCCGCTACCTTGAAGTCCATATCCCCGAGGAAGTCCTCGAGACCCTGGATGTCCGTCATGATGCCGATGTTGCCGTTGGCAGGATCCTTAATAAGGCCCATCGCGACGCCGGCGACCGGCTTTTTGATGGGTACGCCTGCATCCATAAGTGCCAACGTGCTCGCGCAGATGGAAGCCTGCGAGGTGGAGCCGTTAGAGCTGATGACCTCAGAAACGAGGCGCAGAGCATACGGGAACTCCTCCTGTGAGGGGATCATCGGCAGCAGCGCCCGCTCGGCGAGCGCGCCGTGGCCGATTTCGCGGCGGCCGGGGCTGCGCACGGGGCGCGTTTCGCCAACGCTGTAGGGCGGCATGTTGTACTGGTGCATATAGCGCTTTTCGGTTTCCTCGCTGATGCCGTCGAGCGTCTGCCCGTCGCCGAGCGAGCCGAGGGTGGCGATGGTCAGAACCTGCGTCTGCCCGCGCGTGAAGACCGCGCTGCCGTGCGTGCGCGCGAGAAGGCCGACCTCGCACCAGATGGGGCGGATCTCGTCCATCTTGCGGCCGTCGGGACGGACGCCGCGGTTGATGATCTTGTCGCGCACGATTTCCTTGGTAATGTTGTAGAGTATGGCGTCCACGTCCTTGCCGGACTCTGGGAACTGCTCCGCGAAATGCTCGACGGTTTCCTTCTTTACCTGGTCGTTCCTCTGCTCACGCTCTTTGCGGTCGAACGTATCGAGCGACCATGCGATTCTGTCAAACGCATATTCGCGCACGATCTCGACGAACTCAGCGTCGGGCTGATAAATGTTGACCTCCATCTTGGGCTTGCCGACTGCGGCCTGGATGCCCTCGATGAACGCGACGATCTGCTTGATGTAGCCATGCGCGTGGAGGATGGCGCCGAGCATCTCCTGCTCGGTGAGTTCGCTGGCGCCGGCTTCAACCATCATGATGGCATCCTTGGTGCCCGCGACCGTCAGGGCGAGCCTGGACTCATCGCGCTGCGCACTGTCGGGGTTGATGACGTATTCGCCGTCAACATAGCCCACGCTCACCGCGCCGGTCGGCCCCATGAAGGGCGCGTCGCTGATGGCGAGGGCCGCGGATGAGCCGATCATGGCGAGCACATCGGGCTGGATGTCCTGATCGACGCTCAACACGGTCGCAATGACCTGAATGTCGTTGTAGAATCCCTTGGGGAACAGCGGGCGAAGCGGGCGGTCTATGAGGCGCGAGGCCAGCACCGCCTTCTCCGAAGGCCGACCCTCGCGCTTGATGAAGCCGCCGGGGATCTTGCCCACGCTGTACATCTTTTCTTCGAACTCCACGCTCAGCGGCAGGAAGTCCACGCCCGCGCGCGGCTCCTTGGCGACCGTGGCGCACACGAGCACCGCCGTGTCGCCGCAGCGGACGAGCACGGAACCGCCCGCCTGCTCCGCATACTTACCGGACTCGACGCTCAGCGTCTTGCCGGCAAGCTCCATTGAGAACTTTTTCTCCATTTCCTTCTCCTTTGTAATCTCTCTCATTTCATTATAACCAATTAATTATAGCCGAAGTTCATGGAAAATGCATCAAGTTTTTTCGGATTGTTTTTTCGGTGGCCGCGGGCGACGGGAAGAGGGCCGCACGGCAAAACTTTTGCTGCACTGTGCGCCGCGTTCCCGTCCGGGGCGCTTTTTTGCGCTGCGGTCACTTAAAAACGATGTGACACATAAATATTGTTTGACAGATCCTTCACAACAGGATATAGTACATCGGTATTGTTGAATATTGTTTGCGGCGCTGTCCGCAGAGCGTTCCCGATAAGAATGTCGCTTTTGGTAAGTCGTATTTTATGATACAGCCGTTCGTGAAAGACGGGCGGCAAGCTGAGCTTTCCGGCTCAGAGCATAAATACAACTGCCGTATCATGTCAACAGCCAAAGACTTTGCATGTGCAGCGAGTCTTATTTTTTTGCAAACGGACGGACGAAAGTCCAAATTACCACCGACCGGAAAAGAAAGAATACCCCATGGAATATTTCAACCTGCTCTCGAAGGAGATGCAAAACACGCTCGAACAGGCGGGTTATACGACCCCCACCCCCATTCAGGCAAAAACGCTCAAGCCGCTGCTTGAGAAAAGGGACCTGATCGGCATTGCGCAGACCGGCACGGGCAAGACCGCGGCGTTCGCCGTGCCCGTGGTGGAGCGCGTTTTCGCCGACAACAAAAAGGTGCAGGCCCTTGTGCTCTGCCCCACGCGCGAGCTGGCGCAGCAGACGACCGCGGTTTTCCGCAAGCTTTCGGCGCACAGGAACATCCGGACCGTCAGCGTATACGGCGGCCAGTCCCCGAGCATCCAGATACGCGCCCTGCGCGCCGGCGCGCAGATCGTCGTGGGCACGCCCGGCAGGGTTAAGGATCTGATCGAGCGCAATGTGCTCAAGGTGCAGAACGTGCGCATCGCCATCCTCGACGAGGCGGACGAGATGCTGGACTTCGGTTTCTTGCCCGACATTAAGCACATCCTCTCCTGCATTACGGGAGAGCACCAGACCATGCTGTTTTCCGCCACGATGAACGGCGAGGTGGCCAAGGTCGCCGCCCAGTTCCTGAAGGACCCGATGCGCGTGGAAGTGGGCACGCGCAACGAACCCGTGAAAACCGTGACGCAGACCTTCATCACGACCGAGGAGCAGATGAAGACCAACGCCGTCAAATACATCATGAACGAGGCCAAGCCGCGCCTGACGCTCGTGTTCTGCAACACCCGCAGCCGCGTCAAGCACCTCGCCGCGGCGCTCGTCAAGCAGGGCATCGCCTCGAGCTGCCTGCACGGCGAGCTGAGCCAAGGCCAACGGGACTGTGTCATGAACGACTTTCGCGGGGCAAGGAGCACCGTGCTGGTCGCCACAGACGTCGCCGCGCGCGGCATAGACGTGCTGGACATCGACCTCGTCATCAACTACGATGTGCCCGATAAGCCCGAATACTACGTGCACCGCATCGGCCGCACCGGCAGGGCCGGGCACAAGGGCCTCGCCTGCACGCTCGTGAGCCCTTCGGACAAAGGAAGGATACTGGAGATCAAGCGGCGCTATAAAATCGCGGAATCGGTATAGCTCCGGCATCGAACCGCCATCCCGGAAAATCGTTTCCGGGATGGCTTTTTATTTTCGCCCTCGCGCCATTTCCCCGGACGCAAGTCTGGCCGCCGCGCGGTGCTTCTATTGCTGCTTACGGCAAAATCTATCCATATTTTTACATTGCAACCCTTTACATTGTAACCCTCTCATGGTATCATATGGTTAAAAGTTATCTCTTTTCCTAATCATTTCGTAACTGTAACCGCTTTTGTAACCATACGGCCGCTCAAAACGAAAAAAAATACGAAATCGCCTGCCGCATCGCGGGAACGGAGGACGTCATGAAAGAGAAGCTCGAGGGCATGCTGGGAGTATTCGGAAACATCGTCTGGTGGGCGCTGTCCGCCCTGATCGCCGCCGCGCCGCTCGTCTACCTGAATCTGCCGATGTGGCTGAATATCCTGCTCGTGGTGCTCATCGCCTCGATGCCCGTCGCGGGCGGGCTTGTGGAACTGCTTTTCTATGTGTGGAGCGCGTTCGTCGTGTTCCGTGTGCCATCAGCCCCGGACGCCGCCATCTGGCTCGTGGGCGCGGGATTCTATTTTCTGGCCGTGCTCATTCCGCTCGCGGCGACGCTGTGCGCCGACCGGTTCAGTATCGTGCGGCAGTATTTGGCGCAGTGGCAGGACACCATGGAGAATGCGTAAGCTTTATTGATGATCGCAATCGAACTAAGCCCTCCGGGGCTTTTTCGTTCTCTCGCGGGAGAAGGCGAAGAACGGCGTGCTCATTTGACAAAACCGACGCGAGAAGTTATCATGGGTCACGTAATTTACATAGAAAAAAGAGGACGAATGGAATATTTCAGCCTGCTCTCGCAAGAGATGCGAAACACGCTCACACGCGCGGGCTACACAACGCCCACCGAAATACAGGAGAAAACGCTCGCACCGCTAATGGAAAACAGGGATCTTGTCGGCATCGCCAAAACCGGCACGGGAAAAACGGCCGCGTTCGCCGTGCCCGTCATCGAGCGCACGGCCGCGGAAAACGGTAAGGTGCAGGCGCTCATCCTCTGCCCCACGCGAGAACTCGCGCAGCAGACGGCCGGAGTCTTTCGTATGCTATCCGCGCACACGGGTCTGCACACGGCCAGCGTATACGGCGGCCAGTCGCCCAACGTGCAGATAAAAGCCTTGCGCGCGGGCGCGCAGATCGTCGTGGGCACGCCCGGCAGGGTCATGGATATGATCGAGCGCAACGTTCTCAAGCTCAAAAACGTGCGCACCGTCATTTTGGATGAAGCGGATGTGATGCTGGACTTCGGCTTTTTGCCGGATATACGGCGCATCATGTCCTATGTGACGGGAAAACACCAGACGCTGCTGTTTTCCGCGACCATGAACGCGGATGTTTCCAAGGTTGCCTCGCAGTTTCTCATCGAGCCCGTGCGCGTGGAAATCGGGGAGCGCGACACGCCCGTCGAAACCGTTTCCCAGACTTTCATCATGGCCGAGGAAGCGATGAAGACCCGCGTGGTCAAATATGTGCTGAGCGAAGCCCAACCGCGCCTCGCGCTCGTGTTTTGCAACACCCGCAGCCGCGTCAAGCGCGTGACGGCAGCGCTCGAAAAGCTCGGCGTCGCCACCACCTGCCTGCACGGCGATTTGACCCAGAGCCAGCGCGACCGCATCATGCGCGGCTTTCGAAGCTTGAAAAGCACAGTGCTCGTCGCCACAGACGTCGCCGCGCGCGGCATAGATGTGCTGGATATCGACCTCGTCATCAACTACGATGTGCCCGACAAGCCTGAATATTACGTGCACCGCATCGGCCGCACCGGCAGAGCCGGGCACAAGGGTCTCGCCTGCACGCTCATCAGCGAGGGCGACAAGGCGCGCATGCAGGAAATCAGGCGGCTGTATAAGATCGTGGAGGCGGAGTGACAGGCTGGGTCTCCCCTCCTTTTTCACTTCTTTTCTTCTCATGCGGCTTCGCGTGCCGTTAAACGAGGCGCTCTGAACATCCAAAACAGCAAGCGCGACTCCCCCGCTCCGTTCGCCCAAGCAGCTCAAACCTTGCACGCGCCGCTTTCGTGGTCGCAATGAATCAGAAGCTTCACGCCTGCGCCTCCTCTTCTATTTGCTCGATGCTGCGCAAGACCCGACTGGACGGCACCCGCGTGTGCGCGAGGCCAAAGCCCGGCGTCATCAGCCAATACTGCTTCTTCTCCCGGCCGCCAGTTATCTGAATTGATGCAAAAACCAAATATTTTTATTGACATATGCCATTTAATGCGCTATTCTAGTTTTGTTTAATGGCATATGCCAATTATGATATGAGTGAGGCTGATGAAATGGCCAGACCGAGAAAGTGCCGGCGCGTCTGTTGTATGCCGAGCAATCAGAAGTTCGGCCCGTTGGGGAATGATGGCGAAAAGCGCCCAGTTACCGCCATGACCATCGATGAGTATGAGGCAATACGCCTGATCGATCTTGAGCGGCTCAGCCAGGAGGAATGCGCCGAGCGAATGAACGTTGCCCGGACGACCGCGCAAGCAATTTACAACAGCGCACGCATAAAATTGGCCGAATTCCTTGTCAACGGCACAGTACTGTCCATCATGGGCGGCGATTATGCCCTTTGCGACGGCGGGCATTCCGGCTGCGGGTGCGCCCGTTGCCATAAAAGAGGGTGTTTGTAAAGGAAAAACGCGTTGCGTTATTTGCGGAACATAAACAAATCATCAAAATAAAGCTATAGGAGGTAGGAAAACAGCATGAGAGTCGCAGTAGCATATGAAAACGGGCAGGTGTTCCAGCACTTCGGGCATACCGAAAGATTCAAGGTCTACGATATCGAGAACGGCACCATTGCGCTGGCTACCACGGTTAATACAAACGGCAGCGGCCATGGCGCACTTGCCGACATTCTAAAAAAGATCCATGCAGATACGTTGATCTGCGGCGGCATCGGCGGCGGAGCAAAACGGGCGCTGGCCGAAGCGGGCATCAAGCTTTATGGCGGCGTATCCGGCGACGCGGACAAGGCGGTGGAGTCCCTGCTGGCAGGCAAGCTGATATTCGACCCGAATGCGGCCTGCGAGCACCATGGTGAGCATCACGACGGCACTTGCGGCGAGCACGGGTGCGGCGAGCATCACCATCACGGGGATTCATAAGCACATACTGTCATATCTCGACTTTAGAAGAAAAGCGGCGTTCCGGAGAACGCCGCTTTGATTGAACTCGGTTGGTGTGAAGTCCTATATCAGCCCGGAATGCCGTCCCCATCATGGTCCATGAAGCGCGGATCCAGACCGTCCCCCTGCACGTTGATGTTGGTCGTGCCGAAGATTTCCCTTCCGGTCACACCCTTATCGTTGCGCTCGCGCTCGACGATGCGACTGAGGAACTTGCGCACCGCCTCAGGCTTTTTGATGTTCACCAGATTCACAGTGCGGCTGCTCTGGTCCGCGCAATAGAGGTTCAGCGTACCGACGCCGAGGAGTTTCTGCCCAAGCGTGCGCACCATTTTAATGTCCAGCACGCGATAGAGGAGCAGCTCGTCCGTTTCCGTGCGAAAAAACCCCTTGCGCACGGTCAGCCTGCTCTCATCGACCTCATACCTTGTGAAGCTGATGGGCATCCCTAGAATGCGCTTACGGTCGTGCCAGAGTACCTTTTCCTGCTGATCCATTTCGGCTTTCTTGCCCATGATCGAAAACCCCTCCTGTTTGGTTGTCATCCCGCGATTTGCTTTTGCCATTATATCACAAAAGCGCGCTTTGGAGTCGTGGTTTTGTGTAAAAACTAATTTGTTTTCTCGCAAAACGCCCTAAGAACCAGCTCGTAGACGAGCGGGTTCGGCCTGTATCGCTCGTCGCGCCAAATCCACGCGTCGCTTTCGCCCAAGCCTGAGAGCACCGCCGCCGCAACCGCAGCGCTTCGCGAGACACCGCCGGTGCAATGCACGATCAGCTGGTCGATTTCATCCATATGGCACAAAACGAAATCCCGTATGGCCTGCGCCTGCTCCCGCGTCATCAGATTCGTCCAAAACGAAGTGTCCGCCGCGTCATCAAAGCACAGCCGCAGCACCCGCGCGGCGGGATAGCGCTCCAGACAATCCCTCTTGTGGTCCATAATGGAAATCAGCGCCTGCCGTTCCGGCGCGCCGTATTGCGCGTAGGCGAGCATCTCGTGCGTCAGCGGGGAAATGCGGATGCGGAACATGGCGCGCCTGCCTTTCAATGTGATTGCTTTTTCATATAGAATAACACCGCTGCGGGAATATGTCCAAGCTGCGCAGGCCAATACGGAGAAGCCGTCCCCCTAAAGACCGTTCGCAGCCTGAACGCGATGTACTCAGGGAAACATTACAGCCATAAATCATAATATATATCACGAAAATTACCGGAAATGCCGCTGAGCAAGCGTCAGTCTTGCCCTTTTGCTTGATCGGTGCCCGCATAAAGGCTCAGCCCCACGAGCAGGCAGCCCTCGAGATAAGGTAAACCCTTTTCGTCAAGATAGCGGAGTATCTCCTCGCTTTCCGCGCCCGGCTGAATGACGATGCATTTGAACGGCTTCTCGCATGCACGAAGCAGCTCGATGCCCTTTGCCGGGTGGATGCACAAATCGATGACGTCGATTTCTCCGGGTACGTCGTTAATGGATGCGAGCTCCTTGCCGACGCAATACACGGTATAGCCCTTGGCGATCAGTCCCTGCTTGATCTTGTGAGCGTATTTTTCCTCGCTGATCGTATCGCCCACCACGACGAAGCGGCGCTGCTGCATGATTTCCTGCAATTCCATAGCCAAACCCTCCTCAAGTTGCGCTTTCGCGCTGCGCACCTTTCCCCATCCTACAGACGAACAGATAGCCCCGCGCGCAGTCTCTCATAAATATTGTAAGTGCCGACGCGGCGAAATGTCAATTCAAAGGCGCGTGCGTGGCGCATGAAGCTCGAGGGATATGCCATAGCGTTCATCGGGAGTGGGAGTTTTACAACCTGCTTTCGGATGGGTGAGGTTGAAAAAGATTGCAGGGATTGAGCCTGTCTACTGATTTTGAATAAGAAAAAAGCCCCTGTTAAGGGCTTATTCTCTGGCTGCGGAACTAGGATTTGAACCTAGACAATACGAGTCAGAGTCGTAGGTGCTACCATTACACAATTCCGCACTGCTCAAAAATGATAATCCCAGGATGCCGTAGCCCCCAATATAACGCCCGCCTCTCGGCAGGTGGGTGCGCTGTGCATGCCTCTGCTTACCCGGCAAGCGGGTGGCATCCGCCTTGTGCAACTCGCGCTCCCGTCGTAAAACTGTGGGTTTATATGGGGAGCTTACGCACACCACAGGATTATTGGTGGGATTAGTTGGGATCGAACCAACGACC
>JAPXSN010000051.1:0-10786 GCA_033813015.1 Clostridia bacterium | reverse complement strand
GCCTTTGGCCGCGCCGCGCTTTTTACCAAAGGGGCAGAGCGTGATTCGCCTGCGGTTTCGATTTTTTTGACGGGGCTTTGTTGAGCTCCGCGTTGAGTTCGCTCAGATATTTTGAGAAAGCCGCCTCATTGCCGTCGTACACAGCATTTAATAAATACGATCGCCGTTTCCGACGGTTTCCGCCGGTATCAGCAGCACCGTTCCCTGTTTTGAATTGCATCCTAAAACAAGCACCTCGCTCTTGACGCCGGCCACTTGGCGGGGCGGAAAATTTACCACCGCAATGACTTGCATGCCGGGCAACTGCTGCGCTGTGTAAAGCGCCGTAAGCTGTGCCGAAGATGTTTTGAGCCCGATTTCATCGCCAAAATCGATGGTGAGTTTATAGGCGGGATTTTTAGCCTTTTCGTTTATGCAGGCCGATAAGATCGTGCCGACTCTCATGTCTATTTTTTCAAAGTCGTCTATGGCAATCATCGCTATGGCTTCCTCCGTCGAAATCCTCTCTAACCCTTTACCGCGTTAGCTGGGTTCGCGGTCTCGCTGATAAATTTCCATTTATCTCTTTCCGACTATACCAAAAAGATGCCCCTGGCGCAACAGCGTCCCGCGGCCGCTTTCCTCTTGCACGCGCTCTCAGCGAAGTGTATAATGAACATGTTCATAAAAAGCGAGGGAGAGGGTATGCCCAAAAGGATTGACGACCTTCAGGCGAGCCTGCTTGCCGCGGCGAAAACGGCGCTGCTGGAGCGGGGCTACCGCAGCCTCACCATACGCGGCGTCGCGAACGCATGCGGCGTCGCCGTGGGCACGGTGTATAACTATTTTCCCTCAAAGGATGTGCTTGCGGCGCGCGTCATGCTCGAGGATTGGGAAAAGGCGCTCGAGGATATGCGAAGGGAGTGCGGCGCGGCGCAGACCGCAAAGGAAGGGCTTCGCGCCATGTTCGGCGCGATACGCGGCTTTTCGGCGCTCTACCGGGGCGCGTGGCGCGAGTCCGGCGTGCGCACGCGGGGGAATGAGCGTTACGATGCCTACCGCGGGAAGCTGCGCGGCCAGATCGCCGAAATCGCGGGCACGCTGCTCGCGCGCTTCGGCCTGACGGGGGATGCGTACCTTCCCGCCTTTACCGCCGAAATGCTGCTCACGCTCGCGGCGGACGAGGGTTTCGATTTTAACCGGCTGGATCAGATCATCCAAAAACTTTATTCGTAAAGGAGGGCGCTCATGGGCAGCTTCAAAGACCTGCGCATCGTGGACAATTTCTATCAGACCTCCGCCTTCTTCCCAATGCCGACGGTGCTCATCGGCACGCTGGCGGAAAGCGGCATCACCACGCTCGGCTCATATTCGCTCGTGCAGCCGTACTACGTCGCGGGCAAGGAGTATTACGCCATGCTGCTGTGCGCGCGCAATTCCTCCAACACCGCGCAGAACCTGCTGCGCTACGGCAAGTGCTCGCTCAACTTCATCCCCGACGAGCGCAGGTACTTCCGCGAGGCGGTGCGGCTCGGCTTCCCGGGCGACACGCCCGAGGAGAAGATGAAGGAGTGCAAATTCACCCTCGAGGAAGGGCTCATGGCCGCCGCGCATCGGGAGGAGCGCTTCCCGAAGGTGGTCGCGGAGGCGTTCCAGTGCTTCGAGTGCACCTGGATGCGCGAGTTGGACAACGCCGCAAATGATAAGCCGGGCTGCCTCGACGGTTATGAGCCGCCCTATCACGACTTCAACGGCGTCACGAGCAAGTTCGGCTGCCACTTCATCCTGCGCGTGGATAAAATCCTGATGAAGCCAAAGTACCATCAGGCCATCGTGGATGGCGTGCGCGCGAAAGATTTCCCGAGGGCGCCCGTCGATTACGGCTACCGGGACAGCAAGAACTTCTGGTATATGCGCGCAACAAGGTCCATCGCCGAGGGTCTGCCCGAAAGGGAGGTCGGCCTCGGCAGCGTCCGGTACGCGGCGGATCGGGCTGACGACACGGTCAAATTCACCGACGACGCGTGCAAAACGCTCGTGAAGGTGCCGCGCGTATTCCTCAATACCGTGCTCAAGGGCTGCGTCGCATGGGCGAAGGAAAACAACGTGACGCTCGTCACCGAGGAGCATATGAAGCTCATCAACGACAAGCGCGCGAAAGAAAAGCAGAGATAAGAATATTCTATATAACGAAGCATCCGCCCATCAGACGGAAGCTTTTATCAATTGGCTATTCTTTTTGCGTTCCGATAGTCAATTGTCAATTATCTTCACTCTTCGTCTATCGCCCCGTTCACAATGCCGCGCACGTAGTCGAGAGCGGCCCAGAGCTGCGCGTCGTCGTCCTGGCTGATCTCATCGAGCGGGATGCCTTTGAGCTCGTCGGGCAGGTCGACCTCGATGTCCGGCACGACGCCCTTGCCGTGGATGCTGTTGCCCGAGGGCGTATAGTAGCCGTCGGTCGTGAGCTTGATCCAGCCGCTGTTGGTCGAAAGGTGGAAGGTCGTCTGCACGATGCCCTTGCCGAAGGTGGTCATGCCCACCACGACGCCCGCGCCGTTCTCGCGTATGGCGGCTGCGAGTATTTCGCTCGCGGAGGCGGAGTTTTCGTTGACGATCACGGCGATTGGCACGCTCACGCCCTTGCGGTTGGAGGTATAGACTTCGCCCTCGGCCTCGAGGCGGCCGCGCACACTCACGATCGTGCTCTCGCCGAGCAGCGTGTCCGCGACGCTCACGACATCCGAAAGCGAGCCGCCCGGATTGTCGCGCAGGTCAATCACGAGGCATTTCATTCCGCGGTTCTTGAGGTCGTTGACAGCCTCCTTGAACTCCTCCGCGCAGTTGCCCGTGAACATCGTGATTTTGATGTAGCCGGTGCGCTCCTTAAAGAGCTTGTGCGAAACGTGCTGTATGTTGATTTCGGCGCAGGTCAACGTTACGTCAAAGGTCTGTGTGCCGCGCATCAGCGTCAGCGTGACGGTTTCCCCGATCTCGCGGTCTATCGCGGCGGCGACGTCGTCAAGCTCCAGCCCGATCACAGGTGCTCCCTCCACCGCCGTGATAATATCCCCGGGCAGCACGCCGCCCGCGGCCGCGGGGGTATCGTCGTATACGTCGAGCACGGGCGCGCCCTTCTCCGTGGGCTGCCCGACCAGCATGCCGATGCCGCTGTATTGACCGTTGATGTTGGTGAGATATTTTTCGTATTCTTCCGCCGTAAAGTATTGCGCATACGGATCGTCGAGCGAGTCTACAACGCCGTTGAGCGCCCTCGTGATCAGTTCGCCGCGCGTGGGCGGGTCGTAATAATACTCGTTGCTAATCTTATCGAAGAGCTCGTTGAACACCAGCAGGTCGCGGATTTCGGCATACTCCTCGGAGGTCATGACGACCTCGTTCTCGCGCTCTCGATTGAGCAGGTTGGTTGTGACTGCCGCCGTGACGAAGGCCGTGATCAATATCGCCGCGACGAAATAAATGAGGGTCCTTAGCCAGGACTTCATCTTTACCTCCGAAGGCATCATGCGGCTTGGCCGCTGCGGTCCGTATATACTTACGAAGATTCTAACAGAATATACACCCAGCGTCAAATTAACGAATCGTGAAGCGCCCGCCTTTTTTGCCGAAAACGAAGGGCCGGCGCGCGCCGGCCTGATGATTCGATCCGTTTATTCATTCCGCTCTGTCTAAGTAAGGCAGCGCCGCGCCTATGGCGGTGGCGTAGACCGCGTCCTCGGGGATGAAGAAGCGCACATCGTAAAGCTCCTCCACCGAGGCGAGTACGGCATCCGCGAGCTTTAGCTTGGCAAGCGTGCCTATGAGCACCACATCGCGGATGGAGTCGTTTCTTAGGGCGAACACCGAGAGCATGCCCACGGTCTGGAACACCATGTTGATGAGGCCGAGCGCGATGTCCGCTTGGGATGCGCTGTTTTTGATTTTGCCGAAGTTGGACGCCGTGGTGTGCGCGGGAAGCTGCGACATCGCGTCCGCGCAGATGTCGGAGATGGAAAGGTCCACGTTCAGGAGGTCGCCGTGTTCGGCTATGGCGGTCAGCGCGTTGTAGTCGTTCTCGTGGAGCAGGTGCCAGGCGAGGCCCGCCAGCGTGCCGCCGCCCACGCCGCTGCCGCCGATGTGCGCGAAGCCCTCGCGTCCCGCGCGCACGAACGCCGTGCCCGTGCCAAGGCTGACGACAAGCGCCTCCTTCTTGCCGCTCAGGTGAAGGCCGCCCGCGCCGATGGCGTTGAACTCATGCACAAGTGTGGTTTGTACGCCGTAAATGTCGCCGTCCGCGAGGGAAGCGCCAACGCCTGTGAGCACGAAGCGCGACACAGCCGAAAGGGGCACATGGTTGCTGCTCAAAAAGTTGCCTATCGCGCCGTAAAGCGAGGTCAGCCTGTCAGAGGCCACGACCTGCAGCATGGAGATGCGCTCGCCCGTATGCAGGAAGCCCGCGACTTTCGTGGTCGAGCCGCCGATGTCGATGCCTAGTATGACGCTCATGGATTTCCTCCGGTTTTTTCAGGCGCTTACGCGCCGGCAGTATGGCCACTCGTTCACTCAGCTTGTTTGTGCGGCTTGTGCGCTTGCTTTTCGAGGAACACCTTGAGCGGCTTGCATACGGCGGTGCACAGAATCACGGCCAACAGAGCCTCGGGTAGTCCGCTGAACAGCACGGTCGAGCCGACAACGGCGAGCATGGCCTTTCCGGCGACGGAAGAAAACTGCGTGCCAAAGAACAGCCATATGCCGAACATGACGCCGACGGTGTTGGTGAGGCTTCCCAGAGCGGATGCGATGCCCATCGAAAGGATATCCTTTTTGGGCAGCGCCTTCGCCATCGCGGCATAGACCGCGCCCGCGATGGTTCCCACGAGGATGCGGGGAACAAAGCAAATCAGGATACTGCCGAAATTGCCCTGAAATTCGCCCGTCGAATAAAAGGGCGTAAACACGAAAGCGATTGGCGCGGACAGCGGAGGCGTCATAAACGTCCACACGAGGAAGCTGAATAGCCCGGCAAACGCGCCCATCATGGTTCCGGCCTTCGTGCCCAGCAGCAATGCGGTGATGATGACGGGTATCATGGCAAGCGTCGCCACGATCGGGCCGATTGCGGGCAGCGAGCCGAGCGGTGTGAAGCAGAACAACGCTTCTATGGCGAGCAGGATGGAGAACTGCGCCATGCGGAGGATTTTTCCTCTATTATATTCGTTGGCCACGCTTGAGTATCTCCTTTGTATAAATATGATTGCAGCAGTATTATACCTGTTCCGGGCTTTGTTTTCAATGCATCCGGGCGCAATATTACACGCTCGTTAATTTTTAGCAAACCTTGAACCCATGTGACTTTACATGCGTTATTACAAAAGATATAATAAAAAAACCGTTCGTACGGTATTTAGCCGAAAGGAATGCGTATCATGGATCAATCTACGGGCGCGGTTGTGCGCGCGCCCAAGAAAACCAAATCGAAAAAACTCGCCATCATACTGCTCGCCCTCGCGCTCATCTGTGGCGCGGTCGTGTTCGTATTGCACCGCATGGCGCTTGAACAGCAGGCCAGGGAGGAGGCGGAGCGCATCGCCATCATCAGCGCCGATACCTTCCGCACGGGCGTCAAGGTCGCGGGCGTGGACATATCGGGCATGACGCTCGAAGCGGCGCGCGAGGCGATAAAGCCCGCCGAGGCCGCGCTCACGGCAGATGTCGGCTTTACCGTCGCCGACGCAACGCATACCTACGAGGTTCCGGACTCGTGCTTTACGATCACATACGATACCGAACAGCAGCTTCAGCAGGCGATGGGTCTCGCGCGCGAGGGTACGCTTGAGGAGCTTCGGGCCGAGCTCGCGGATATTGAGGCAAACGGCCGCAGCTACGACATCAGCTATGCCGTGACGGGTGATTATACCGCCTTTGTCGCAGGCATCGCGCAGGAGCTTTACATCGCGCCGGCGGATGCGACCTTCTCCGTGAAAAAGCTCGAGATGAACGATAAGACGGATGCGCAGAACGCCATAGACCTCGGCCTCAATACCGAGGTGGATGGCATCGCGGACCTGCGCGACAAGCGTTTCGACTTCGTCGAGGGAACCGCGGGCCAGGCGCTCGAGGCGGAGAGCCTGCTTGCGGAGCTCAAGGCGAGGACGGAGTCCCGCGAATACGGCGCGATCGGCTTCACCGTGGTGAGCGTGGAGCCCGCCGTCACCATCGCCGCCATCAAGGAGCATCTCGTGCTGCGCTCGAGCGCGTATACGAGCTTTGCCAAAGGCCATTACAGCCGCGCCGAGCGCGTGTTCAACATCAGGAAGGCCACGGGCATGATCTACGGCACGACGCTCCAGCCGGGCGACGTGCTCTCCTGCAACACCATACTTGGCGACCGATATGAGAAATACGGCTGGCAGCTCGCGCCTGCGGTCATCGAAGGCGGCGCGAATACCGAGGATCAGCCCGGCGGCGGCGTGTGTCAGGTGTCCACTACCATGTACAACGCGGTGCTCATGGGCGATTATGAAATAGTCTACCGCCAGCCGCACTCGATGCGCCTGAGCTATGTCGCGGGCGGTTTCGACGCCACGATCAACACGCGCACCATAGACTTCAAGTGGAAGAACAACACTTCTTCGCCCATCTATGTGTTCACGTGGGTGGATACCGCGAAAAAGCAGGTCTGGTGCGAAATCTACGGCGAGGCTTTCCCGCCCGAGTTCGACGAGATAGAGCTCGTCAACGATCAGAAGCCGAATATACCACCCACCGCGGACGAGTTCGTACCCGTGTCCTGGCTCTACGCGCCCTACTGGGCGCTCAAGAACGAGGCTAAGCCCGGCTATGTGTACGACTGCTATAAGGTCTACAAGCTCGACGGCAAGGTCGTGGATAAGGTGAACCTTGGTCAGACCACTTACAGGATGCACCCGAACCGCTACTACGTTTGGGTCGGCTACATCGCGGGCATGCCCCTCGACCCCGCTTACCGCATGACACTCGAAACGGAAACCCCATAGTAAAGGAAGTCCTCAAACAAGCCAACGCCTCCGGCCAAGCCCGGAGGCGTTTTTCTGCTTCGCGCATCTGCGCATAAATGTAAAAAGGGGCGCACCATTCGGAGCGCCCCGCGCGATTCATCGCAGATTATTAGATGATATACGGCTTGAGGAATTCCGGCGCGTTGGCTGCATTGCCGGTAATGCTCACATAGAGCTTGACGTCGCAGCGCTTGGCGAAGGCATCCATCTCGGCGAACAGCTCCGCAAGCGTGTCGAGCGGATGGCGCACGATTTTGAGAAAGCCGTCGATGAACAGATATTCTAAATCGAAATCCTGCGCGGCGATGCCCGATATGAAACCGAAAAACATTTTTGGACTGTCGATGTGATATTCGGATGCGTCCACGAAGCGTATGCTGTGCTTGAGATCGAACATGTACTGATTGTTGTCGTCGATGAACACGATGCTGCCTTTGGCGGTCTGAAGCGTTTCGTTGGCAATGTCGATGATCCTCTTCGTCTTGCCGGCGCCTCTTTCGCCGAAGATCACTCCAATCAAGTTGTGCCTCCCTCCGCGCATTGCGCTGTTTAATCTGGCCTTAATATATTATAGCCTGTGGCGACCTGCCTGAGCAATGCCCAAATACAAATATTCTGTGACACGCGCGCGTCGCCGGTGTTATAATATTCGCCATGATAAGCGAAAAAGGAACAAAGGATATGAAGCGCATACTCGGCTGCATCCGCCGCGCCAACGAGCGGTATCACATGATACGCCCCGGGGATAAAATCTGCGTGGGCGTATCGGGCGGCAAGGACAGCCTGATGCTTCTCTACGGCCTCAAGCTCTACCAGCGTTTCTGTTATACGCCCTTCGAGCTGTGCGGCGTGATGCTCGATTTGGGGCTTTCCAGCGAGGATCTCACGCCCGTTTCAGATTTTGCAGCCTCCATCGGCGTGCCCTTTGACATCATCAAAACGGATATCGGGGAGGTCATATTCAATATCCGAAAGGAATCCCATCCCTGCGCGCTATGCTCAAAATTAAGGCGCGGCGCCCTCAACAACGCCGCCGTCGAGCTAGGCTGCAATCTCGTGGCGCTTGGCCACAACCGGGACGACGTGCTCGAAACCTTTTTCATGAGCCTGTTGTACGAGAGCCGCCTCAACACCTTCGGCCCCGTGACATACCTTGGTAGGAAAGAGGTCACGGTTATACGCCCGCTTGTGTTCCTGCCCGAGAAGGTCGCCCTCAGCGTCGCCAGAAGGCTGGAGCTTCCCATACGCAAGCCCAACTGCCCTATCGCCGGCCACACCAAACGCGAGGAGATGAAGGACGTCATCCGCTACTTCACTACGCTCGTCCCCGACGCGGACGAGCGCATCATGAACGCCATCGCGGATACGCACAAATACGGCATGTGGGACAGGCTCCGCCTGCCGCCGCGCGATCTCGAGGAGAGGGGAGCGGGCGAGGGTGAAGAGTGAAACGCTCGTTTTCCTGCTCCTGTGCTGTCTTGCCGCGATGAGCCTCGTGCTGTTTGCGCTCATGGGGGTTGACAAGCGCCGCGCGCAAACGGGCGGCAGACGCGTACGCGAGCGCACGCTGTTCCTGCTGGCGCTCCTCGGCGGCGCGCTGGGCGGCATCATCGGGATGCGCGCATTTCGCCATAAAACTAAGCATGCCTCGTTCGCTGTAGGTATGCCATTACTTTTTTTAATGAATCTCGCCTGCGCGTTTTTTGCTCTTTGGCTCAACGCAAGAACATAGTCTTCAGCCCGCGTTCTCGTTGATCTCCCGCGCGATTTCATCCGCAACTCGTTCGACGGGCATGTCCAGGGAGAGCGCGAGCTCACCGTAGAGCAGTTCCTTGGCGCGCTTAAAGAAGCGGTCATCCGTCTGACCAAAGCCGCGCCCGAGCGCCGCTGCAAGGGCGCGTTTTTTATAGACCGCGCGGATAAGGCGTAGCAGCTTTTTGCAGTCGTTCGTCTGAAGGCAGCTGCGGTATTCCGCGGCGGCGCGCTTCGGGTCGCTGGGCAGCTCGAGCGCCTCGGGAATATCCGAAATGCTTCGGATTAGCGCAAACGCCTCGTCCCGCGTGAGCATGGGACGCATGGGGACGCGCGCGTCGGCCGGGGCATAGATCACGCCGGTATGGTAGACGGGGCTGAGCGTGTAGTATGCCTTGCTCTGATCCATGGAGGCGACGGGAACCGAGCCTATGGTCACCACGCGGCACACACCCTCGCTCCCATACACGATATAGTCGCCGATCTCGAACATGGCACACCTCCCCGAACAACACAAAAACACGGCGCGCGTCCGGCCTTTGGTACTATCATTTGCCGAATCCGCGCGCCGTATACGGCTTGCTGTATTTCGACTGTTTTATGTAAGCGGAATATCTGCGGACTGAGGAGCCTTTCTCCGCCCGAACCTGCCCCAGAAGCGGAACGTCATCGGCCAGAGCGTGCCGCCGACGAGCGCCATGATGAAGTACCTCAGCGCATCCACGAGGGGATATTCGCCGAGGATCGCCGCGAAAACGGGCTTGAGGCCGACGCGCGCGCCGATGATCAGCCCGAGGCCTATGAGGAACTTGAGCGCCTGTGCCCACCAGACTGCCTTGACATCGAAGTGCGTGCGTTTATCGTCCACCCACCAGGCGATCAGGAAGCTGAGCATCGTGCCGAGTACCGTAGAGGCCGCCTTTTTGCCGTCCTCGTCGAACACGGCGACGTTTGCCTCCCGCGCGCCGGCAAGGTAGAGGTAGAGCACGAGCAGCACGCAGAAAAGCGCCGACGCGACGCCGATGACGACCTTCGCGCGGCGGCTGGTGTCGTATTTCTCAAACAGCCACACATACAGTGCCACAATGCCGACGCCCGTCGCGAGCGACACTCCGACGTCGAGCGGCGTGTGCACGCCCAGGTACATGCGCGAGAAGGCGACCAGCAATATGACGGCCGCGCTCACGGCGTAGGCCCAGCGCTTTTTTATCCGCGCCGCCCCCGTGCCGAATACGCTCACGGCGCTCTGCGTGTGCCCGCTCGGGAAGGAATAGCCGGTGGCCTGCGCGCGCGCGGATTCGACGATGGTAAAGTTCTCGTCGATCACCCACGGCCGGGGGATCAGAAAAATGCCCTTCAGGAGCTGGTTGAGCGCGTTGCCCATCAGGCCGATGACGAAGTAGCGAAAGCCCCATTTCTTGTCGACGCACCAGAAGATGAAAAGGCCGACGATCATAAAGACCATTTCCGCGCCCAGGTGCGTGGCAAGACCCAGTATGAAATCCCAAAATGGCGTGCGCAGGGTTTCAAGTAATTTCAATATCTCCATCGGGTACTCCTTTTTTCTGTGTCGGTTTCAGGGGATAGGATGGCGCATCTATACTATATCACGGCATGTGCCGCCGCTGCACGTCAAATTCATGCGATTTGGGGCTTGAAAAACGCTTCGGGCTGATGTACAATATCATCCGTGCCGTTCCTCCTTAGCTCAGTCGGTAGAGCATGCGGCTGTTAACCGCAGTGTCGTTGGTTCGAGTCCAACAGGGGGAGCCATCTATCATTGACAATTTAGATATTGTCGCAAAAAAGCCCGCAACAGCGGGCTTTCTTCGCGGGGCATCCAGGGCCTTTGGTTTTGTAACCTGCGCCCAGGGCGGCCCGAGGCTTACTTTTGCTTGACCAGCGCTTCCACGGAGATGTCGTTCATCACGTAGCCGCTGTCGTCGATGATGCCGTCCTGCCCGTGCGTCGTGAACGGATCCAGCGCTACGTCGGTGATCACGCCAAGTTCGGGGAAG
>JAPXSN010000050.1:0-10853 GCA_033813015.1 Clostridia bacterium | reverse complement strand
TTCCTGCTCATTGCTGTACATCTCCCGGTTTTTCTTGCTTCCATTATACCAGATTGACAGGAAAATATATAGCGTTAAAGTTTTAACATAGTATGAATCGTCAGGAAGTTTAATAAAGCAAAGGGAGAGGCTATGACCGATTATAAGGACCATTACGAGTACAAGATTTTATCAAATGACGCAGTCAAGCTAACCACAGCTATTGATGGTGTCTCGATTGGAACTGAGGGCGTTGTTACAAAGATTGTTGAACCCGGGGTAAGCTATTTCGTAGCATTTCCAACAATAGAAATAGAGGCCCTTCATGCACAAATTGCGCCAACAGATCCACATCGCTATACGCATGTAGCTTATCGTGAAATTAATGGTGACCTTTATATCGTTGAATCTTGTAGCAGCGAATCGGCAACGCAGTCGGTAAAAGACATTCTTGAGCGAATGATTCTCAGAGATACAGAACGTGATTTCAGAGAGAACAGACGGGTATAAAAAAGAAAGCTCACAGAGCATACATGACTCTGCGAACTTTCTCCGTCCCGCTTAAAGACTATCACGCAGTATAATTATTTACTGCGTAGAACAGTATAACACTTAGATTCCACATCGTCAAAGAAGAAAAGTGTTCTCTGTCCTTTCTGTCCCACTGTCCACAGTAGTAGAATTGTGGCAGGGAAAAAATGCACCACAGTACGAAACCATGATGCATTGTATCAAGTAGCGTTAGATATGCCAGTAAAAAACCGCCCAATTCGGGCGGTTTTTGCGTATCTTGAGAATCATTATTGGACACAAAAAGGCCCCAAAACCTACTATCTGATGTTTATTTGATGTTTGTCTAGATGTTGAGCGGCGTTTGATCGTTCGAGGTTGCCAAAAGTTCATGTTCTTTGGATCTGCCATCCTTTTAAGATATCACTGATTGACCGAATAATCAGTGATTATCCAAGATTATGTTTGGTCGCTCAAAGCAAATCTTCCGGTTTTCGCGTTTTCAGTAAGAGGGATGTTGACGCAGTGTCGACAATAAAGGTGGTTTGCTTCCAAACCTCGGCAGGCGTCCACCAGACTCTATTAGATGATCTTTTTTCTTGGAATTCCTGCTTTTACGCTCTTACCGCCCTATCCGGAATTTCAACACACACCCTTCATCATATTCTCCTTTCAAGACGACATATGGTTAATAGAATATTAGATGTGTCTACAAATTTGATTATACTATACCATCGAACATACCTAAAGGCAATTGCAGGGTAGCTGATGAATCCAAAATTGGTGAAAATAGGTGAACATCGAATGCGTATTATCTCATTCGAATATTGAACAACCGCTTTGAAATCGGTGAAAATCTACTGTTCGTTCTGCATTTCATAATGAACCCTCCGCCATATAGAATAAGGTGCATTCCGAATGGGAGGACGTTTGTTCTTGCAAGCCTCTGCCGCAAATGCACCCCACCTACGCTTTTGCACCCCATTCTCAGCCGGGGTGCATTTGTATCAAAGGTGTTGGGATAACACACGTCGCCGCGGACTGCATATCGTTCACGGCGGCTTTCCTTATGAAAAGCCACCGCTCATTCATTCCGTCGCGGCTCCTCTTCCGCAAAAAGTCACGCACCGCTCGCCTGTTTGCTTGCAAGCGCGCTCACAACGGCTCCCTGTCGCTACCAACTTTTTGCGGGCCCGAGGTTGCGTATCTAAATCGAATCAACAAGACACGACCCCCCAGAGTTTCTGGGGATTTTTGCTATGCTCGGGGTTGGCATAATGGCAATCGTTCGGCAATTTGAGGCCACGGTTCATCATGGAATACATCATGGAATTTCCCCCAATGATGATTGGCTATTCTTTTCACGGGTGGACAAACCTGCACGCTGCGGAGGAGCGGCGGGCACGTTTTATCGTTAATGAAAACGGAAAGCTGGCGCACCTGCTTGTCTGCGCTATCAAAACATGCTAGACTAATTCCATACCAAACGATGAGGTGGTCTATGCAGACGTACAAACCGCGCCCCAGGGAGGCGGCGCAGGAATATATCGAGGCATACATTTTAAAGAACAACTTGCAGGCCCACGACAAGCTGCCGCCAGAGCGTGTGATGTGTGAGATGTGGGGGCTGAACCGGAGCACGCTCCGGAGCGCGATCGCGCGGCTCGTGGCCGAGGGGCGGCTGTACACGCGCGAGGGAAGCGGCATACGCCTCTCGCGCCGCGTGGACCGTACCCTGCAGGACTTGCAGGGCTTTGCCGAATATGCGCGGGCGCATGGGATGACGCCGGAATCGCGGCTGTTGAACTTCTCCATTGTGGAGGCCGACCGGCAGCTTGCGCGCAGGTTTAAGCGACAGGACGGCGAAATGCTGTACCGCATCGCAAGGCTCCGGCTGCTTGACGGCATACCGGTGCTGCTTGAAACGGCCTATATCCCACAGGCGCTCACGCTGGACCTCGAGGAGCGCGATCTTGTGCATGGCTCCCTCTTTGCCGCATTGCGGAACGATTTCCGCCTAAAGCTCGATCATGGCTGGGAAAAGGCGAGTATCACCTCCGCTACGCCGGAGGAGGCCTCCTACCTGGGCATCGCGGAGGGCGCGCCCGCCTTCTGGATCGTCAGCGAGACCTATGGCGACGACGATACCCTGATTGAATACTGCCGCTCGCTCGGCCGCGCGGACGTGCTGGCGCTCACGAGCACGCTGTACTGGAAGGAGGGCGAAAAGGCATGAACCGCTCTCCCCTGTACGTACAACTGCGCGAGGTGCTGCGCGCCAAGATCGATGAAGGCGAATACGCGCCCGGTACCTGCATTCCCTCGGAAAACCAGCTTGCGGAGGCCTATGGCCTGACCCGCCAATCCGTGCGCAGCGCACTCGCGGCGCTCGAATACGAGGGCCTTCTCAAGAGCATGCAGGGCAAGGGTGTTTACGTCACCGGACCGAAACTGGAGCGCGACCTCGAAACGCTGGGGGGCTTCCGGCAGACCATGCGCGAGCATGAGCAGGCGCCTGCGACCAAAACGCTGATCAAGGCCCTGCGCGAAGCCGGTCCGCTCTATGCCGAGATGCTCGGCGTCGCTCCCGAGGACGCGCTGTGGTATATCAAGCGCATCTGCCTCTCGAACGGCGAGCCGGTCGCGCTCGAGGAGATCTTCATTCCCGCCCATATCGTGCCGGGCTTTGCCGACGTGGATATCAATGTGTTCTCCATATTCGATATCTACGACTGGAACGGCGTGCGGCCCGTGCGCGGTGAGCAGGCGCTGACCATCTCCCGCCTCGATCCCGCCGCCGCGCGGCTCATCGGGCTCGAGAGCGACGAGGCCGTGATGCAGTTTTCCGGCGTGATCTACGATCAAGACGACCGTGCCATCGAGTTCTCCCGCAGCTATACCAGAAACGATAAATGTGATTTCATCGTGCATTTCAAGCGATAACCTTTGCTCTTATCAGGCCGCCGTTTTTGCAAACGGCGGCTTTTTTGTGAACATCCGATAACAATTGGTATAAATTTATGGCAAACTTATTTAAATTCTTGTTGATTTTGGGAATAAAATGATGCTACACTTATTTGTATCAGACTTCGAAAAGAGTATAAGGGGTGAAGGCATTGGCGGATGCGATTGTGAAACTCCTCCATGTGGACAAGTGGTTTGGCAACAACCATGTGGTCAAGGACTTGAATCTCGAGATTCAGGAGGGTGAGTTCTTAACGCTGCTCGGGCCCTCCGGCTGCGGCAAGACCACGACGCTCCGCATGATCGCGGGCTTTGAGGACGCTACGGGCGGCAGCATCGAGGTGCAGGGCGAGCGCATCGAGGACAAGGAGCCGTATCAGCGCGACGTCAACACGGTCTTTCAGAATTATTCCCTGTTTCCGCATATGACGGTATTCGACAACGTCGCCTACGGGCCCTCCATTCGTAAGGAGCCCAAGGCGGAGATCAAAAAGCGCGTCACGGAGATGCTCGAGCTTGTGCAGATGTCCGGCTATGAAAAGCGCAAGCCGGAGGCGCTCTCCGGCGGACAGAAGCAGCGCGTAGCCATCGCGCGCGCGCTGATCAACAACCCGCGCGTGCTGCTGCTCGACGAGCCGCTCGGCGCGCTGGATTTGAAGCTCCGCAAGCAGATGCAGATCGAGCTTAAGCGTCTGCAACGCAAGCTCCGCATCACCTTCGTGTATGTTACGCACGATCAGGAAGAGGCCATGACCATGTCCGACCGCATCGCGGTCATGCGCGACGGCGTCATATTGCAGCTCGGCCACCCCATGGACATCTACGATCATCCCACCAGTCGCTTTGTGGCGGATTTCATCGGCGAGTCGAACGTGTTCGAGGGCGTGGTCAAGGCGGTAAACGGCGAGCTTCTGACGGTTGAGACCGCCTCCGGCATGGCCGAGACGCAGGGCAGCGGCTTTTCCGTGGGCGAGGAGCTGTACGTTTCCATCCGGCCCGAATATCTATCCATATCCCGCGAACCCGTCACGGGCTTCGACCTGCCGGCGCGGGTGAAGGACTTCATTTATATGGGTACGGTCGTCAAAACCAGCCTGGACCTGGCCGACGGCAAGGAGATCAAGTATTCCCGCTTCGAGGCCGACGCCACGCTCAGGGAGGGCGAAACGGTCTATGTGCACTGGGACACGCACAAGTCCGTCGCCATCAAGAAAGAGGCGGAGGTGGAGGCGTCATGACCGCAAAGCCGCAGCCCGTGCGCAAGAGGAAGCACAGCAGGCTTCCGCTGCTTGCGCAGGCGGGGCCGGTGTCGGCATGGATGATCCTGTTCGTCACCATTCCCATGCTGTACATCATCTATATCAGCTTCATGACCCGCGGCACCTTCGGCGGCGTGGAGCACGAATTCTCCATCACAAGCTATCAGACATTACTCGACGTTACCTATTTCAAGGTTATAGAAAAGAGCTTTCGCGCGGCGGTCATCACGACGCTGCTGTGCCTGCTGCTGGGCTATCCGTTTGCCTACTATATCGCAAGGAAGCCCGCGGATGTGGCCTCCAGGCTCATCATGCTGATCATGATCCCCTTCTGGACGAACTCGCTGATGCGGCTAAACGCCTGGATGCTGCTGTTCCAGACAAACGGGCCGGTGAATAATCTCTTGCTCGCGCTCGGCTGGATAGACGCGCCCAAGATGTTTATCTACTCCGACTGGCTCGTTATGCTGGGCCTTGTGACAAACATGCTGCCCTTTGCGGTGCTGCCGATGTACTCCTCGATCGAGAAGCTGAAAAAATCATTGCTCGAGGCCTCCGCGGACCTCGGTGCGCGGCCCGCAAAGACCTTTATGCGGGTCACGCTGCCGCTGACCTTTCCCGGCATCTTCTCCGCGATCATTCTCACGTTCATCCCCGCGCTCGGCATCTATACGATCACGGACATGCTTGGCGGCGGCAAGGTGCTCTACATCGGGAACATTATCAAAAACCAGTTCGGCGCTATCCGCAACTGGCCGCTCGGCGCGGCGCTCTCGGTGCTGCTGCTGTTGATCACGGCGCTGTTGATCTTTATCTACACGCGCTTTGCCAGGATCGAAGATATGGAGGTGCTGTAAATGGAGTCGCATCATAGCATCCGGCGGCGCAAGCGCTCCTTCCGCTTCCTTGGCGACCTGTACGCAATCCTCATGTACGCCGTGTTCTATATCCCCGTCGCGGTGATGATCGCGTTCTCGTTCAACGACGCGCAGCGCAACTACTACTGGCAGGGTTTTACGACCGATTGGTACGGCAAGCTGTTTTCCTTCGCCAATACGGACCTGTGGGATGCGCTGCTCTACTCGGTGATTATTGCGGTGCTCGCCACCATCATCAGCGTTACGATCGGCGTGCTCGGCGGCATCGGGCTCAAGAAGTTCCGCTTTGTGGGCAAGAAGTTCATCGACATGATGATCTACGTGCCCATCATCGTGCCGGAGATCGTGCTCGCGGTGGCGATGCTGATCATCTTT
Organism: Clostridia bacterium; assembly: GCA_033813015.1. Taxonomy (GTDB): domain Bacteria; phylum Bacillota; class Clostridia; order Christensenellales; family CAG-138; genus Phil1. The sequence continues at coordinate 4,888 of JAPXSN010000050.1, read as the reverse complement.
ATGACCATCGGCGTCAAGCTCGGCATGGGCACGATACTCATCGGCCACTGCACCTTCTGCATTCCCTACGCCGTGGTGACGATCAAGGGCCGCATCAGCGGCGACAACGAGACGCAGCAGGAGGCCTCGATGGACCTCGGCGCGAACCGCTTCCAGACCTTCTGGAAGGTGACGGTGCCGAGCATTATGCCCGGCATCATGTCGGCGGCCTTCCTCTCGTTCACGCTGTCCATCGACGACGTGGTTATGTCCAACATGCTTGCGGGCGCACGGCAGTCCACGCTGCCGGTGCTCATACTTTCCCTCAACCGCACGGGCATCACGCCCGATGCAAACGCCTTAACGACCGTCATGATCGTGGCGCTGGTGCTGGGTATGCTCGCGGTCAACGGTCTCCAGCGGCACCGGCGAAAAAAGGAGGCCAGGCTCGCGGCCGAGGCCGAGAAAGCGATCTCAACTGCCGGGGGCAGATGATAATAAGCGCACCAAAGGAAAAGAAGGAGGAAATGAAATGAAAAAGGTACTGATACTGGTGGTCGTGCTGGCCATGCTGCTGACCATGCTCGCCTGTGGCGGCAAACCCGCCGCGGGCCAGGCAAGCACGGAGCTCAGCATCTTCATGTGGGGCGATTACATCTCCGAAAAGCTGATCGCGGACTTTGAGGCGGCCAACAATTGCAAGGTCAACCTCAGCTACATGTCCGACAATGCCGATTCCATTACAAAGCTCACCGCGGGCGCCGGTCAGGACTATGACCTGATCATGACCTGTGACGCGTACATGGAGTCCCTGATCGCGGGCGACTATCTCGAAAAGCTCGATCCTGCGCAGATTCCCAACGCCGTGGCGAATATCAACGGCGCCTACTGGAGCGGCGACAACCGCGACTACTGCGTCCCCTACCTGATGAACTATATCTACATCGTATATGACAAGGAGACCTGCCCGATCGAGATCACCTGCTATAACGATCTCATCAAGCCCGAGATGGCCGGCCAGATCGGTTCCATCGACGGCGCGCGCAACCTCTTCCCGATGGCGCTGATCGCGCTCGGCTACGACCCCAACTCCACCGTCGAGTCCGAGATCGCCGAGGCCTATGAGTGGCTCGTCAAGTACAACGCAAACGTCGTTGCCTACGGCGCGACGCAGGAGAACATCGTCAACGGCACCGTGTCCTGCATGCTCACCTATGACGGCAACGCATCCTGGGCCATGAGCCAGCTTGGCGAGAACAATACGCTCACCATCGCGCCGTTTACCGCCGATCCCGTGCAGCTCGGCTTCGACCTGTACGTTATCCCCAAGGGAGCAACGCATATGGACCTTGCGTATAAGTTCCTCGATTACATCTGCGTGCCCGAGGTCATGGCCGAGAACCTCGTGGAGTTCCCGTACTCCTGCCCCAATGACGCCGCCGTGGCTGCCGCGAGCGACGCCTACCGCAACGACCCGGCCTTCGACTTCGATTACAAGACCAACATCTTCTTCCAGGAGGATGTCGGCGACGCGCTGACCATCTACGACAAGTACTATCAGATGCTCAAGGTCGGCGAATAACATTCCTTTGTAAGCGGCGCGGCCGCTAAAAGACCGTATGCGGCCGGAGCCCCCTCTCCGGCCGCATACAAAAACGGGAACGAGGTTCTTATGCTGAAGTTTGATGAAGAAAAATTTCTGGACAATCTAAGCGGTATGCTCGCGCTTCGCGGGCGCATTGAGCGCATCGTGGACGCCGCCGCCAAGGCGGGCGTGACCAACATCTGCTGGCTCGGCATCGGCGGCACCTGGGCAAGCTGCTTGCAGGCCGTGGTGCATATGAAGGAGCGCAGCGCGCTCGAGGTGTTCGCCCTGAACGCCGCGGAATACATGGCTACCGGCGATAAGCGCGTCGGGCCCGGCACGTTCACGGTGATTTCCTCCGTGACCGGCACGACGGCGGAGATGGTGGAGGCCGTGAAGAAGGCGCGTTCCACGGGCGCGCAGGTGCTTGGCTTTATCGACAAGGAGGACGCGGAGCTCGTGTCCGACGTCGATTTTTGCATCAGCTACCCCCATAACGAGCAGCTCAAATTCTTTATGACCGCCGACCGCTTTATGTTTGACGCCGGCGAATTTGAGGATTATGCGGAATATTACGCCCAGCTTGACGCGCATCTGCCGCGGCTACTGGCCGATATAGAAAAACAGGCCGACGGTTTCGGCGCGCGCTTTGCGGAAAAACACCTCCACGACAGCCTGCACTATTTAGTGGGCGCGGGTACGCTCTACGGCGCGACCTATTCCTACGCCATGTGCTATTGGGAAGAGATGCATTGGATGCGCACAAAGTCCATCCATGCTTCGGAGTTTTTTCATGGCATGCTGGAGATCGTGGATAAGGATACGCCGGTGACCGTGTTTGTGGGCGAGGATTCCCAGCGTGAGCTGGGCCTTCGGGTAGCGCGGTTCCTGCCCAAGGTCTGCGAGAATTTTACGGTCATCGACACGCGTGATTACGCGCTGCCGGGCATCGATGAAAAATACCGCGGAGACCTCTGCCATCTAATCATGCACGCCGTTACGAACCGCATCGACGCGCATATCGAGGCCCTGTCCGGCCACGACATGACTCTCCGGCGCTACTACCGGAAGCTGGAATACTGAGCGCGTCATGGAATACGGGCTGTTTACCTCGGGCTATCAGCGCGTCGGGCTCGAACGGGCCTTTTCGGACGCGGCGGCCTTCGGCTATGACTTTATCGAGCTCTGGGGCGGGCGGCCCCACGCCTATGCGCCGGATCTGCTTTCCGGCGGGCTTGCGGAACTGCGGCGGCTGATGGAAAGATATGCCATGCCCGTGCGCGTCTATACGCCCGAGCATAACGCCTATCCGTACAACTATATGCTGGGCAGCGACACGCAGTGGGCGGATTGTGTGAGCTATCTTTCCGATGCAATTCGCGCGGGCGCGTCCCTCGGCGCCGAATACACGCTCATATCCGTCGGCCATGGCGGCGGCGCGCCCTATCCCGTGCGTTGGCAGAGGCTCCTTAAGACGCTGCACGCGCTTTCAAGGGCGGCGGAGGACGCCGGGCATAAGCTGCTTTTAGAGACGCTCACGCCCTATGAATCCAACACCTGCACGACGCTTTCTGAGCTCATGCTGGCGCTGCGCGAGATCGAATCGCCCTGCCTTTTCGGCATGTGCGATCTGGTCGCGCCGTTTACGCAGAACGAGGACCCCGCGGATTACGTGCGAAAGCTCGGGAATAACATGCGGCATCTGCATCTCGTCGATTCCGACGGCGTGAGCGATACGCACCTTATCCCGGGCGACGGTGCGATGCCGCTTGCTTCCATCTTGCGCGATATGCGCGCGGCGGGTTATGATGGAACCGCAACGATCGAGCTGGTGACGAACTATATCGACAGGCCCTCCGAGGCCGCCTTACTGGCGCTCTCGCGGGCGAAAGAGCTGCTATGAGTAGGATTGCCTGTGTCGGCGATAACTGCATCGATTTTTATGAACAGACGGGCGGTGCCTTCCCCGGCGGGAACCCCGTAAACGTCGCTGTCTACACCTGCCGCCTGGGCGGCGAGGCCTCCTATACCGGCGCGGTCGGTACGGATGCATACGGCGCGTTTCTGGTGGATGCGCTGCGCCAAAAGGGTGTGGATGTGAGCCATGTGCAGGTGCGCGAGGGAAAGACCGCGCTCACGCAGGTCAGCATGGAAAACGGCGACCGCGTCCTCGGCGATTACGATGAGGGCGTGATGGCGGATTTTTCGCTTTCAAACGAGGATATCGACTTTTTGTGTACGCACGAGCTCGTGATATCGGGCCTGTGGGGCCGGGCGGAAAATGATTTTGCCGCCATTTCGCGGCGGGGCGTGCTGACTGCTTTCGACTGTGCGGACAGGCCCGAGGACGCCGCCGCGCGAGCGGCGCTGCCACACACGGATATCGCGTTTTTTTCCGACGACAGACCGGATGAAGCGGCGCTCAAGCAGCGCATACGCGCTATCTTTGCCATGGGCCCGCGCCTCGTCGTCGCGACGCGGGGCGCCGCAGGGAGCCTCGCTTTCGACGGCGAGTGGTTTTATTCCTTCGGTATCATCCCCTGCACAGTCGTCGATACCATGGGCGCCGGCGACAGCTATATCGCAGGATTTTTACAGGCATATCTGAACAAGCAAAGCGTTCCCGCCTGTATGGAGGCCGGCGCGCGCGCGAGCGTCGAAACGCTCGGCTATTTCGGCGCGTGGTGACTGTATTACCGGCTGCCGGTGCGTCTGCCTTTTCGTCCCGGCATTTCCCTCAAATGATGAACGGCTTTTAAGATATACTTTTTGAAAACACTTATTGTATGGATAAATATGCCGAACAATACATGTGCCCAATTCCATTTTTCAGATAGTGACACTAAATCACTTCATCAGCAAGTTCACACGTTGCGAAACAACAAAGACTGGAAGATAGGGACTCCTTTTGATTGAATAGCGCCCGTAATAAGACGCAGTAATTTACTGAAAAGGAATATCTTCTCAGTAAACAATACTCTTATTTGAACAACCCGACTGGGTTCCGGTTATTGTTGGCTCTCTTATTATCGCGGCTCTAATATTTTTTCTCTATAAAAAGAAACTGTCTTGGCAATATTATTTTGCAGTTTTATTTACCGGAGCAGTTGCTTTAGTTGTCGTATTGGCTGGAATAGAAATCTGATTCCATTACTTCAGATATCAAATCTTAAATAACAATGACAAGATAAGGAAAAGTTAATAAACAATTTGAAAGGGCATGACTTATGAGTGAAGCTGATATGCTTAAGGGCAGGAATCCGTTTCTTTGGAAAGGAGACAGCCGCGAGGCAGTACTTTGTATTCATGGTTTTGTTGGTGCGC
>JAPXSN010000049.1:4228-11010 GCA_033813015.1 Clostridia bacterium | reverse complement strand
GGTATAGCATCAATATGGCCGTGGCACATACGCCGTCCGCATCGTAATCGCCGAACACGCAGATGCGCTCCCGCTCGCATATGGCCCGCTCGATGCGCGCGACGGCCTTGTGCATGTCGGCGAGGTCAAAGGGGTCGCAAAGCTGAGCTTCGCCGGGGTGCAGGAAAGCGTCGGCTTCGGTTGCGTCCGCAAGCCCGCGCGCCACGAGAAGCTGCGCCGCGCACTGCGAAATGCCAAGCTCGCGGCCAAGCTTTTGGGCAAGCTCCCGCGACGGCGTCCTGCGCTTTTGTTCGAATACGAGCATTGCGGCCTCTTTCCTCCGGGAAAACCGGACTCCTCAAGACCGATTATACTCTTTTTCGACAAGGGTGAACAGGCTTATTTGGCGGCCTTGTAGATCATGGCGCTGAGCATTCCGGCGAAGATGCCGATGCCGAAATCTGCGAGCACCGCGAGCGTGAGCGCGAACGTATCCGAAAGAATCGAAAAGATCACGAATGCGAATGCGGAGTAGATCAGCCCGGCTGCTCCGCCGTAGAGCCATGCCTTTTCCTTGCAGCGTCGGGCGACGACGATGCCCGCGAGGGCCGCGCTTACGACCTTGATGCCCGTGTTGACGATGGCGATGCTGTCCGTGCCCAGCCATTGCTGCCACATGAGGGCGGCGTAAAGCACGATGAGCAGCAGGCTCGCGGCGCTCGCAACCACGGCGCCCTTCAAAAGCTCCGCGAACAGGTTCGGCGTTTCGGTTGTTTTCGACTTGCGCATGCTTATCCCCTCCTCAATCGGTTATACGTATGCGCGGACAATCTGACTAATAACTAATAGCGAATGGCGAATCGCTATTTTTGGTTTGTCGTCTTGTTTTGGCACCGAAAAATTCTGCCTTTTCCGGGCAACAGCCCCATATTCTCACGGAGAAAATAAAAGAGCCCCCGTTTTGCACGGAAGCCCTCGCATTTCTATAGTTATTCACCATTCACTAACTATTGGCTAATTTCTCGTCGAGTATCGCCCCCGACGCCTCCTCGCGGAACTGCGTGGTGTAGAGGTTGTAGTAGTAGCCGCGGAGCTTGAGCAGCTCGCGGTGCGTGCCCTGCTCGGTGATGCGGCCGCCGCGTATGACGAGTATGCGGTCGGCGCTGCGGATGGTCGAGAGGCGGTGCGCCACGATGAAGCTGGTTCTTCCGCGAAGGACCTTCGTGATGGCTTCCTGGACGAGCTGCTCGGTTTCGGTATCGACGGAGCTGGTCGCCTCGTCGAGCACGAAGATGCGCGGGTTGGCGAGGATCACGCGGGCGAAGGAAATCAATTGCTTCTCGCCCGTGGAGAGGCGCGCGCCGCCCTCGCCGACCTCGGTGTCGTAGCCGTGTTCCTGGCGGAGGATGAAGTCCTCGGCGCGGACCATCTGAGCGGCCTCGCGGATCTCCTCCTGCGTGGCGTCCTTCCTGCCGTAGGCGATGTTGTCGCGGATGGTGCCGGAGAAAAGGTGCGGCGTTTGCAGCACGTAGCCGAGGCTGGCCTGAAGCCAGAGCTGGCTCCTTTCGCGGTAATCCCTGCCGTCGATGAGTACGCGGCCCGCGGTCGGCTCGTAGAAGCGGCACACGAGGTTGACGATGGTGCTCTTGCCCGCGCCGGTTTCGCCCACGAGCGCGATGTTCTCGCCGGGCTTGACATGCAGGTTGAAGTCGCTGAGCACGCATTCCCCCTGTTTGTAGGAGAAGTCCACATGCTCGAACTCAATTTCGCCCACAAGGGGCTCCCAATTCTCGCGCTTGGGATGGAAGTTGTCGCCGTATTTCTCGACGACCTCGGGTGAATCCACGATCTCGAGCGGCGTGTCGATCAGGCCTATCACGCGCTCGGCGCTCGCCTGCGCGCTCTGGAGCTCCGCGAGGATGCCCGCAAGCTGCTGGATGGGCTCGAAGAAGTTCGTCGTGTATGACACGAAGGCCGAGAGCGTGCCGAAGCCGATCACGCCGAAGATCACATCCAAGCCGCCTTTGTAGAGCGCGATGCCCGTGCCGATGGAGCCGAGGAACATCACGATGGGCATGAAGATGGCGCTCCACACAGCGGCCTTTATGGAGGCCTGGCGCATGGTTCCGGTCAACTCGGCGAACTCGTCATAGTTGGCCTTTTCGCGAACCAGCGTTTTGGTCGTGACCGCGCCCATGATGCCCTCGTTGAACGCGCCCGTGATGCGCGAGTTGGTCTTCCTGACCTTTCTTTGGTATTGCAGTATTTTCTTTTTGAAGTAGAGCGAGATCACCGCGAGCGGCGGGATCACGACGAGCGCGAGCAGCGCGAGCTTCCAGTTTAAAAACAGCATCGCGATCATCACGCCCACGACGTAGGTCAAGGCCCAAAGCAAATCTACAAAGCCCCACGAGAGCAACTCCGAAAGCCTGCCCACGTCGCTGACCATGCGCGCCATAAGATAGCCCACGGCGGTCTTGTCGTAGAATGAGAAAGAAAGCTCCTGCAGCTTTTTGAAGGCCTGCTGGCGAATGTCGTAGGAAACGTTCATCTCGATGCGGCCCGCCTGCGCGACGAACGCGTACACGCCGAAGGCCTGCATGACGATGAGCGCGGCGTAAACGAGGATGAACGGCAAGATGCCCTCGGTCGTCCCCTTCAGGATGAAGTTGTCTATGGCATAACGGCTCATTAGCGGATACGCAATGTCGATGAGCGCGACGCCCACGTTGATCACGATCGAAAACAGGCACGCGCGCCTGTTGTTCAAAACATAGCGGAACAGACGCTTCCAGATGCCGATGTCGACCTTCTGGTCGCGGTCGTAGTCCTGCTCCTCAATGGCGGTATTGCTCAAATTACTCACCTCCCTGTACGCCAAGTTCGTTGGCGAGGTCTTCCTCAAGCGCGTTCTGTATGTGCGCGATGCGCCGATAGAGGCCCTCTTGGGCCACAAGCTCTGCGTGCGTACCCTGCTGCACGAGCTTGCCGTGTTCGAGCACAAGTATCTTATCCGCCTCGCACAGGGTTGTGATCCGGTGCGAGATGATGAACGTCGTGGTGTTTATGCGCCGCTCGCGCAGGGCGTTTCGTATGGCGGCGTCGGTTTCGGTGTCGACGGCGCTCATGGAATCGTCAAATATGATGATGGGCGCATTCTGCATAAGCATGCGCGCAATGGCCACGCGCTGCTTCTGCCCGCCCGAAAGCGTCACCCCGCGTTCGCCCACGATGGTGTCGTAGCCGGCCTCGAAGGAGTTTATCACCTCGTGCACGCTCGCTATTTTCGCGGCGGCATGGATATCCTCTGGCACGGCCTCCGGCCTCACGATGCCGATGTTATCCTTGATGGTACGCGAGTAAAGGAACGGCTCCTGCAAAACGATGCCGATGTGCGCGCGCAGGTATCCGCGCTCGATGTCGTTTATGTTGACACCATCCACGAGTATTTCGCCCGCCGTGCACAGATAGAGGCGCTGGAGAAGCTGCACGAGGCTGGTCTTGCCCGAGCCGGTCGAACCGAGTATGGCGACAGTCTGCCCCGGCTGCGCCGTGAAGGTAATATTTGAAAGCACATCGTCGTACGCGTCATAGCCGAAGCATACGCCTCGGAACTCGATTTCGCCCCGTATGACGGGTCTGCCCGCGGCGCCCGGCTCCGCTTCCGCGGGTACGGTGAGGATTTCCTCCACGCGACCGAGCGAAACCGTAGCTTTGCCAAGATCCGCCAGCACGCGGCCGAGCTGGCGCACGGGCCAGGTCAGCATCGCAACGTAGGTCGTGAACACGAGCACCTCACCGAGCGTCAGCCTGCCCTTGACGGCAAAGGTTATGCCCGCGATCAGCGTGATGGCAATCTGCGCATAGCCCACGAGGTCACTCGAGCCGAAGTAGCCGCCGAAGAGCCGGATGAGCTTATAGGTCTTTTTGCGGAAGTCCTCGTTGCAGGCGGTGAACTTATCCAGCTCGCTCTTTTCCTGCCCGAAGGCGCGCACCACGCGAACGCCCGTGAGGTTTTCCTGCAGCGTGGAGGAAAGCTTGCCCTCGGCCTCGTCGGAGAGGCGGAACTGCTCCTTTACCATGCCGAAGTAAACGAAGCTGAACACGCCCAAGATCGGCAGCAGCGCCACCGAGATCAGGGACATGGTCACATCCAGCGAGAACATGATGTAGCACGCGGCGCTGACCATCAGGAGTGTGCGCAATATCTCCATGAGCTGGTTGGCCATGAAGCGCCGCACGGTATCCACATCCGAGGTGCAGCGCTGCACGAGATCTCCTGTGGAAGCGTGCTTGTGATAGTCGTAGGGCACCGCCTGCAGGTGGTGGTAAAGCCGGTTTCGCATTTCCATGGCGAAGCCCTCGCTCGCCACCGCGATGTAACGGCGGCGAAGATACGTCGCGTAGCCGTTGATGAGCGTGAAGCATACAAGCGCCACGGCGCAGACCCACAGGTTCTCCCGCAAAAACGCGCGCCCGCCGAGACTTTCCACGCCGCGCATCACGATTGCGGGCAGGTTCGGCGCCTTATCGCCTATGACGTAGTCCACGGTGAAGCTAACGATGAGCGGCCCGCTGTACGCCGCGACGACCGCGACTGTGAGCGCGAGCGCCGAGAAAAGGATGTATCGCCCGCTCCCCTTCATGAGGCTGCCCGCCAGCTTCCAGTTTATTTTTCTATACTTTTTTTCTTCCTGATCGTGCAATTCCTTCGCCTCCCGATCCCATGCTGTCCTTCATCTGCGGCACAAAAAAGGCCGCAGACCTGCGTCCGTGGCCGTTATATAAGCCATTGTTCCGACAAAGGCCGGATCAGGCAACGGGCCGTGAGGACGCACTTATCCCCTTGAATCCACCACTAACACTCAGATTCACCCTGATTTTCATTTCCTCGCGGCTCCTTTCTGTCATATTCGCCCAACAGGGCCGAAAGTAATTGTAGCATCCCGTCCTGCTTTTTGGCAAGCGGTATCCAATATAATATATTATTTTTCCTGTTCTTCCAGAAGGTACGTTTTAAGCAACTCGAACGTCGCCGCAATTCCGTCCCTGTGTGTGCGCTCGTACCCGTGCGAGGCGTACACGCCCTGGCCGACGGCGCAGTGGCGCAGATCGTACCCCGCGTGCAGGGCGGCGTCCGCGTCGGAGCCGTAGCTTGGGTAAACGTCCACAGCGTAGTCGATGCCCGCCTCCTTCGCGCAGGCGATGAGCGCGCTTGTCAAATCGTAGTCCGACGGGCCGGAGGAATCCTTCGCGCAGATGCTCACCTGCGTTTCGCGGCAGGTCAGCCCTTCGCCGACGCAGCCCATATCCACGGCCAACATCTCGACGGCGTCCTCGGGGACGGAGGCGGTCGCGCCATGGCCGATTTCCTCGTAGACGGTCACATACGCGTAAACCTTGGTGCGAAGCTTCGCGCCGGTGTCCTTAAGATACTTCGCAAAGCTGATCAGCAGCGCAACGGAGAGCTTGTCGTCGATAAAGCGGCTCTTAAGGAAGCCGGATTCCGTATAGCCGGGCCGCGGGTCGAAGCAGACGAAATCCCCGACCGCTATGCCGAGCTTCTCAACATCCTCACGCGCATACACGGGCTCGTCGAGCAGCACCTCGACGCTGTCGAAGGTGCGCGGCGTATCGCTGTATTTGAGGTTGACGTGGACGGAAGCATCCACGAGCTGGCAGACGCCGCCTACGGATTTGCCCGCGCGCGTGACGACGACGCAGTTCTCGGCCTCGACGTTGTTGGCGTTGAGCCCGCCGATACGCGAGAGGCGAAGCCTGCCGTTGCTCTTGATTTCGGCCACGACGGCGCCGAGCGTATCCAGATGCGAGCACAGGACGATCGCTTCCCCCTCGCCGCCGAGCTCAACGAGCACGCAGCCCTTGCGCGTGAGCTTTGCGGGGTAGCCAAGAGCCTCAAAGGCGGCTTTGGTGTACTCCGCGGCCTTTCGCGTCATGCCCGAAGGACTTGGAATGGCGACAAGCCTGATAAATTCGTCCACAGCGTAGCGAATGTAATCCATGATGAACTCCTTGCCTTTTTTATTTATGAAATATGTGTTCAAATTAGGAGCTGCAGCCCGTCATGATGCGGAGGATCTCCCTGTCCGTTTCGCACATGCCCTCGCGCGCGAGGCGACCGACGTTTTTGATGGTGTTGTCCGCGCCTTTGGTGACGATGCCGTCCCCCGCATAGAACTGCTGGCCGTTCTTGTACATTTCATACCCGAGCAGTCCGCCGTAGACCGCAGTGGCGATCTTCGCCGCGCAGGAGGGCTTTGCCCCATCGCAGACGATGCCGCTGGCGATCGCGAGGCCGTTGACGATGGTGTGGGAAACGACGTCCGCGTCCCCGCCGTCGAGATACGCCACGCCACACGCCGCGCCCACGCCCGCGCACACCGCCCCGCAGTAGGCGGACAGCTTGCCGATACCCGTTTTCTGGTGGATGGTCACGAGGTCGGAAAGCACGAGCGCCCGTATGAGCCTCTCCTCCCCCGCGCCGGTAAGCCGCGCGTACTCGATGACGGGCAGGCTCGCAGTGATGCCCTGGTTGCCGCTGCCGGATACGATCACGACCGGCATTTCACAGCCGCTCATGCGCGCGTCGCTCCCCGCGGCAGCCGCCGCCTGGCAGCGGATATAGGGATCATTCCTGCCCTGCGCCGTACGAAGCAGCACGCGGCCGATCTGCGCGCCGTATCCATTGGCGAGTCCCTCAGCGGAAATGGCGCTGTTAAGGCGGATCTGCCGCCGAATTGCCTCGCCCACATCATCAAGCGCGACCGTATCCGCGAAGGCGC
>JAPXSN010000049.1:0-4218 GCA_033813015.1 Clostridia bacterium | reverse complement strand
GATATCCGCGACATTCAATAGGCCGTATTCCTTTTCAAACTCAGCTTGGAGCGTATCCTCGTCCACCCCGCGCAGCACAACGCCGTCCTTTTCCATCCTGACGATGTTCGTGTGCGCATCCGCGACGACCACGCGCGCCGTGGATTTGCCTCGCGTCAGACGCAAATCGATATACAGGGTTTTGTCGGAGTTGCTCGGCGCAACCGCGATCTCATGCCCGGCAATGTATTCGGCGATCCGCTGGCGATCCTCTTTCGCGACGCGCGCGAGCACCTCGAGCCTGTCCGCGGAACGTCCGACGACCAGACCCGCAGCGATTGCCGCGGGGATGCCTTTGAGGCCACCCGTGTTGGGCACAACCACGCTTTTGGCGTTTTTGATGATGTTGCCACAGACCTCGAGCGCGCAGGCATCCGGCATTTCACCCAGAAGCTCTCGCGCCGACGCCGCCGCGTACGCGAGGGCGATGGGCTCCGTGCAGCCTAAGGCAACTGCGAGTTCGCGCTTAAGTATATCGCAGTACGCCCGGTATTTTTCATCGCCCGGATGCATGGCGGCGCTCCCCCGTCTCATTGCTCAAACAGGTACGCCGCCGCCTGCTCGGCGGCAACGGCGCCGTCCGCGCAGGAGGTCACGACCTGACGAAGCACCGTTTCCCGCACGTCGCCCGCAACGAACAGGCCGGGCACGCTCGTCTTCATGCGCTCGTCGCACTTGACGTAGCCGTTTTCGTTAAGCTCCGCGAAGCCGCGCAGCAGCTCGCTCGAGGGCATCTGCCCAACCGCCATGAAGATGCCGTCCACGGGAAGCGTGCGCTCTTCATCGGTTTTAACGCTTTTAACGACAAGACCCTTGACACTCTCGCCCGGCGTGCCCTCGATGCGCACGGGGATGCAGCTAAGCGCTTTTTCGATATTACGCCCTTCCTCAACGCGCTGCGCGAGCAGCTTGCCGCCGCGGAACTCCTCCCGCCTGTGCACGAGGTACACCTTGGCGGCGAGTTTCGCCAAATACAGCGCATCCTTGAGCGCGGTGTCGCCCCCACCGATGACGGCGACGGACTTGCCACGGTAGAAATTGCCGTCGCACGTCGCGCAATAGCTCACGCCTACGCCCTCGAAGCCCTGCTCGATGCCGAGCTTTTTCGGCGTGGCCCCCGCGGCAAAGATCACCGCGCCGCAGACGTAATTCTGCTTGCTGGTCTTTATGATAAAATCCCCGCCGTCTTTTTCGATTTTCTGCGCCTCGCGGCTCACGGTCGCAAGGCCGAGCGCCTTGGCCTGTGAGAACATAAGCTCCGTAAGCTCCTGCCCGCCGACATTGCGAAAGCCCGGGTAATTCTCGATGTCGTTGGTGATGGCGGCCTGTCCGCCGATGAACTGCCGCTCGAGCAGCATGGTTTTCAGGCCCGCGCGCAGCGCGTAGATTGCAGCGGTAAGTCCGGCCGGTCCGCCGCCCACGATGATGAGGTCATAATCCCTTTGCATAGTCCGCTCTCCTGCTCTGTGGTGCTTTTTTTGTTATTATAGCATGCCGCGGCGCATTTCATCGACATGTTTTTTCCAATGCATCACGCTTGCTTTTGGTAAAAAAATAGGTATCATTAAGATGAATCATATGGGGGTGGTAATTATGACCGATTTTTCCAGATTGCTCAGACGGCGGACCATCATCGCCGCGCTGTGTTATTTCGCCGTCGGGCTCCTGTTTGTGTGCGTTCCGGAAATCACCGATAAGGCGATTGCCATATTGATTTCGCTCGCGCTGCTGCTCTTTGGCGCATTCAAAATCGTCGCGAGCTTCGCGCACCAAAGCGCGAATGTGGCGGACCGCTCCTCACTGCCCGTGGGGGTGATTCTCTCGCTCTGGGCGCTCGCGTGCCTTGTGAAACCCGCGCTGCTCGTTTCCGTTGTTTACGCGCTGCTCGGCGTGGCCGTCGTGGCCAACGGCGCGCTCAAGCTGCAGCTTGGCCTCGAGCTCCGGCGCACGGGAAGCCCGTACTGGGGTTCCGCCGCCGTGGCATCCGCCGCGGCCATCATACTCGGCGCGATCGCCATCCTGGCGCCCTTCCGGACGGCAAAAACCGTCACCATACTCGTGGGAATCAGCATGCTCTGCTGCGCGGCCTTCGACCTTGTCGGCGCAATCTTTTTCATTAAACCTAATAACGAATAGCGAGTGGTCAATCATTGCCAAAAGAGGGGACTCCGCAGAGCGGAATCCCCTCTTTTGTCGGTTACTCACTATTAGCTATTCGTTACGCCTCGATTTCATCTATTCGTACGGGCCTGTGCTCCTCCATCGACTTCCGGCACGCGAGGCCGAGCTTGATGCACAGCAGCCCGTCCTCGACGCCGACCGCGACCGGCGTATCGTTCACGATGCTTTCGATAAACAGACGCACCTCCATCTGATAGGAGCCCATGTAGCGCTGCAAAAAGAACCACAGCGGCTTTTCGGATACGATGCCGTCCACCGTGGAGAGCACCGCAGTCGAGGCCGTGTCGTTGCCGCAGGCGATGCAGCCCTTGGAGCCGAAAACCTCGGCGCGCTGGTCGTAACCGTAGACGGCCTTGCGCGAATTATCGATGAGCGCGAGCGCGCCATTGGCCATGCGCGCGGAAACCGTAGCGGTATCCACATCGCCCGCCTCACCGATGGAGGGATCGATGAGCACGGCGCCGCAGGCGTAGACCTCCTCGATCTCGGAGCCGGAGAGGTAACGCAGCATATCGAGGTCGTGGATCATCATATCGAGGAAAATGCCGCCGGAGCCCTTCACATAGCTCGCCGGTGGCGCCTCCGGGTCGCGGGAACTGACGCGGATGAACTGCACCTCTCCTATTTTGCGCGCGTCCACAGCCTCTTTGAGCGCGCGGAAATTGTGGTCGAAGCGCCTGTTGAAGCCGACCTGATACTTGAGCGGCTTGGGAGATGCCATAAGCGCCGCCTTGACCTCGCCGATGCGGTCGAGCTTCTGGTCGATGGGCTTCTCGCAGAACACGTGCTTGCCCGCCGCGATGGCCTCGAGCGAAAGTCGCGCGTGCGTGTCCGTCGAGGAGCAAATGAGTACCGCGTCGATGCGCGGGTCCTCGATGATTTTCCTGTAGTCCTTATAAATGCCCTCGATGCCGGCATCCTTCGCCCACACTGCGGCCGCGTCGCTCATGTAGGGGTCTGCGATGGCGAGTATTTTCGCGTTCGGCACGCCCGTGAGGATGCTGCGCGCGTGCACCTGGCCGATGCGCCCCGCGCCGATGATTCCGACGTTTACCATATGGTTGCCTCCGTTAAAGTAAGACATTTTTTATGCTGGATGCGTAGTGTTCCAATACATGTTCCCGCGAAGGGATCGAGAGCGTTTCGAGCGCGAACGCACCCCGATAGCCGCTCTCAAGAAGCGCGGTTACGATCGCGGCAAAGTCGATTTTTCCCTCGCCGGGAAGGCCCCTGTGCGAGTCCGCGAAGTGAACGTTTTTGATTTTCCCCGCGGCGGCGCGGATAGCCGCAGGCATATCTCCATCCTCGAGGCTCGCGTGGTAGGTGTCGAAGAGGATGCCGAGCGCCTCCGGGTTTCCCATGCGTTTGAGGAAGGCGAGGCATTCCGCCGTGCTGTTGAGGAAAGAAGTTTCGCCCCGGCTGATGGCTTCGATTTGCAGGACCACGCCCGCCTCCCGCGCAAATCCCGCAAGCGGCGCGAGGGCTTCGGCAAGGCGTGTCTCGAGCGCTTCCTTCCCGCCCGGCTCAAGCTTGCCGCGGATTAGTCCGATGGTCACGTTCGGGCGGCCGAGCTTGGTCGAAAGCTCGATGTGCCCGCGCACGATCTCAGCCGCGCGCAAACGCACCTGCAAATCCGGCGAGGTGAGGAACAATCCTTCGAGGCCGTAGATCTGCCCGGTCGAGAGCGTCGTGATGACAAGGCCGTGCTTTTGCGCCTCGTCGAACACCTCCGCCGCGTCCGCGAGCTTGGGGTATGCGACGGCGAGCTCCACGCCGGGAAGACCCTTGGCGGCGACGTCGGCAAAGGCCGCGCGCCAATCCGAGGCCGGGTACGGCGAGAAGACCGTGTCGTATTGGAGAGGGACGGTTTGGGAGAGAAGGTTCATGGCGTTTCCTCAAGGAAGAACGGGGACGGTTCTGTTTGCTCGGAAAAATCAATGTTCCCAAGGGCAGCGGCCGAAAACGGGGATTCTCTCACCTCACGAGCAAGCAGAACCG
>JAPXSN010000048.1:2893-11037 GCA_033813015.1 Clostridia bacterium | reverse complement strand
GATCTGCTCTACCCCATACTGTTTCCTTGCCATTTTCCCAGCTCCTTTTGTTTTGTTTATTATATCTCAACTAACTCTGGGACTGGTACAAGGATTGGGGGGCAGGTCAAATCGAAAGGTATTCCGCGACGAGCGTTTTTAAAAAGCGCATGCCGCCTGTGCCGTCCGTAAGCACATGGAAGAACTCAAGCGCGATGCGGTTTTCGTGGCAGCGCACGCGGAAGAGGAAGCCGTTGTTCATCTTGCTGTCGATGGGCAGGCAAGGGTTCGCGACGTCCTCCTCGATGGGAGGAATGCCCGAAAGCTCCTCAAGATAGAACCAGAAGAAGCCGCGCTTCACGCACACGTTGAACGTGGGCATGCGCCGGAGCGCTTTTTTGAGAGCGCGCGCGAGCGCATCCCGATCGATGACCTCGTCGAGCGTGGCGCACAGGCGGAACATCGCCATCCACTTCCGGTTCATGACCACGGGGTAAATGGTAGCCGCGTTGTCTAGCTTATACCATTTTTTCTTCTTGCGTTTCATCCTTTACCTGCAAGCGTTTTATTTTTCTTAGGATGCCCCTAAAAGCCCTTCTGCTTGAGTTCCGATACGAGTTCGACATACGCCTCCACGATGTCCGACACGCGCCCGGACGCTTTTTTCCGCGAAAGCGGCAGCCTTCTAAAGTCGATCTCGTCGAGGTGGGATATGCCGCGCCGCCCGGAGGCTCTGAGCACGGTGAAGTTATCGCCCCAGCGCGCGGACTCAACGCTCACCAGTCCGTCGTTTTCACCCTCGATGAGGTTGATGACGAAGTTAGCTACGGCAAGGTTGATATCGCTCATCGGCCCGGCCATAAGGCACGCATAACTCTGATAGTATACACCGGGACAGTCCGGGTTTTCAAGGTTGAAGCGCGCCATGTGCTCCGTGGAAAATTCGCGGCAGACCGTGACGAAATCCGGCTCGCGGTCGCCCAGCACGCGTATCCAGTTGTTGACGGCGAAGCCCGCGAGGCTGAAGAGCCTTTGCGGGGCATTGAGAAGTCTATCCATGGTTCTGGAACCGCGGTGCGGCGTCGCGACGGTCGTGACGCTTGCGATGCGCCCGCACATATCGGGCGCAGCGGCCGCCATGCGAATCTCGAGCCCGCCTTTCGAATGGCCGATGAGGTTGAGCTTTTCCGCGCCGGTCTGCGCGAGCACCTCGCTTATGCGCGTCTTGATGCGCGCGGCGTTGACCGCGACGCTTGCCCAGCCGTCCTGCATGCCGTAGTGGAGCACGGCGCCGCGCTCGCTGAGCGCCTTGGGGATGCGTCCCCAGTAGAGCGGATGCGCGAGGTCGCGGAAGCCCGTGCCGTGGACGAGCATGATGGGGTATTTCGTTTTGCAGCTTTCGCTCGCGGCGCTCTTTGCGCCCGGCGCATCTTTATCCATAAAACCAGTATAACAGCAGGGGAGAGCTTGGCAAGAAAAAAATCGCCGTTTTGATAAAACGGTTGTTTACAAGTCCGTTCCGGCAAACTGCTCTTCAGGCGCACCGGCGTGCGGGGCGTGGCGGACGTCGATAAGGCAGGCGGATTATACCCACCCTGCAAAGAACACGGCCTTCGCGTAAAGCGGAGGCCGTATCTTTTTCGTTGATTGTCAATTGCCCATTGTCAATTATTCCTCGTCGTCAAAGTGCATGTCCTCAGCCTTTTTCTTGCGGCCGAACAGACGCGAGAAGATGGAGCCTGTCTCTTCCTCTTCTTCATCCTCTTCGTCGTAGTCGAACTCGTTCTCGGGCACGGGCGCGGCCGCCTGCTGGCGAATCTGCTGCACGGGGGACGGGGGTACGGCAGCCGGGCGCGGCTGAGGCGCGTCCGCCTGGGCGGTCTGCGCGGCCTGCTGCGCGGCATCCGGCCGCACATCGAGGTCCTTGCGGTTGATGGCGACGAGCTGCCTGTATTCATCAAGGAAGTTCTCGAGGTCGCGCAGCACGTCGTCCGCGTACTTCTTGGCGCTCTCGAACACGAGTCCGGCGTTGGCCTCGGCTTTCATCGCGAGCAGCTTCGCGCGGCGCTGCGCCTCCTGATAGATCTCATCCTCGGAGATGAGCCTTTCATACTCGACCTGCGCTTTCTCGTTGATGCTCCGGGCGTTGGCATTGGCCTTGGCAACTAAAGTATCCGCATCCTGCTGCGCCTTGGCGACGACGTCGCGCGCATGCTCCTCCGCGTTGTCGATCATGGTCTGCGACTCGATGATGACGGAATTTGCGCGGCGGATGTCCTCCGGGATGGTCACCTTGAGATCGCCCAGAAGATCCATCAGCTCATCCGCGCCGATGACGCGCTTATTCCCGCCGCCGATCTTCGGCCGCGGGCTGGTCTCGACAAGCTCCTCGAGCTGGCCGATAATCGTGAATATCTGCATGTTCTGCACGTCGTTGCTCATCGCTTTATCAACCTTTCAGAAACGATTTTATTTATCCGATCCGGCACAAGCGTGCCGATATCCGCACCGTAACGCGCAAGCTCCCGCACCGCGCTGGAGCTGACGTGTGCATATTGGGGATCGCAGGTCAGGTAGACGGTCTGCACTTCGGGCGCGAGCAGGCGGTTGAAGGCCTCCATCTCGGCCTCGTAAGCGTAGTCCGCGGCGTTGCGCAGGCCTCGCACGATGTGCGTCGCGCCCACAGACCCGGCGTATTGAGCCGTCAGCCCCGCGGAAGAATCCGCGCCGGCGTTCGTAAGCCCTTCGTCCTCGATGACACGGCGGATCATCTCCTCGCGCTCCCACAGACCGAAAACCGTGCGTTTATCGGGGTTTTCGAGCACACAGACGCGCACTTCGTCAAACAATCCGCACGCCCGCCTGAGCACATCCAGATGGCCGAGCGTGAAGGGATCGAAGCTGCCCGGAAACACCGCGAGGGTTTTCATCCATCCGCCTCCCTGAAAAACGAAAGCGCCGCTTCGCCGTAATTCCTTCTATCCGCGAGCCGGAAGCCCGTCGGCGCTTCAAACATTTCTCTCGCGCGGTGCTCCGCCGCAATCACAAAGCCGGTTTCGAGTACGGCCGCTTCGCGCAAGGCTTCCATGGCTTTGCAAACCAGCCCCGCGCCGTAGGGCGGGTCGAGGAAAATCAGCGTGAACGTCATCCCGGCTGAGGCCGCGCACCGTATTGCGTGCGCGTAATCGAGGCAAAGGAGCGCTGTTTTATCCTCGAAGCGCAGCTTTTTGACATTTGCCTCGATGGCGCGGTATGCCTCGCGCGAGGAATCGTTGATAAGGGCGAACTTCGCGCCGCGCGACACGGCCTCGAGCCCCAGCGCACCGGAGCCCGCGAACAGGTCGAGTACTGTCGCGCCCGGGATATCATATTGCAGTATTCCGAAGAGCGACTCGCGCACACGCTCGAGCGTTGGGCGCGTATCGGCCCCTTTGGGGGCGCGGATCAGCGTTCCACGCTTCTCTCCCGCGATAATGCGCACACACAAGCCCAGCCTTTCATCCTCGTATTGTATCATCGTCCCCGATGAGCGTACAAGCATTATTGTTGTTTCTTAACAATTATTCCATTGTTTGTTGCGATAAAATCCATGGTAACGTCGTTTTCATCCGCAGGAATCATCGGGAAAAGCTGACAATCGTACGCAAGCCCGGCCTTGACGCCTGGAAAACCCGCGAGCAGCCTGTCGTAATAGCCGGCGCCGCGCCCGAGCCGGTTGCAGGAAAGGTCGAATGCGAGGCCGGGAACCACGGCAAGGTCGATCTCCTGCGGCAGCGCGCATTGGCAGCGCATGGGGTTCGGCTCGTCTATGCCGTACGCGCCGGGCACGAAGTCCGCATCCGAACAGGCGAAGTACAGCGCAAGCCGGTTCTCCGCAACGCACAGGGGATACGCGACGCGCATGTCCCTTTCCCGCGCGAGCGCGACGAGATCGTCAGGCGCGCATTCGCCGCGCACCGGGCGATATACAAGCAGGGTTTTCGCTTGGGCGAACGCTGCCGTCCCCGCAAGCTGCGCGCACGCGGCGGCGGAAAGCGCCCGCCTCTGCTCAGGCGAAAGCGCAGCGAGGCGCGCCTTAGCTTCGCGGCGGAAAGCCTGCTTGTCGTATTGGGAAGCGCTCACTTTTCCTCGTGCGCGACGACGCCGTCCACAAGCGTGAGCACGCAGCGCGTGCGAAAATCGAGCGGATGGCCGTTGAACACGGCGACGTCCGCGTCCTTGCCCGCCTCGAGCGAGCCCACGCGATCCGCGATGCCCGCAATCTTCGCGGCGTTGATGGTGATGCAGCGCAGCGCCTCGGTTTCCGGCAAACCCTCGCGCACCGCGAGCGCGGCGCAGATGGGTAGATACTGTTGCGGGATGACGGGGGAGTCGGTCATCATCGCGAACTCGATGCCGTTCTCATAGAGGATGCGCGGCGCTTCGAAGGTGAGGTTTTTAAGCTCGATCTTGCTGCGCTCGGAAAGAAGCGGCCCGATGATGACGCCCGCGCCCTGCTCAGCGATGGCACCCTTGATGAACTTCGGGATCATATAGCCCTCGGTGCAATGGTCGAGTGTGAAGCGCAAATTGAATTCCTTGCAGATGCGTATGGCCGTAAGGATGTCGTCCGCGCGGTGAGCGTGTATCTTGAGCGGCAGCTCGCGACGAAGGACCTTCACGAGCATTTCCTTGCCAAGGTCGCGGTCGGGCGCCTTTTCCGCGTCCTTCTCAAGCTTTTTCTGGTATTCCTGCGCGTCGGTGAGCGCCTTTCTAAGGATCGCAGCGGTCGCCATGCGCGTTTCGGGCGTCTTGTCGCGCGAGCCGTAGCAGCGCTTGGGGTTCTCGCCGAAGGCGGCCTTCATCGCGACGGGGAAGCGCAGCGTCATGCCCTCGACCGAGTCGCCGAAGGTCTTCATCGCGACGAACTGCCCGCCGATCACGTTGGCGCTGCCGGGGCCGGTCACGCAGGTCGTGACGCCCGCGGCGCACGCCTCCGTAAAGCAGCGGTCATAGGGGTTGATGGCGTCTATGGCGCGAAGCTCAGGCGTGACGGGGTTGGTGATCTCGTTTCCGTCCGCGCCGACCTCTCCGATGGAATCCTCCCACATGCCGATGTGGCAGTGCGCGTCCACCATGCCCGGCATGATATAGCTGCCCGCGACGTCGCGAACCTCATCGCCCGATAAAATCCGCTTCAATCCAATGTAAGCAATCTTACCGCCGTCGATTCCCACATTCGCTTCGATCCAGTTTCCGTCCGGCGTCAAAACGCGCCCGTTCTTCAGTACCAGCATCTTTTGCCCCCCATACATCTGTTTAGTTTGTTATGTAAAACTGCTCCAATGTCGCTTCAACAGCCCCTATCACGTCCCGCGCCATGAGCATGCGCTCGGAAAGCAGACCCATCGCCTCATTTGCGGATGCGCCCAGCAAATACGCGGCGGCGCAGGCCGCGTCGAAAGGCTCCAAGCCCTGTGCGAGCAGCGCGAGAGCGATGCCTGCGAGCACATCTCCGCTGCCGCCCTTGGCGAGGCCGGAATTTCCCGAAATATTGCGCGCAGCGCGCCCGTCCGGCGCGGCGATCACGCTCTCGAAGTTTTTCAAAAGCACAACGCAGCCCCATTCGGCGGTATGTTTCATCGCAAGCTCTTCCTGCCTGATGGCGATCTCGCGCGCGGGGATACCTGTGAGCCGCTCCATCTCCCCCAGGTGAGGCGTGAGCACGGTGAATCCGTGAAGGACGGCGCGCTTGTCTTCCATCTTCGAGAGCGCGAACAGGCCGTCCGCGTCTACGACCGTCGGCTTGCCCACCGCGAGAGTCGCGCGAAGCAGGCTTTCCCGGCTTTCGCCCCTGCCAAGGCCCGGGCCTATGGCGACGGCAGTCGCCTCGTCGAGGTAAGGCCGGATGAATCCGGCCGCGTCGTCGTCCCAATCCGTCCCCGGGTACGGCGCGCACATCGCCTCGGGCAGCACATAAAACGCCCCCGCCACCGGCGCGGGCACGACGGCCTTGAGCGTGCCGACGCCCGCGCGCAGCGCCGCGCACGCGGCCATGACGGCAGCGCCGGAAAAGCCCGCGCTCCCGGCGATGAGCAGCCCCTTGCCGTTGTCGCGCTTGGAGCAGTCCCGCGGCCTTGGCGGGAGAAGCTTTGCGATATCCTCTTTTTGCAGCGTTTTCACATGCATGGCAGGTACAGTTTACCACGAATGAAGGGAGAAATCCACGGGCGGAGAAGCGGAGTTTCCCGCCCGCCGGCGACGCTCCTGATTGTCAATTGTCCATTGTCAATGGTCAATTACCCCTCGTATGCTCACGTCTCCCGCGCTGACGACGCGCGTTTCCCCGTCGTCCCTTCGCACGACCAGCATGCCGAGCGAATCGAGGCCGACGGCCTTCGCGTCATACTCCTCATCCGGCGCAAAGACGCGCACGCGGCTGCCTATGGTCAGCGACAGGGCTTTATAGCTTTCGAGAAGCGCGGCATACCCCGCCTCGCTGCCGCAGAGGGCAAAGGGCGGCTCGCATTCGTTGAGGATGCGGGCGATCACCTCGTTAGGATCGTGCGCCTGACCGGTCGCAGCCCAAAGGGAGCCCGCAGCATCGGCGATGTCCGCCGGAAAATACCTTTGGTTGACGTTTACGCCGATGCCCGCGACGACAAATCCGGAGGCGTCCGCCTCGAGCAGAATACCGCAGAGCTTCCTGCCGTCTGCGAGGATGTCGTTGGGCCACTTGATGCGCGCCCCCGCGCCGAAGGCCCGCAGCGCCCGGCACACGCCCAGCGCGCACGCGACGACATAGCGCGGCGCGAGCTGCAAGGGGAACGGGGGACGCAGCAGCAGCGTCATGCAGACCGCGCCCTCGCCGGAGAGCCAGCTTCTGCCGCGCCTGCCGCGCCCCGCGGTTTGACGGACGCAGAGCGCGAGCGTGCCGTGCGGCGCGCCCTGCCGCCCGAGCGCCTTTGCGTCCAGATTGGTGGATGCGGTTTCTTCACGAAAAACGACGGAGCGGCCGAGCGTTTCCGTCGTGAGTTTAATCCGTATGGCTTCCGGGTCAATCCTCGTCGTCATCATCGTCCTCGCCGGTGTCCTCCAGCCCTTGCGCATCCCCGAAAAGCTTTTCGAGGGCGGCCTTGGAAGCATTGAAACCGAAGCCGCGCCCGACAAGCCTTCGCATGACGCGAAGCTTACGCTCATCTTCCTCGAGCGAGGCGAACTGCCGCGCGTACTTCTTGGCAACAAGAAGCGCGTTTTCGGCATCCTTCGCATCATCCACGGCCGCGAGCGCGGCGTCGATGTGCTCCGATGCGAGCCTGTGGGAGTAAAGCTGATCGCGGAGTTTCGCACGGCTGACGGGCTTACTCGCGAGGCGCGAGGAAACGAAATCCTCCGCGTAACGCGCGTCGTCCACAAGCCCCAGTTCGACGAGGCGCGCCACGACCGCGTCCACGTCCCCCTCGCCAAAATCGAGCGAGTCGAGCTTGCGCGCGACCTCAAAGGCGGTACGCGGCTTTGCGGCAAGGTAGGCGAGCGCGGCATCCATGGGGGAGACTTCGCGTTTGGCCATGCTCAATCCTCCTGTTCGCGCTCGTTTACCAGCGCCTCGGCGCGGCGCTTGAGCTCATCCGCGCTCATTGGCGGCCGATCGCTTCCCATGCAGTCCCGACACGCGAAGCCGCAGTCGGGGCAGACGCAGCCGCTCGAAAGGCCGTGCTCGCGCTGGATCATATACGTGCCGCAGGCTTTGCAGGAGCACCTCATCCTACGCCTACCTCCGAGGCCGTTTGCCGGGCCTCCGCAAGCCGGGAGACGGCCGCGCTCCGGCTGAAGTAGGGCGAAAGCTGGTTGAGCGGGAGGGAGAATTCCGGCCAGCCCGCGAGGTTGGTCGTGATCTCGTACGGGCGGTAGAGTATGACGAGCGTCCTGCCCGTCAGGTAGTAAAGCTGCCCGTCGCCGATGGGCATGACATCCGAAAGCAGCGTCATGTTGATGACTGCCGCCTGCCGCGCCACAAGATCCGGGATGACCGAGCGCCAAGCGTCGTCATCCGAAACAAAGCAGCTTTCGAGCGGGATTTCCTTCGCCGTGGCGACGTCGAAGGTCATGGGGAGCTTGAGGCAAAGCTCGCGCGTATCCATGTCGTAATAGCTTACGAGTATTGAGAGCAGGCCGTCCTGGTTGCA
>JAPXSN010000048.1:0-2883 GCA_033813015.1 Clostridia bacterium | reverse complement strand
GAATATGGCCGCGTTGAGCGCGTCGTATTGCGCGGAATCCACGGCGGGATAGATCAGCGCGTTGCTGCCGCCGTAGGTCTGCTCGCGGCGCACGAGATCGAGCCGCTCGAAGCTTTGCGCTTCGCCCGCGGCGCCGGCATCCTGCGTCGGTTCCGGCGTGTCGATCCCGGCGGGTTCGAGGGTTGCTCCGGCAGCACCGGGTGCGGAAGAAGCGCAGCCCGCGAGAATGAACATGAGAATCAACGCGACGCTTATAAGCTTTTTCATCCTGCGCCTCCCTTCCTGCCGGAATTATATCATGAAACTGCCGGAAAATCCCGTGAATAAAGGGTTAATTGACTACGAGGGTTTCCGCGTCCGCGAGCGCCTTTTCGATCATGTCCGAAAAGTCCACGGCGGCCTCGCTCGCGCGAAGCCCCAAAATGCTCGGCCGCGTGACCGGATGCGCGGGCACGAATACCGTGCAGCAGTCCTCGTAGGGCAGTATCGAGGTTTCGAATGTGCCTATCCTTTTGGCAACGGTCACGATATCCTCCTTGTCAAAGGCGATCAGCGGGCGGAACACGGGCATTTCTACCGCGTCGTCGGTGACGCACAGGCTCTCGAGCGTCTGGCTTGCGACCTGGCCGAGCGCCTCGCCCGTGATGAGGGCGCGCGCCCCTTCGGCCTTTGCGACGCGCTGCGCAAGCTTCATCATCAGGCGGCGCATGAGTATGGTCGTTTCCTTGGGGGGGCAGCGATCGTAGATGGCGAGCTGTATTTCCGTGAACGGCACGAGATATAGCCTAATTGGCCCCGCATAGCGCGAGAGCAGCTCCGCAAGCTTCACGACCTTGTCCCGCGCGCGCTCGCTCGTATACGGATAGCTGTAAAAATGGATGGCGGAAAGCTCTATCCCGCGCCGCGCCATCATATAGCCTGCAACGGGGCTGTCTATCCCGCCGGAAATGAGCAGCGTCGCGCGCCCCGCGGTACCTGTGGGCATGCCGCCCGCGCCCATGATCTCGCGCGCGTAGACGAAGGCGCGATCCCGTATTTCGACGCAGAGCCTGATCTGCGGCTCGCGCACGTCGACGCGAAGCTCCGGGAATCGTTCGAGCATGTCGTGCCCGAGTTCGCGGTCGATCTGCTGTGAATCCATGGGGAAGGTTTTGTCCGCGCGGCGGCAGAAGCACTTAAATGTGCGCCCGCCCTCCTTCAACGCGGCCTGTGCGACCAGCGCCGCCGCTTCGACGATGGCCGGATAGTCCTTTTCGACGGCAAGCGCGGGGCTGATCGAGTGCAGGCCGAACACGCGCGTCAGGCGCAGGCACGCGTCCTCGATGCGTTCCTGCGCGATGCCTTCGACGAATATCCTGCCCTGATCGTAGCGCACCGCAGCGTCCAGCCCGGCGAGCGCCAAGCGAATGTTGTCCAGAAGTTTCCTTTCAAAGAAGGGGCGGTTGAGCCCCTTCAAATGAATTTCCCCGTAGCGGACGAGTAAAACCTGATCCAATCTTATGTGCTCCTTCGTGTTTATCTTCTTTTGTATTTGCGCAGAAACGCGGTCTGTTCGGCGATGGCCGCCGCCGCAACGTCCATTTCCTCAAGCGTGTTGAACGGGCAAAGGCTCAGCCGAAGCGCGCCTTCCTGCCGCGCGCCCGTGACACCCATGGCTGTGAGGATGCGGTTCTTGCCCTTCTTGTGCGCGGAGCAGGCGGAGCCGGTCGAAACGAAAATTTCCTTTGCCTCGAGCGCGTGCAGCATGACCTCGCCGCGCACGCCCAATATCGATATATTAAGTATGTGCGGCGCGCCATCCGCGGGCTTGGGGCCATTGATGAGAACATCCCGTATGCCCGAAAGGTTCCTTGCAAGGCGCAGCTTGCACGCCGCCATGCGCCTGCGGTATTCCTCGAGGTGGGCGAGGTAGTCGGCGACGGCCGCGTCCATGCCCATGATGCCCGGCGTGTTGGTCGTGCCGGAGCGACGGTCGTGCTCCTGCCCGCCGCCCGCCTGCCCGCCCGCGAAGCGCACGCCGGTTTTGACATAGAGCGCGCCCACGCCTTTTGGCCCGTGGAACTTGTGGGCGCTCAGCGCGTAAAAATCGCAGTCCTTCGCGTCGAAGGGGACTTTGAGAAAACCCTGCACGCCGTCCACGTGGACGGCGGCCTCGGGCGTGCGTTCCTTCACCATGCGGTATATGGCCGCGCAGTCGTTGATGGCGCCGACCTCGTTGTTGACCTGCATGACGCTGACAAGGCGCGTATCCTCCGTGAGCAGCGCCGCGAGCACCGCGAGGTCTACCGCGCCCACGGAGTTGACCGGAGCCTCGACGACCTCGTACCCCTGCTTGGCGTACGCCTTGACGACCTCGTATGCGGAAGGATGCTCCGTCGCGCCGACGATGAGCCTCCCCTTGCCGCGCATGGCCCTGAGCGCGCCGGAAATGGCGGCGTTGTTGCTCTCCGTTGCCCCGGAGGAATAGACGATCTCATCCGGCTTCGCGCCAAGGGCTAAGGCGAGCCGGGCACGCGCCGCCTCGACGGCCTTCTCGGTTTCGGCTGCGACGGAATACGCGGCGGAGGGGTTGAAGAAGCGGGTTGTCATATAGGTACGCGCCGCGTCTGCGGCCGCATCGAGCGTTCTGGTTGTCGCGCTGTTGTCAAGATATATCATCGTTGCATCTCCCGTTCTGAATTATTGGCATATACACCATAATATGCCGGCGAACGGAAGCCCGAACCTATGCTATCATACCACGCGGCCGCGAGTTTTTCACCCATTTTATCCGCACCGATTGCGGCCTTGGCGCGTTTGGGTTAAAATAACAAAAAGTATCCATCGGCGCAAAGGAGCATGGCATGGGCTTTTCGGAACGGTGTACGCAAGGCGCGCAGAGTG
>JAPXSN010000047.1:0-11129 GCA_033813015.1 Clostridia bacterium | reverse complement strand
AAGGCAAATAGGGCGAATTCATACGTTGTTCACAATTTGGTGATACTATATGAAAAATGAGTCCGGCCCGCCCTTGCCCCCGCCAAACGGGGCGCGCCGAGGGATCGCAACGAGTTGATGCAGGGAGGACAAATGGAAAACAACACCATACTCGTCATAGACGATGATAAGAACATTCTCGCGATCATCGGGATGTATCTCAAAAAGGAAGGCTACAGCGTCGCCACCTGCGAGCGCGGGGATGCGGCGCTCAAGGCGTTCCGCGAGGCGCAGCCGGCGCTCGTCGTGCTCGACGTCATGCTGCCGGGCATGGATGGCTGGGGCGTGCTGGAAAAGCTCCGCGCAGAGAGCGCGGTGCCCGTCATCATGCTCACTGCCAAGGGCGATACGATGGACCGCATCCAGGGTCTCGACGCCGGGGCGGACGACTACATCGTCAAGCCCTTCGAGGCTAAGGAGCTGCTCGCGCGCATCAAGGCGGTGCTGCGGCGCTCCGCGGCGCCCGAAAACGAGAAGGAGATATCCTTCCCCGGGCTTTCGGTGTCTCTCGACAACTACTCCGTGCAGATCGACGGCAGGCAGATCGAGATGCCGCCCAAGGAAATAGAACTGCTCTTCTTCCTCGCCTCGCGCGAGGGCAAGGTCTTCACGCGCGAACAGCTGCTCGAGCAGGTCTGGGGCTTCGATTTCTTCGGCGATTCGCGCACGGTGGATGTGCACGTCAAACGCATCCGTGAGAAGATCGGCGAGCGCCCGGATTGGGAGCTCAAGACCGTTTGGGGCGTCGGATATAAATTCGAGGCCGCCAGGTAGGGGGAAGCCCAGAGGCGATGTTCAAGACGCTCTTCTCAAGAATGCTTGCGACCTATCTCTCCCTGACGCTGCTGCTGCTTACGCTGCTTGGCGTCACGCTGGGGGCGATGTTCCGCAACCAATACATCGACGAGAAGGAGAGCGAGCTTCGCCGCGAGGCCGCGGAGATCAACGCGGTCATCTATGAGAAGTACGTCGATCCCGAGAAGCGCAGCGTTGCCGAGAGCCAGCTCAAAACCATCGTGCGGCAGTACGACGCGCTGCTCCAGCTCTATTTTATCGACAACGTTTTGGGCAAGGTCACTTTGATGGATGGCGAATCGACCGACAAGTGGGCCCCCGTCGCCGAAATGGATCTTTCCGCGCAGGCCGCCGAAATCGTGGAGAGCAAGGCGGAAAGCGTGAGCGCGGGCGATTATGCGGCCGTATCTGAAGTGCCGATGATGACGCTCCGGCGTTCCATTGTGGATGCGGAGGGCAGCGCCATAGGGGCGATGTTCCTGCATGTGGATATGAGCCGCACCAATGCCTCCGTCCGCCAGGTCTATATGGACGTGCTGCTTTCGGCGCTGATTGCGGTCATCCTCGCGTTTCTCGCGGTCTCCTACACGGCCAACCGCATGACCCGGCCTATCACGGAAATGAACAACGCGGTCAAGCGCTTCTCGCACGGCGAGTTCGACGCGCGCGCCGCCGTTCCCGGCACGGACGAGGTCAGCCAGCTCGGCGAGAGCTTCAACGAGATGGCCGATGAGATCAACGCCCTCGAGCAGTCCCGCCGCAGCTTCGTCGCCAATGTGTCGCATGAATTGCGCTCGCCCCTCACCTCCATGCGCGGCTTCCTCGAAGCCATGCAGGACGGTACTATCCCGCCCGCAGAGCAGGGCAAGTACCTCGACGTCGTCATCGGCGAGTGTAAGCGCATGACGGGCATGGTCAACGATCTGTTGGATCTCGCGCGCATCGAGAGCGGCATGAATGAGCTCAAAATCGCGCCCTTCGACATCAATGAGCTCGTCATCCGCACGCTTTTGACCTTTGAGGCGCGTGTGAACGCGCAGCGCATCGAGGTCGTTATGGATTTTGAAACCGAGCGCACCGTCGTCGAGGGGGACAGCGCGCAGATCGCGCAGGTTATCCGCAACCTCGTGGACAACGCCGTCAAGTTTTCGCCCGAGGGCGGCAGGCTGACGCTTGGTATTCGCGCGAACAAGGGGCGCGCTGTTGTCAGCGTTAGGGACGAGGGCGAGGGCATTTGGCCGGAAGATCTGCCCTATGTGTTCGACCGCTTCTTCAAGGGCGAAAAGGCACATACGCCCGCGGGCTCATCGACGGGCCTCGGCCTCTCCATCGTCAAGCGCATCGTGGAGCAGCACGGCGAGGAAATCGAGGTCGACTCCGCACCCGGGCAGGGCACATGCTTCACGTTTAGGCTCAAGCTTCATGAACAGCAATCGCGCGCGCGCACAAGCGCGCAACGGAGGTAAATATGGAATATCCGAACTACTATTACGAAAACCAGAACCCGCAGGGTCACAACGGGAGGAAAAGGCGCGGCGTCGGCGGCTACGTCGTGACTGCGGTGGTGTTCACTCTCGTGGGCGCGCTGCTCGCGACCATACTCGCGGGCGGCGAAATCGCGCGCAATCCCGCGCAAAAGCCGGAGGCCACCTGGACGCCGCAGAGCACGGCCGATGGCGGCGGCTTCCCCGCGCCCACGCCGCGCCCGACGCCGGGCATCGGTGAAACGCCCTTTATCAACGAAGGGCCGCTGCTCACGCCGGAACCTGCACGCGGTTCTATGCCCGCGCTCGACGGCAAAGCGCCCGTCATCGGCAACGCGGCGAACCATATACCCGACATCGTCGAGCAGGTATCCGCAGGGGTGGTGGGCATCATCAACTACGGCTATAACGCCGAGTACGGGGATTATTCCGCGCAAGCCTCCGGCTCGGGCTTCGTGATTGCCTCCGAGGGATATATCCTCACCAACGCCCACGTGATCGCCGGCGCATCCAAGCTCGGCGTCATGTTCACGGACGGCACGGAGGAAGAAGCCATCCTCGTGGGTTACGACAATACGAGCGATCTCGCGGTGCTGCGCGTGAACCGCACCGGGCTTTATGCATTGAAGCTCGGCGATTCGGATGCGCTTCGCGTGGGCGAATACATCATCACCATCGGCGACCCGACGGGCCGCGAGCTTGCGGGCACGACCACGTTCGGCATCGTGAGCGCGACGCAGCGCGCCATCACCATTGGCGGGCAGTCCAACACCTACATCCAGGTGGATGCGGCGGTCAACCCCGGCAATTCCGGCGGGCCCCTCATCAACCTCAAGGGCGAGGTTGTGGGCATCGTTTCCGCTAAAACCATCACCGCGAGCTACGACGACTTCGGCAACGCCATCAGCGCCGAGGGCCTCGGCTTCGCGCTGCCCATCAACGACGTGCTGAAGATCGCGGGGCAACTCGTCAAAGAAGGCGGCATCAAGCGTCCCGGCATTGGCATCTCCGTGCTCGAGTGGACGCAGGAGCGCGCGCGCGAATACGGCACCGTAACAGGCGTGCTCGTAGTCACCGTCATCAAGGACGGCCCGGGCGATCGTGCAGGGCTTCGCCCCAACGACATCATCGTCGAGGTCAACGGCGCGTCCACGCCCTCGCAGAGCGACTTCGTCGCGCTCGTCAAGAGCAAGCTCGTGGGGGAGAGCATCTCGCTTAAAGTCTGGCGCGCAGGGGAGTATTTCGAAACGACGCTGACGCTGGGCGACCTCAATTCGCTCGGCAGCGAGCTTGTGGGGGGCGAGGCCGATTACGACTTTTTCGGCTAAAGCGCGCCGCCGTACCTGAAAGTATCGCTTCGCCTCCTTCGGGGCATGATAAACCCAAAGGAGGCGATTTTTTTGCTCTCATTCGACGCGAACAATAAAAAACGCAGGAGAAGGGCGACCCTCGGCGCTGCGGCGCTCTTCCTGATGGGCGCGCTCTTCGGCGCGTATATCCTCACGGAGTTTCCGCTTGCGCTCGAGCCGCCGGAAGGGCAGAGCGCTCTGGAGGAGCAGGGGACGGAGCCGACGCCGGAACCAGCCGTCGGCGCGCAGGCGCCGCGCGAAACACGGATCGCGGATGATGCGGAAGTCGAGTGGTTCGCGCGCTTCACCGCCTGCGAGCACGAGCTTGCGCTCAAAGCCCCGGGCGATGTGAGCGGCATGACGCGAAAGGAGCTTGAGGCTGCGTATCCCGACTATGCCCTCGAGATGTTCGACGCGAAGCAGGCGCGCCTCGTGAAAACCGTTGAAGGCTGCTGCCCTGAGCACTTCATGCTCAAGCTTGGCGAAAACTCCTTGATCATCACCAAAATGGACGCGAAAACGCTCACGCCCAAGGAGGTCATGCGCATCATCATCGATACGGGGCTGCTCGATGAAACTGCGCGCACCGCGCTTGAGGGCGGTATTGTCTTCGACTCGCTTGCCACCATCAATGCGTTTCTGGAAGGGGTCGGCGAATAGCGCGAGGCAATATCCTTGGGGATCGTCAAGGGGCTGTGGCCCCTTGACTTTTGTTCCTGCTTTGGCGGCAGGTACGTCAAAGCGGTTTCAAGAAAGCGGTCGTGCCACTTTCCTGAATAAGTTGCCTAGCGCGTTTATCCGTGTTACAATTACATAAATCCAGCGTGCGGGGGAAGCAAGTGACGATACTCGGCATCGACCCGGGCTACGCCATACTCGGCTACGGCGTCGTGGAGGCGAAGGATAGGAAGCTCAAACCACTCGACTACGGCGTCATCGAAACGAGCGCGTCGTCGCCCTTCCCCGAGCGGCTCGAGAAGCTGTATACCGGCACGAAACAGCTCGTGATGATGTACAAGCCCGAGCACGTCGTCTTCGAGGAGCTGTTTTTCTACCGCAATACGACGACGGCGCTGCAGGTAGCCTCCGGCCGCGGGGTCGCTCTGCTCGCGGCGCAGCAATCGGGCGTGCCGCTCTACGAGTATACGCCCATGCAGATTAAGCTTTCCGTCACGGGGGACGGCCATGCGGATAAGAAACAGGTGCAGCGCATGATCCAGATACTCCTGCAGCTTCGCGCCCTGCCAAAGCCCGACGACGCGGCCGACGCGCTCGCCGCGGCCATCTGCCACGCCAACACCATGAGCCCCGCGGCGGAGCAATTCCGCATCAAGTAGGTTAAGCTATGTACGCGCACATTAAAGGCACAGTCGAGGAGATCGCGCAGGACCGCGCGGTGCTCGAGGCGGGCGGCGTAGGGTATGAACTCCAGTGCCCGCAGTCGACGCTGCGCGCGTTGCGCCTCGGGCGGGAGCATAAGCTTTACGTCCACTTCCACCTTTCGCTCTCGCAGGATGTGATGGCGCTTTACGGCTTTGAAACCAAGGAGGAGCGCGCGATGTTCCGGCGCTTCCTCTCGGTTTCGCGCATCGGCCCCAAGATCGCCCTCGCGGTGCTCAGCAATTTGAGCGTATCGGACATCGCGGCCGCCATCTTCACCGAGAATGCCGCCGCCTTCGACCGTGTGCCCGGCATGGGCAGGAAGACCGCCGCGCGCGTGTTGCTCGAATTGAAGGAAAAGGTGTCGCCCGAGGATATGGCGGCCTCCCCCATGGCAGCGGCCGCAGCAAGCGGCGTCTCCATGGATATGCGAAGTGAAGCCATCGCCGCACTCGTATCGCTCGGGTACGACGGGGTCACGGCCGGACGGGCGGTATCCGCCGTGCCGGACTGCGGCCGCGTTGAGGATATGATTACGCAGGCGCTTCGCGAGCTTGCTTCGAGAGGGCGTTAGGGGAGATGGAAGAAAGGCTCGTGGTATCATCCATGCTCGCGGAGGACGAGGCTGCGGATTACAGCCTGCGCCCGCGCTTCCTCAACGAATACATCGGGCAGGGCAACGTCAAGGAGCACATTAAAATTTATATAGAGGCGGCAAAGCGAAGAAGCGAGCCGCTCGACCACGCGCTGCTCTACGGCCCACCGGGTTTGGGCAAGACCACGCTCGCGGCGATCATCGCCAATGAGATGGGCGGCATGCTGCGCGTGACCTCGGGGCCGGCGATCTCCCACGCGGGCGATCTCGCCGCAATCCTCTCAAACCTCCAGGCAGGCGACGTGCTCTTCATCGACGAGATACACCGGCTCAACGCCACGGTCGAGGAGGTGCTCTATCCCGCGATGGAGGACTTTGCTTACGACATCATCATAGGCAAGGGGCCCAGCGCGCACTCGATCCGCCTCGATTTGCCGCACTTTACGCTCGTGGGCGCGACCACGCGCATGGGGCTTTTGACCTCGCCGCTTCGCGATCGTTTCGGCATCAAGGAGCAACTCGAACTTTACCGGCCGGAGGATTTGCTGGAGATTATCACGCGCAGCGCGCGCATACTCAACATCGTCATCGATGAGGACGGCGCGCTCGAGATCGCCTCCCGCTCGCGCGGTACGCCAAGGGTGGTCAATCGCCTTTTGAAGCGCGTGCGCGATTACGCG
Organism: Clostridia bacterium; assembly: GCA_033813015.1. Classification (GTDB taxonomy): domain Bacteria; phylum Bacillota; class Clostridia; order Christensenellales; family CAG-138; genus Phil1. The sequence goes on along the minus strand of JAPXSN010000047.1, from coordinate 4,807 downwards.
CAGGTGCGGGGGAACGGCCTTATCGATCTTGAGACGGCGCGCGCGGGGCTTACGATGCTCGCCATTGACGAGATCGGGCTCGACGCCGTGGACAGGCGCATGCTCGCCACCATGATCGAGAAGTTCAGCGGGCGCCCCGTCGGCCTTGACACCATTGCCGCCGCCACGGGGGACGATGCGACCACCATCGAGGATGTGTACGAGCCGTACCTGCTCCAACTCGGCCTGATCGCGCGTACACCGCGCGGCAGGGTCGTGCTGCCCTTCGGCTACACCCATATGGGATACGCCCCTCCTGCCGATACCCGGCAGGAGAGGATGGATATATATTAAGTCTACAAATCCAGCTTTAGGAGGTACCCGTATGGGATTCAAGACCAAGAAGCTTGAACTGGCTCTCAGCCAGAAGGAGAGTGAGCTCGTGGGTCTTCGGCAGCGCGCGGATGAGCTCGCCGCTGTCGTGGAGAAATACAGGGCGCAGGAATCCGCCATCGCGGGCGCTCTGACACGGGCGCAGACCGCGGCGGAAAAGATCATCCGGGACGCCGAGCAAGAAAAGGCGGCGGTACTGCTAAGCGCCAACGAAGCGAAGCTCGAGGCTGAAAAGGAAGCCGGCGGCATCATCGCCGACGCAGAGCGCCGCGCCGCGTTCATCGAGCAGGACGCTAAGCGCAAGGCGCACGAAACGGCCTCCCGCGCGGAAGGCTTCATGGCCGACTACCGCGGCAACGCCAATAAGCTCATCGCAGAGTTCCGCCGCACGGCAGGGATGGCCATGGATCAGGCGAAGGCTTTTGCCGAGTATATGAACGGGCTCGAGCTCGACGGCGCGGTGGAGATCACGATGGAATACGATCACCTCGCCGCCGTGACGACGACCCCCGCGCAGGACATGCCGGATGATTACGTCGACCCCGCCTCGCTCATGCGCAGCATCTACACCATAGAGCAGCGCGATCTGCCTGCCGAGGCCGTGCCGGAGCGCAAGCCCGAGCCGCAGCCCGCGCCGGAATGGCAGCCGCCCTCCGTGCCGGAGATCCAGCCGGATCCCGAGCCTGCGTGGGAGCCGCAGCCTGCGCCTGAGGTCAGCCCGCAGACGAAGCCGGAGCCCGTGCCCCTGTGGGAGCCTGAGCCCGCGCACGAGCCGTTCACCGCTTCCATCCGTCCGGAAGAAGAAGCGCAGCCCTCTTGGGAGAACAAAACGGTCGAGCTCAACAAAAGCGCGGATAGCGAGCGCGTGTGGACGGTCGAGGAGATCATCGAGCGCACCAGCGCGACCGACAGAGGCGCGATCGACGACGAGCTTAACGCCATCATTGAGGATGTGCTCAGGGGTTCTTGACGTAAGCGACAGCCGATGATATAATCGGCGGGTACTTGGCGATGAACGGGAAAGTTCGCCGCTTTGCGCACAAGAGAGCGCGCCCCGTGGCTGAGAGGGCGCGTGCGCAAGAAAGCTGCGATGTCCGGCCCCGTGAGCCGCGCGGAGGGAATGCCGCGCCGCGTGAGCGCGTTAAAACTCAACCGAGAACCAATTAAGGTGGTACCGCGGATCAATCCGCCCTTATGAAAATAGGGGCGGTTTTTATTGATTGACAATTGCCCAAGGAGGATTTTATGGCAAATAAGGAAGAGTTCGTTACGCAAATCGCCTCGCGCGCCGCGGATTTCCCCCAGTGGTACACGGATGTAATCATGAAGACGGATATGGTCGATTATTCCGACGTCCGGGGCTGCATGGTCATCAAGCCCTACGGCTACGGCGTGTGGGAGCTTATCCAGCAGCAGATGGACGCGCGCTTCAAGGCGACCGGGCACAAGAACGCGTATTTCCCGCTGTTCATCCCCGAGAGCCTTCTGATGAAGGAGGCCGAGCATGTCGAGGGCTTTGCGCCCGAGGTCGCATGGGTCACCATGGGCGGCACGGAGCAGCTCACGGAGCGCCTCGCCATCCGCCCCACGAGCGAAACTGTCATAGGCGCGATGTATTCGCGCTGGATTCAGTCCTACCGCGATCTGCCCATGCTGCTGAACCAATGGTGCAACGTCGTGCGCTGGGAGAAGAGCACGCGGCCGTTCCTGCGCACCAGCGAATTCCTCTGGCAGGAGGGCCATACCGCCCATGCCACGGGCGAGGAGGCCGAGGAGGAAACCATGCGCATGCTCGGCGTCTACAAGGAGTTCGCCGAGAACGTGCTCGCCATCCCCGTAATCGTCGGCAAAAAGAGCGAAAAAGAAAAATTCGCGGGCGCGGTCGCGACCTACACCATGGAAGCCATGATGCAGGACGGCAAGGCGCTGCAGATGGGCACCTCGCACTACCTCGGGCAGAACTTCGCCAAGGGCTACGACATCAAGTACCTGAGCCGCGAAGGCCGCCTCGAATACTGCCACACGACCTCGTGGGGCACCTCGACCCGCATGATCGGCGGCATCATCATGGTCCACGGGGACGACCGCGGCTTGATGCTGCCCCCGCGCGTTGCACCCACGCAACTTGTGATACTGCCCATCGCCCAGCACAAACAGGGCGTGCTCGACAAGGCGCATGAATTGAAGCGCCTGCTCGCGGATGCGGGCCTTCGTGTGGAGCTTGACGACAGCGACAACAGCGCGGGTTGGAAGTTCAACGAGTGGGAAATGAAAGGCGTGCCCGTGCGCCTCGAGATCGGCCCCAAGGACATCGAAAAGAATCAGGTCGTGCTCGTGCGCCGCGACAGCCACGAGAAGCTATTCGTGTCCATGGAGGGACTCGCGGATGCTGTCAAGGCGCTTCTCGACCGGGTGCACGAGGGTATGCTCGCGCGGGCTCTGGCCTTGCGCGAGGAAAAAACCGTGAACGCTACGGATTTCGAGCAGCTCAAGGCAGGCGTGAACGGCGGCTTCGTGCGCGCCATGTGGTGCGGCGAGCGCGCCTGCGAGGATGAGATTAAGGCCAAAACCGGCGCGACCGCGCGCTGCATGCCGCTCGAGCGCGACGAGGAGCTCGAGCATAAGCTCGGCTGCGCCTGCGTCCATTGCGGCAAGCCCGCAAAGACCATGATGTACTTCGCCAAGGCGTATTAAGGCGATTGTCAATTACTCAGGGGCCGCCGCGATTTGCGCGTCGGCCCCTTTTGTCAAGAAGGCAAGTTTCGGTTCAGATGATCCCGGTGACGGTGAGGAGCATCATGCCGGGATTAACGGCGACAAAGCCGGTTTCCGGGTCCTGCGTGAAGGCCGCGGCGGGAACGCTGGGCGCCATGCCGCTGCATGCCTGGGGGTAGGTGAAGTGACCCTCGCTGTAGCGGAAGCACGCGCAGTTCACGCTTGCGCCGTCCACCGCAACGGAAATGGTCAGGGGCGCGGGCATGAACTGGTCGCTCAACATGAGCTCTTTGGCGGGACTGTTGCCGTAGTTGTAAATCGTAAAAGCGCAGGCGAGCGCGCCGCCCTCGACAACGGGGTTCGGCGACATGGCCTTCAATATGCTTACATCCGCGTAATCCGCCACCCTCAGCGTCAGCGAACAGAGCGCGCTTTCCGAAATGCCGGGCGCGTCGGCGACGATGTTTATGGTGATGGTCGAGCCAGTCGCAAGCGGCGCGAAGCTGTTGACGCGCGCCTTGTAGAGCACGAGAGCGTTCGACCCGGCAGGCAGACTGAGCAGGGAGTAGCGCGCGCCGTCATTTTCGATTTCGGGCATCAGATGCGCGATGAATCTCCCGTCAATAAAAAGCCGCGCCGCGCCGACTGCGTCAAGCGGAGTCACGGTTGTGGGGCCGGGCAGCGTGAATGCGCCCAGGTCGTCCGTGAGGGAGATGTTCGACAGTGCCGACGAGCCGATGTTTTCAAGTATAAGATAAAGCGCCAGCTCCTGCCCTGCGCGGTAGGCCGCATCGAGCGCCTCGAGCCGAACCGACAGCGGGCCGCGCAGATTGGCCGTGGCGATGTTCGAGGCGACGCTGCACGCGGTTTCGCCGCAGCGGTAGGAGAGTATGGCCTGGTTGGCTATCTGTGTGGACATATCGGCAACCTCTTTCGGGCGGAATCGAGCGGGCTGTTGTAAACATACGCTCGCTTTATACTATGTACCTGTCACAAAAGAGGTTCCTATAGTCAAAAAAGAGGCATTCGCCTTTTTTGGAATTTACAAGAAGTATCTGCGCTGCGGCGCTGCCGATACTTCCTGAAAGGAGCGGAGGTAAGGCTTATTCCGCCGCCGCGATATCCTTCAATATTTCCCTGTCCATGCCCAGCAGCATGCAGACTTTGCGCGCGTCGCGCGGGCAGTTCTCCCGACCGCGGGTTTGGTAGAGGCCGTAGTTCATGTGTTTGGCGATGACGCGCACGCCGTCGTCCCGGTTTGCGGCGATCTCCTGCGCGACGGCCGCAACGTCCATGTCGCGAAGGCCCACGACCTCGTAATGGAGGTTTGCGTATTGCGCCACGCCGTCGTAATGCGTCGTGAGCACGCTCACGTGGCGCAATCCGTTGAGCCGCCGCGTCACGGCGCGCGCGATTAGCGCCCCCTCCTCGGGGTTGGTGCCGCGCGCGAACTCGTCGAGCAGCAGCAGGCAGACGCCTTGCGCTTCGAGCGCACAGGCAAGCATTTGGTTGAACTGCACAATTTCCGCGCCAAAGCTCGAGAGGCCGCGCCCGAAATCCTCCCCGTCCTCGGCGACGAGGAAAATGCCCTCGAACAGCGGCAGCCTTGCTTTTTTGGCGAAGGGCAAAAGCCCCGCCTTGACCAGCAGCGCGTTGAGCGCGAGCGTCTTGAGGGCGACGCTCTTTCCGCCCATGTTTGCGCCCGTGATAAGCGCAGCGC
>JAPXSN010000046.1:0-11234 GCA_033813015.1 Clostridia bacterium | reverse complement strand
GGTCCGACCACGCCGATGTAGATATCCCCGCCGGTCCTTTGGGCGATGCTCTCGTATAATTCGCGTCTTTCCATTGCGAAATCCTCCCATGCGGTATTCTTCAATGATATATATGTCACGGGATGGCGAGTCATGCAAAAGCGCCGCCCGTACAGGCGGCGCTTTAAGCGTATATTCATTTCACCGAACGTTTTGGTCCTCTCTCGTTTTCGCGCGCACGATCAGGCGCATGGGCGTGGCGTCGAGGCCGAAGGACTTCCTGAAATAGTTCTCCAGATACCGCTTGTAGGAGAAATGCATGAGCTCCGGATCGTTGACGAAAAGCACGAAGGTCGGCGGCTTGACAGATACCTGCGTGGCATAATAGATGCGAAGCCTCCTGCCCTTGTCGGAGGGCGGCTCCGTGACGCTGACGGCCTCCGCGACCACGTCGTTGAGCGTGCCTGTTGAGATGCGGCGGCAGTTCTGCTCATAGGCCATATCGGCGTATTCCATGACCTTGCCCACGCGCTGTCCCGTGAGCGCCGATATGAACAGCATTGGCACATAGTCCATGAAGGCAAGATCGACCGCGAGCTTTTTCTTGAATTCGTTCATCGTGTGGGTGTCCTTCTCGATAAGGTCCCACTTGTTGACGATGAGAACGCTGGCCTTGCCTTCCTCGTGCACATAGCCCGCAATGCGCACATCCTGCTCGCTCAGTCCGAGCTTAGCGTCCACAACGATGAGCGCCACGTCCGCGCGGCGGATCGCGCCAAGCGAGCGGATCACGCTGTACCGCTCGATGGACTCATCCTCAATGGCGCGCTTTCTTCGGATTCCCGCCGTATCGACGAGCACATAGTCCTTGTTATTCCAGCGAAAGGGCGAATCGATGGAATCGCGCGTGGTGCCGGGGATCTCGCTCACAATGGTGCGCTCGCTGCCCAAGAGGGCGTTCACAAGGCTCGATTTGCCAACGTTGGGCCGCCCCACGACCGCGATGTTCGTAACGTCCGGGTTCTCCCTCGCGCCCACCCGCAGGAAGTGCCTCACGACCTCGTCGAGAAGGTCGCCGAGGCCAAGCCCCTGCTCCGAGGAGATGATGACGGGCGTGCCGATGCCAAGCTCGTAAAACTCGTATTCCGCTTCCTTGTACTTCGGATGGTCGATCTTGTTGACGCCCAGCACAATGGGCTTTTTCGAGCGGCGAAGCATGTCCGCGACCTCGATATCCGAGGCGGTGAGCCCTTCGCGCCCGTCGACGAGGAAAATGATCACATCCGCGGTCTCTATGGCAAGCTCGGCCTGCCGCCGCATCTGCACGCTGATGATGTCCTCCTTCATCGGCTCGATGCCGCCCGTGTCGATGAGCATGAAATGATAGTCAAGCCACTCCGCGTCGCCGTAGATGCGATCGCGCGTCACGCCCGGCGTATCCTCGACGATGGCGATGCGCTTGCCGATGATCCTGTTGAAGAAGGTCGATTTGCCAACGTTGGGCCGCCCGACGATCGCCACCAATGGTTTTGCCATGTTACACCTCTTTCAATGCGTTGAACAATCCGTATATATATGCTTCACCGTCCGCCGCGCATAGGGGAACGACGCGGACATTGAGCTCCTTCGCAAGCCATTCGGTAGTATGCCCGTCGAGAAAGACGTTCTCACGCTCTCTCAACATGTCGTCCGGTATCACGAGGATCTCGCCGGGGTTTTCGCCCCTGAGTTGCGAGGCGATGTCCCCGGCGGTCACGAGCCCCGCAACGGTGACGCTCCTGCCGAAATAGTCGTTCTCGATTTTACGAAGGTCGAATTTTACGCCGTAATCCGCGAGCTTCGCAAGCAGCGGCTTAAGGAAGCCGTGCGCCGACGCACCGCCCACGCCCGTCACGCGGTGCATATGGGAAAGCGGCTCCATTTCCGCGAGCGCGCCGCAAAATTCCCGCTCGAATTTTCGCAGCAAACCCACGCCGTTCTCGAGCTGGGGAAAGTCGTCATACTCCTCATACGGTGGAAGCTCCCGCCCCGCGAGGACGTACAGCTCGTCCGCCGCGTAGACGAAGCCCTCACCCGTTTCTTCCCGCGCACGCTTTGAAAACGCCTCGACAAAATCGATGATGCCTTCGGCCTCCTCTTTGCTAAGGCGGCGCAGCGGCGCGAGGCCTTCCCGGAATTTCGTAAGCCCCACGGGCACAACCGCGACGGTCTTTGCCGAAGGCGACAGCGCGTACAGTTCCCGGAGCGTCTGCTCGAGCACAGCGCCGTCGTTGACGCCTGGGCAGACGACAATCTGCGCATGAAAGCGAAGCCCCGCGTCTTGAAGGCGCGTCAGGCGCTCTATGATGCGCTCCGCCGAGGGGTTCCGCATCATGGCTTTTCGAACCGCGCCTTCTGTCGCATGCACGGAAACGTAGAGCGGGCTCACGCGACGCAGTATGATGCGCTCGAACTCCGCATCCGACACGTTGGTGAGCGTCACATAGTTGCCCATGATCAGCGAAAGCCGCCAGTCATCATCCTTGAAGTGCAGCGTTTCGCGCCCACCGCGCGGAAGCTGATCGACAAAGCAGAACAGACAATGGTTTTTGCACGTGCGCACCGGACTCATGAGGGATGTGGAAAAACTGAGTCCGAGCGGCTCGTATTCGTCCTTTTCGATATTATATGTTCTGGCGTTTCCGGCCTCGTCCTCCACGGTGACCGAAAGCTTTTCCGCGGCCGTGAGATGCTCGTAATCGATAATGTCCTCGACCGGTTCGCCGTTGATGGATGCGAGAAGAACGCCTCTAGTTATCCCGGAGGCGTCGGCCGGCGAATACGGTTCCACCGAGGTGATGAGATGCCTGTTGTGCCCATCCTCGACTCTCATGTGGGGATTATATCACAATTCGGTTGAAATTGTACATTCCCGCGCATTCTGATATAATGACGGCGCTCGGAGGTGAGGATATGCCAAGGTTCATTTTGGTGCCGGATTCCTACAAGGGCACCATGAGCTCGACCCAGGTGTGCGAGGCGATGGAGCGCGGGATACGGCGCATCTTGCCCGACGCAATCGTCGATTCCCTGCCCGTCGCGGACGGCGGCGAGGGCAGCGTGGATGCTTTTCTTCACGCCATAGGCGGCAAAAAACGCGCGGCCGAGGTCTGCGGCCCGTATTTCGATAAAATAGAGGCGACCTACGGTGTGCTCGGGGATGGGCAGACCGCCGTCATTGAGATGGCGGCCTGTGCGGGGCTTCCGCTCGTCTTCAACCGAAAAGACCCTTCCCGCACGACGACCTACGGCGTGGGCGAGCTGATGCTGCGCGCCGCGGCCGACGGCTGCAAACAAATCGTCATGTGCCTAGGTGGCAGCGCTACCAACGATGGGGGCTGCGGCGCGGCCGCCGCCGCGGGCATTCGCTTCTATGATAAAAACGGCAGACAGTTCATCCCCGTGGGCGGCTCGCTTAAGGACATCGTATTCATCGACACATCCGGCGTTTCGCCCGCGTTCGCGAACGTGAGCGTTGTCACGATGTGCGATGTGGACAATCCCCTCTACGGTGAAAAGGGAGCGGCGTATGTGTTCGCCCCGCAGAAGGGCGCGGGCACACAGATGATCTGCGCACTCGACGAGGGCTTGCGGAACCTCGCCAAAGTCGCCAAGGCCGACGAGCTCGCGCGCATGGCAGGTTCCGGCGCGGCGGGAGGCATGGGCTTTGGAATGCGCGCCTTCTTCAATTCCAAACTTCGCATGGGTATCGAGACCGTGCTTGACGTTGCCGGCTTCGATGAACTGCTGTCCGGTACGGACTACGTTTTCACCGGCGAGGGCCGCATCGACCCGCAGAGCGTGCACGGCAAGGTCGTCGCCGGCGTTGCCAAGCGCGCCAAACGCGCGGGCGTACCTGTGATCGCCGTCGTAGGGGACATTTCCGATGACATCGAGGAAGCCTACGACATGGGCGTGAGTGCGATTTTTAGCATCAACCGCGTGGCTCTTGAGCGCGATGCCGCGAGGAAACGGGCGCTGCAGGACCTTGAGATGACCGTCGCCGATATCGTGAGAATACTACGCTGAACGAGAAATATATGCACGGCAACGAAAGGCGCTGAACGAAACGGCTTATGTCGTTCCCATGCAAAGGCAAGCGAAAGGGAGCGTGCCGAATTGTTCGATCGGCTTGTGTGCTTCGAGGCGGATTATGCAAAGCGGGATTTGGAGCGCGTCCCTGAGTTTACACGCGCTTTTTTGCCGTTGAGGAAACGGCCGTCGCGTTGGGCACCGGCGCCGGGGAGCTGTTCATCGGGCCGGATGAGATCGCATCCCTCATCGAAAGCGATTTTCGCTAGCGGAGGATTTTTGCAAATAAATCAGGTCTGCGGCATAGCCGGGAATCATGCTTTTCACTCACAACATGCCGCGCGCCGCGTAAACCGCGCGCCTTTTCCCGACGCGCGGCCTTTTTTATCATTCTGTTTGCATTAACTAACCGCTTTTGCTATAATGTTTGTATAGACTAACCGCCCTTGTTATACTCCATAAAAAATATACGAACGCCGCATCCACGCGGAGCAAGCGTCGAAGAAGGTTTTCTATGGCTTCCACACAGCCGGCCGGTTTTGAGCTCAACGGAAAAACCAAATCCGAATACGCGTACGATTACATCAAAAAGAAGATCATCGACACGGAATACAAGCCGGGCGGCAAAATCACCATCCGCAAGGTGGCGATGAGGCTCAGCATGAGCGACATTCCCGTGCGCGAGGCGCTCGGCCGCCTAGAGTCCGAAGGCTTCGTCACGAGCGTGCCGCACGCGGGCTACAGGCTTTGCTCGCTCAACGACAGATCCGTCGTCGAAAAGCTGGTCATCAAGGCGGAGCTTGAGACGCTCGCGCTCCGCCTCGCCGCAGACAACGTGCCCGTTTCGGCTTACCCCGAGATCGACGCGATCATCGAGAAGCTCAGGCATGCCGAGCGCGACGGGCAATTCCTCAACTGTTACAGGTACGTGCGCGAATATAGCCTCATGATCTACAGCTACTGCCGCAACGACGAATTATACAGGCTGCTCAAAGCCCTGTTCTATGAAACCAGCGCCGTGAGCCGCATCTACGAGCTTGCGCCCGCGTGGGATAAGTTCTCCGCAACGTCGTACGTGGGCATTTGGGAGAGCATCAAGCGCGGCGACAAGGCCGCGGCCGTGGCGCTGCTCAACGACGTCAAGCAGCGCAGCGTCGCGCAGGTGCGCGAGGTGCTGCGCGACCAGAGCTCATTGGCATAAATCGCGTATTCCCATATTTCCATATATCAGGATATTGTTGGCTGTGCGTCTCATAGGCACGATATCAGGGCCCCAAAGGAGCGGAAACGCTTCTTTTTTTGCTTTGTGGCGCCCGTGTGATGGATTTGTAAAATCAGTATTTACTTTTGGGAAATTGGTATTATATAGAATTAACCAAAATCATCAATGGCTCGCGCAAAATTAGTTCACCAAAACTAACTGCGGCACATTTCATGTGCTCTGAAGGGAAAGCATTATGCGACGGTACTTGGGCAAACGAACGATCACCGCGATCATAAGCGTGTTGCTTGTGCTGGTGATCAACTTCACCATCATACGCCTTGCGCCGGGCGATCCGGCGCGGCTTCTGGTGGGCACCGAAGCCCCGTCGGAGGAGCAGGTCGCGCTGATCACAAAAAAATACGGCCTGGACAAGCCCGTTTACGTGCAGTTCCTCATATACCTCGGCAACCTAGTCCGCGGCGACCTAGGCGTTTCCTATTATACCAATGAGCCCGTGGTGAAGCTCATCGGCGAAAAGCTCGTCTACACGGCGCTGCTCACGCTCACGGCGCTCGCCATCGCGGTGCTGCTGGGCACGTGGGCGGGCATCTCCTGCGCCCGGCACATCGGCGGCAGGCTCGATAACTTCGTGGGGAGCATCACCTACATCATCGACGGCTTCCCGAGCTTTTGGCTCGGCCTGATGCTCATGCTCGTGTTCGCCTCCGTGCTCGGAATACTGCCCTATTCGGGCATCATGAACATACGCGAGAACTACACGGGCTTCCGCCGCGTGTTGGATGTCGCGGAACACATGGTGCTGCCGGTGGCGACGCTCGCGGTGCTGCACTTCCCCTATTATTTCAGAATATCGCGCGCGTCGATGATACAGACGCTCGGCGAGGAATACATGACCACGCTGTGGGTCGCGGGCATGCCAAAGAGGAGAATCTTCCGCAAATACGCCTTCAGAAACGCTATATTGCCCACCATGACCGCCGTGAGCATCCACATGGCGTACGTCGTGACAGGCTCGGCGCTCGTGGAGATCGTTTTCGGCTGGCCCGGCATGGGCAGCTACGTCATGCAGTCCATCTCGCGCCGCGACTATCCGGTGCTCATGGGTATCTATTTGATGCTCAGCGTGTCCGTCGCGGTGACGATGATCGTCATCGACGTGCTCTACGCCGTGCTCGACCCGCGCATCTCGCACGCCACCAGGAACTGACGGGAGTAAAACCATGGCAAGATCGAACGAAAAGCTCACAAAGCTCAACGAAAACAGGCATCTCAAGCTCTCCGGCAAAAGCCCGGAGAAGCGCGAGCGCATCCTTCGCCACCGACGTCATCCGGATCATGTGCCCGGCACGCGGCGCAGGGCCGTCAAGCTCTTCATCAAGCGCAACAACAGGCTCTGCACAGGGCTTGCGATGCTCGTTGTGCTCTTCATCGTCGCGGCGACGGCGGACCTCTTTTCGCCCTATGACCCGCAGGCGCTTTCGCACGACATGGTCGCGGCGCCGAGCGCTGCCCACCCGTTGGGCACGGACGGCCTCGGGCGCGATGTGCTCTCGATCATCCTCCACGGCAGCCGCATTTCGCTGCTGGTGGGCTTCACCGCGGCAGTCATTTCCGCAATCGTTGGCACGATACTCGGCGTGACCGCAGGCTACTGGGGGGCAAGGTCGACACGATCGTGGGCGAATTCATCAATGCGTTCATGATGATGCCCACGTTCTTCCTCATCCTCATCGTCATCGCGCTGTTCGGCTCGGGCGTTGGCAAGGTGATGGTCGTCATCGGCCTCACGGGCTGGACGGGCAACGCTAAGGTCATGCGCGCGCAGGCGATGAGCCTAAGAAACCGCACCTTCGTCAAGGCCGCGCAGGCCATCGGCGAGAGCCGCGGGCGCATCATGTTCGCGCACATCATCCCCAACGGCATCATGCCCGTCATCGCAAACACCGCCATGGGCGTGTGCACAGCCATCATGACCGAATCGAGCCTCTCCTTCCTCGGCCTCGGTGACCCGAACGTGGTGAGCTGGGGACAGCTCATTTACAACGGCAAGGCGTACATCACCAACGGCTGGTGGATCTGCGTATACGGCGGCATCGCCATCGTGTTCACCGTGATCACCTTCTACCTGATCGGCGACGGAATCAACATCCTGTTGAACCCGAAGCTGAGAAACGTGATGTGATGGGAGGAATGGATATGGCTTTGCTTTCGATTGAAAACCTCAACGTCACCTACACGACCAACGGCGAGTGCGTATACGCCGTGGACGGCGTTTCCCTCGACGTGCTGCAGGGCCGCTCGCTGGGCATTGTCGGCGAGTCCGGCTCGGGCAAGAGCACGCTCATGCACGCGGTGCTGCGCATCCTGCACGAGAAGATCGCGAAGGTCGAGGGACAAATCATCTTCGACGGGCGCGACCTGTTGACGCTCGACGACCGCGAGATGATGAAGCTGCGCTGGACGGAGCTTGCGGTCGTGTTCCAGAAGTCCATGAACGCATTGAGCCCCGTGCACCGAGTGGGCAGCTTCATGCGCGACATTTACCATGTGCACCGGCCCGAAGCCTCCCGCGAGGAAGGGCGCAGCCGCGTGCTCGCGCTGCTCGAAATGGTGAACCTGCCTGCAAAGCGCGTCTACAGGCTTTATCCGCACGAGCTTTCGGGCGGCATGATGCAGCGCGTGGGCATCGCGATGAGCCTGATGTTCAACCCGAAGCTGCTGATCATGGACGAGGCGACCACCGCTCTCGACGTCGTCACGCAGACGCAGATCATCCAGGAGATACAGGCGCTCGAAAAGCAGTTGAACGTCACGCGCATCATGGTGACGCACGACATGAGCGTGGTCGCAACGGTCTGCGAAGAGGTGGCGGTGGTTTACGCGGGGAGGCTGGTTGAAATAGGCTCCACGCTCGACACGCTGGTCGACCCGCTGCACCCCTACACGCGCTGCCTCATCAACAGCTATCCCAATTTCCTCGAGGAGGGCAATTCGTGCCGCAGCATCCCCGGCACGCTGCCCGACATGCGCGAGAGGCCGGAAGGCTGCATCTTCGCCGCGCGCTGCCCCATAGTGAAGAAAATCTGTTTCGAGCAGAAGCCCGAGCTCAAAAGCTACGGCGAGCGCAGGCGGGCTGCTTGCCACTTTGCGGAGGTGAAGGCCCGTGACTAATCATGCGAGGGAAAACGAAAACGCGAACGCCGTCGTGCTCAGCGCGAAGGACGTCGTGAAATATTACTATAAAAACGAACCGCAGCGCCTGCCGGACGGCACGCGCCGATATAGGACGACCGTGCGCTCGGTGGACAGGGTATCCCTCGAGGTCAGGCGCGGCGAGGTCGTGGGCGTGCTCGGGGAGACCGGCTGCGGCAAGAGCACGCTTGGCAGGCTGCTCTCGGGCCTCGAGCCGCAGACGAGCGGCGAAATTCTGCTCCAGGGCGAGCCGACCGCGCAGCTCCTCCGCCGCGACCCGCTGCTATTGCGCCGCAAGGCGCAGATGATCTTCCAGAACCCCTTCGACGTGTTTGACGTGCGCCACAGGATCGGCCGCAGCCTAATGGATGCGCTGCGCCTGCACGGCATCGGCGAAAGCCGCGACGAGCGCGTGAACATCATCCGCAGCGCGCTCGAGCACGCGGGTATACAGCCCGCGGGGAGCTTCGTGCGCCGCTTCCCGAGCGACCTTTCGGGCGGCCAGCTCCAGCGCATCGCCATCGTGCGCTCCATGCTGCTCGAACCGGAGTTCGTCGTGGCCGACGAGCCTGTCTCGATGCTCGACGTTTCCGTGCGCGCGGATATCATCAACATGCTCCGCCAGCTCGCCAAAGAGAAGAACATGGCGATGGTGTTCATCAGCCACGACATCGCGACCACGCGCTACATCGCAGACCGCATCGCCGTGATGTATCTGGGCGAGATCGTGGAGCTCGGCCCGACGCGGGAGATCATCCTCAACCCGCGCCACCCGTACACGCAAGCATTGATCTCCAACTGCCCGGATACCGACCCGCGCACGCCCTTCGCGCCCGTCAGGCTCGCTGGAGAGCCGCCTTCCGCCGCGGCCATCCCTGCCGGATGCCGCTTCGCCCCGCGCTGCCGCTTTGTAAAGGAATCGTGCACGCGGCGCGAACACGAGCTTATCCGGCTATCGGGCACGGAGCATTACATCCGCTGCCCCGTGATGGCGGCGCAAACCATGACAGATTTGCGGTAAAACCGCAATAAAAGCGATAAGGAGAAAGCTTTATGAAGAAGACCAAGAAAATCCTAGTGCTGTTGCTCGCCGTCATGATGTTCGCATCGTGTCTGGCCGGCTGCAAGGATGTGGACGAGCCGACGAACACCAATCCTCCCGATGGCAGCGTCGCACCGACGCAGGGCTCTGAGGCGACGCCCGTCCCGACCGAGGACCTCTCCGGAATCAAAAAGGGCGGTACGCTGGTCATGTGCGTCAACGGCGGGCCCATTTCCCTCAACCCGGACGGCAACTACGACGCAAACAACGGTTATCTCATGGCCAACCTCTTCAACCAGCTTCTCAAGCTCGACAACACTTCGCAGGTTGTCAACGACTTGGCTACCTCCTATGAGGTGAGCGAGGACGGGCTGAGCTACACCTTCCATCTGCATGAAAACGTGTTCTTCTCAGACGGCGTCCAGCTGACCTCGGACGACGTGAAGTTCACCTTTGAGCAGATCCTCGCGCAGGGCGGCCAAGCCGCGACGCGCTTTGCCTCCCTCGCGAGCGTCGAGTGCCCGGATGCGAACACAGTCGTGTTCACGACCAGCACAGTCGACGCCTCCTTCCTCTACAACATCGCCTTCGTCGGCACCTACATCCTCCCCCGCCACGCTTACGAGGGCAAGGACTGGGTCGGCGCGGACGCCATGCAGACCCCCGTGGGCACCGGCCCGTTCCTGTTCGACAGCTGGGAGGCGGGCAGCCGCATCACGCTGGTTCGCAACCCCAACTACTTCCTCGGGCCCGACCTGCCCTACCTCGACAAGGTGATCTTCGGCTTCGTTGCCGATGCGACCACCGCCAAGGCCGCCTTCCTCGCGGGCGATTACGACATACTGGGCCTGGCCTCCGCCTCCGACTACGATGAGTTCATGGCGAACCCCGAGCTTAAGCTCGAGAAGAACATCTACGCCTCGCGCTTCGTCGTCCAGTTCAACATGGCCAAGGGGCCCTACAACAACCTCGCGCTGCGTCAGGCCGTGGCCTACGCGCTCAACAAGGACGAACTGATGAGCATGGCGCTCAAGTCCGTTGGCCTCGTTTCCGATTACTGGCTCAGCCCCCTGTTTGGCTGGGCGATCAACAAGGATGCGGTCGTCCCCAGCTATGACCTCGCCAAGGCACAGGACCTCATGGCGCAGACCGGCCTTGCCAAGGACGCGGACGGCAACTACCTCTCGCTTACCCTCACGACCATGAACTACTCCCCGTTCCCCGAGATCGCCGAGGTATTCAAGAGCCAGATGGCCGCCATCGGCATCAAGATCGAGATCAACATGCTCGAGTACGCCTCCTTCGATGAGAAGGTCGTACAGAGCAAGGACTTCGACATCGCCATCACCAGCGACTACCAGGGCGCCGAGGTTTCGGCCATCGGCGAAAGTGTGGCCACCGGGGGCTATGACAACTGCACGGGCTTCAGCAGCGCCGAGGTGGACCAGCTCCTCGCGGACGCGCTGGCGGCCGTCACCTTCGAGGACCGCGCGCCCTACTACCAGCGCCTGCAGGAAATTCTTGCTGCGGACCTGCCGTATATCCCGTTCTCCGAATGGATCGGCTACTATCCTCACAAGGCGTACGTGATCAACCACCCCGGCAGCGTCGAGATGGCCGGCATCTCCGGCACGGGCGAATTCACCTACACCTGGCTCGACAACTAAGCGCAACCCGATCAAACGGCAACGGCGCGGCGGCGGCAATCCGCCGCCGCGCCGCTCA
>JAPXSN010000045.1:0-11537 GCA_033813015.1 Clostridia bacterium | reverse complement strand
CGGCGGAACTTGCACACGGGGGTTTTGAGCGACACCGCCGCGGGATGGCATTCCGCGCCCGAATAGCCGGGCACGAGCAGGTATTCCGCGAAGGTATGCGAGGGTTCCTCAAAATAGTAGGCCATGGCGATCCTTTCGGTTGGCTCGGATGTTTCCCCTATGATAATGGAAAGAACGCCCGCGCGCAAGACGAAAGTATGGTAAAACCCGCCTTTTCATTATATGATATGTACATAGCTTTCGCATTGGGAGGAAACAGCATGGACGAACTGAGTCGGCGGGCGGAGGAGCTCGTTTCCCAAATGACGCTCGAGGAGAAGGCTTCCCTCCTTTCCGGGCGCGACTTCTGGCGCCTCAAGGGTGTGGAGCGACTGGGGCTACCGGGCGTCATGGTGGCGGACGGCCCGCATGGGCTACGCAAGCAGCCTGATACGGCGGACCACCTCGGCCTCAATGAAAGCGTGCCCGCAACGTGCTTCCCCACGGCGAGCGCGACCGCTTGTGCCTTCGACCGTGGGCTCATGCGCGAGATAGGGCGCGCCATCGGCGAAGAATGCCGCGAGGAGAACGTGGCCGTGATACTCGGACCGGGCCTGAACATCAAGCGAAGCCCGCTGTGCGGCAGGAATTTCGAATACATCAGCGAGGACCCGTACCTCACAGGCGAACTCGCCGCGGCCTACGTCGAGGGCGTGCAGGGCGAGGGTGTGGGCGTATCGTGCAAGCACTTCGCGCTCAACAACCAGGAGCGCCGCCGTATGACGAGCGAATCCGTCTGCGACGAGCGGGCGTTTCGGGAAATCTACCTCGCGGGCTTCGAGCACGCCCTCAAAAAGGCGAAGCCATGGACCGTCATGTGCTCCTACAACAGGCTCTACGGCGAGTACGCCTGCGAAAGCAAGCTTCTGCTCAACGACATCCTTCGCGACGAGTGGGGCTTTGAGGGCATCGTGATGACCGACTGGGGCGCCATGAATGAGCGCACGAAGGCGGTATCCGCCGGATGCGACCTCGAGATGCCGCGCGTAACCGACGCGAACGACAAGCTCGTCGTCAAGGCCGTGCGCGAAGGCAAGCTTCCCGAAGCTGATGTGGACAAATGCGCCGCGCGCATGGTCGCGCTGCTGCTCAAGGCAAAGGAGCGCAAAGCCCTTTCCGGCACGAAGCAAGCGCACCACGCGCTCGCCCGCCGCGCCGGGGCGGAGAGCGCGGTACTGCTCAAAAACGAGGGCGGCCTTTTGCCGGGCAGCGTTGCGCAGTCCGCGGCCGTAATAGGCGCGTTCGCCCAAACGCCGCGTTATCAGGGCGCGGGCAGCTCGAAAATCAACCCCACGCGCGTCGACTGCGCCTTAGACGAGCTTGCGGCGCTGGGCCTCGCGTTCGACTATGCGCCGGGCTACGCCCTCGCGGCGGACGCGCCGGACGAGGCGCTCATTGCCCAGGCGCTGGATGCGGCGCGGGGCAAGGACATCGTCTATCTCTTTGCGGGACTGCCCGATCGCTACGAGTCCGAGGGCTTCGACCGCGAGAAGCTAACTTTACCCGCGTCCCATGTTGCGCTCATCGAGCGCGTGTATGAAGTCAACCCCAACCTCGTCGTCATCCTCTCGGGCGGCTCGGTTATGGACCTTTCGTGGGAGGCAAGCGCGCGGGCTGTTTTACTCGGCGGCCTCGGCGGGCAAGCGTGCGCGGGCGGCATCGCGGAGATCCTGCTCGGGCGCGTCAACCCCTCGGGGAAACTCGCGGAGAGCTGGTGCGAAAGGCTCGAGGACAATCCTTCTTACCGCTATTTCCCCGGCTGTTCCCAATCGGTCGAGTACCGCGAGAGCATTTACGTCGGTTACCGCTACTACGACAAGTCGGAAAAGAGCGTGCGCTATCCATTCGGCCACGGGCTCTCGTATACGCAATTCTCGTATTCCAACCTTCGCGCACAAAAGGTCGAGCGCAATTCTTTCATTGTGCGCGTGGATGTGACGAACATCGGCGCAGTCGGCGGCGCGGAGATCGTGCAGCTCTACGTCGCGCCGCCGGAATCAGCGCTCTTCAAGGCCGTGCAGGAACTCAAGGGCTTTGAGAAGCTCTTCCTCAAAGCCGGGGAGACCGGCACGGCGGTGTTTGAACTGACCTCGCGCGACTTCGCCTATTGGGATGTCAATCAGCACGGCTGGCGCGTGGAGGCCGGCGAATACGAGCTAAGAGCCTCGGCGTCGAGCAGGGATTTACGGCTCAAAACCTCCGTTCAGGTCGAGGCGGAGGGCGGCGGCGCACCCGTGCCGGATTATCGCGAGGCCGCGCCCTGTTACTATGGTTTGACGAACGGCATCGCAAACGTGCCGGATTCTGCCTTCGAGGCCGTATACGGAGGCAAGCTCCCCGCGAGCGAGCGCGTTCCCGGCGAGCCCTTCACACGCAATTCCACCATAACCGACATCCGCGAGAAAGCGCTCGGCCGCGCGCTGGCGGCCATAATCATCAAAAGGGCGAGAGCGATGGCCGGCGACGGCGAGGATATGCGCCTTATGATGGAGGGTATGATCAGCGAAGCGCCACTTCGCATGCTGCTCATGGCGGGCCCCTACATCACGCCGAATAGGCTTGACGGCATCGTCGACCTTCTCAACGGAAGCTTCTTCAAAGGTTTGGGGAAAGTGCTGAAACACTGAGCAGGAATCCGGTAAGCCGCTTGACCGTAAATCGATATACAATCGTTGGGCGGCACATATGGGCTGCCCCTCCAACGAAATGAAAACGGCCTTCGCTGTTCAAGCGAAGACCGTTTTTTGTTTTCCTGATTGTCAATTGCTCTTCGCTGCGAGCGCGAGTATCGCGTCGGCGATCATCTTGCTGTCCTCAATAAGATGGGCGACGGGCATGCACTCGTTGGCCATATGGATCGAGGCGGGTTCGCCCGGCCGCTCAATGCCGAAGGCCACGGCGTTCTTGAGATGGCGCGCGTAGGTGCCGCCGCCGATGGCAAGGGGCGGCAGGTATTTGCCGGAGCGCGCGGCATAAACGTTGAGCAGGGATTTGACCAGCTCGCTCTCGGGCGGGATGTAATAGCCCTCGCTCCAGCTCGCCTTAATCTCAACGAGGCCGGCAGGCCCGAAGCCCTCGACAAGCTTCTGGCGGATCATCCCGCCGTCAGCGGAAATGGGCGCACGGATGTCCACGGTAAGGCGTTTGATGCCCGTTTCGTCCCAATCGACCACGCCGACGTTGAGCGTGAGCCTGCCGGAGGCATCCGCGATGTCGAGGCCGAAGGCTTCGCCGTGGAGGTCGAAGCGAAGCAGCGCGGCAAGTGCGGATACGGTCTTTGCATCCTCCCTTTCGAGCGGGAGCTTATCGAGCAGCGCGATCAGCGCAAGGAAGGCGTTCTTGCCCTGTTCCGGCATTGAGGCATGCGCGGCGACGCCCGTCACCTTGATGCGGCAGCCCTCATCCGTCGCCTCCGCGGCGCAGGCAAACTCGCTCTTTTCCATGAAGGCTTCCATGATGGGCAGTATGCGATTGAGCGGAAGTGACAGCTCGGCCTCAGCCTCCCCGGGCACCGCGTTGGGCACCGTGCCCGATTTGATGCCAAGAGCGGAGGGATATTCCTTTTTATAATCGCCGTGGAAAATCAGCTTTTCCGAGTTGACCACGGGGTATTCGGCATCGGGCGAGAAGGCCATGTCCGGAGCGGGCTCGACCTTGTTGTAATGCTTGAGGCATTCCATGCCGCTCTCCTCATCGCAGCCGAGGATGAGGCGCACGCGCCGCTTCATCGGCAGGCCAAGCTCCTTGACGGCCGCCATGGCGAAGAGCGCGGCGAAGGCCGGACCCTTATCGTCCAAAACGCCGCGCGCGTAGAGCATGCCGTCATGGATTTCCGCCGCGTAGGGGGGATGCTTCCAGCCCGATCCTTCGGGCACGACATCGAGGTGACAGAGTATGCCCAGTTGCTCCTCGCCCTCGCCGAAGTCGACGCAGCCGCAGTATCCATCCAAATTCTTCGTTTCAAAGCCGAGCGCCTGCGCCTGCGCGAGCGCATTCTCGAGGCAGTCCGCAATGGCGGGGCCGAAGGGCGCGCCGGGCTTGGCGGCGGCGGAATCCTTCACCGTCCTGTAGGAAAGGCATTTTTGCAGGCTCTCGATGAGCTGTTCCTCGTGTTCGTCTATCCAACGGTCGACGCGTTGATCCATATGCAACCTCCATTCTCTGTATACCCCACAAGCATATCGCAAACCGCATGGCTTTTCAATCTTCCCTTGCTATATTGGCGGGGAGAGCATAAAATAAATCGAAATGAAACCGGGCCGACTGTTGCTTGTCTGCGGCCACCCTTCCCGAATTAAGGAGAATATCCGCATGAACGTGTTGATCGCTGCGCTGCTTGGCCTCATACAGGGGCTCACGGAGTTTCTGCCCGTTTCGAGTTCCGGCCACCTGATTCTGATGCAGCGCATCTTCGGCATCGAGCAAGGCGCGCTGTTCTTCGACACCATGCTGCACATCGGCACGCTCGCCGCGGTCGTCGCGGTGTTCCGGCACGAGCTTTGGACGCTTGTTAAAAAGCCGCTCCAAAAGCGCGTGTATATGCTCGCGCTCTCGAGCGCCGTGACCGCGGTCATCTACTTTTTGTTTGAGGACTTCTTCACCGGCGCGTTCGAGGGCACCTTCCTCGGCTTCGGCTTCGTCATGACCGCGGCCATCCTGTTTGTGAGCGAGAAAATCGCCAAGAAAGGCCACGCCGTCGAGCAGATGAGGGTTTCGGACGCGCTCGCGGTGGGCTTCATGCAGGGCGTGGCCATTTTGCCGGGCGTGTCGCGCTCTGGCTCCACCATCTCGGGGGCGCGCGTATTCGGCCTTTCCAAAGAGGAAGCCGCGCAGTATTCCTTCCTGCTCTCCATCCCCGTCATCCTGGGCGCCGCCGGCCTGCAACTGCCTGACGCCATCCGGATGGGACCGGGCGACGCCTCGTGGCTGTGCATCGCCGTAGGCACGCTCGTCTCCGCCGCGAGCGGCTATTTCGCCATCCGCTGGATGCTCCGGCTCATTGTGAAACGGGGCTTCGCGGTCTTTTCGATCTATACGCTCGTCCTCGGCCTGCTCGTGCTCGGAGATCAATACGTCACGCACATCTTCTTCAAATAATCCATTCAAATATGCGGGAGGTTGTTTTATGGACCCGAGGGCAAGCATCGTTTACCAGATCTGGCCGCGCTCTTTCTACGATTCCGACGGGGACGGCATAGGCGACCTTTCGGGAGTCACGGCCAAGCTCGACTATCTGCGCGAGCTGGGCGTGGATACCGTGTGGCTCTCGCCCATTTTCCCTTCGCCGAACAATGATTACGGCTACGACATTTCGGATTACCGTTCGATCAACCCCGAGTTCGGCACCATGGAGGATTTCGAGGCTCTCGTGGCCAAGGCCAAGGAGCGCAAGATCAAAATACTCCTCGACCTCGTGCCCAACCATACCTCCGACCAGCACGAATGGTTCCGTGCGGCGCTCGCCGACCCGAATTCCAAATACCGCGATTACTATATTTTCCGCAAGGGCAAAAACAACGGCCCGCCGAACAACTGGATGAGCTTTTTCGGCGGCAGCGCCTGGACGAAGGATGAAAAAAGCGGCGAATACTACCTGACCTCGTTCACGCCGCAGCAATGCGACCTAAATTGGGAGAACGCCGAGCTTCGTGCGGAAATGTACGACATGATGCGCTTCTGGATGGACAAGGGCATCGGCGGCTTTCGGATAGACGTTGTCAACCTGTTGAAAAAGCCCGCGGGCCTGCCCGACAAGGACCCGGAAAAGCGCGGCCTCCAGTTCCCCGGCAAGCTCGCCACCGCACAGCCCGGCATACACGAAATCCTTCGCGAGATGAACCAAGAGGTCTTTTCGAAATACCCGGACTGCTTTACCGTGGGCGAGGGCTGCCTCGTGGGCATCGAGGATGTGCCGGACTTCACAAACCCGGCGCGCCGCGAACTCACGATGCTGTTTCAATTCGACATCGCAATGCTCGGCTGCGGGCCGCTTGGCAAATACGATTTCCGCAAGCTCTACCATTTCACGACGCTCGACTTCAAGCGCGTGACGGACGCGTGGCAGCTTGAGATGCAGCAAAAGGACGGCTGGGTGGGCAACTACCTTTCCAACCACGACCAGCCGCGCCACCTCAACCGTTTCGGCAGCGTGGACGAACGGTACCGTCGCGCGAGCGCCAAGGCGCTTTGCCTTTTCAACATGACGCTTCGCGGCACGCCCTTTATATACCAGGGCGAGGAGTGCGGCATGACCAACCTCGCACTCGAGCCGGAAGATTGGAAGGACTTCGAGGCGTTCAACAGCTTTAAGCTGCTCCGGTCCATGATGCATTTGCCCAAGGCTCTGGCCATACGCATTGTCAAGCGCGCCACGCGCGACAACGCGCGCACTCCCGTGCAGTGGGACAGCGGGCGCAACGCGGGCTTCACGACGGGCACGCCGTGGCTTCGCGTCAACCCCAACCACAAGACCATCAACATACAGGATGACATGACCCACATGGATTCCATCGTAGGCTTCTACAAGCGCGCCATCGCCCTTCGAAAGGCGCACCCCGCACTCGTATGGGGCGAGTATGCGCCCGTTGACCGGAACAATCCGCGCGTCATCGCCTATACGCGCGCGCTCGAGGGCGAGGAAAAGCTGCTCGTCGTCATCAATCTGACGGATAAAAGCGCAAAAGCAAGGCTCCCCGAAAAGAAGGGAGCCGAGTGCCTGCTGTATACACATTCGTCGCGGCCTCTCGCCGCTGAGGTGTTACTGCTGCCGTACGAGGGTCTTGTCTACAAGATTTAAGGAGGTTTCGGGGCGCTCGCCGTGAGTGACCTTGTAGTAATACTGCATGATGTCGCACCGCGTGACGATGCCGATGAAGGAGCCGATGTCGTCCACCACGGGCACGAAGTTCTGGTTCATCGCCATCAAGAGAAGATCCTCTATGGAAGCGTTGATGTTGACAGGGGGGTTGTGCTCCTCGCGCATGATGTCGCGCACATAGAGCCTTTCCTGTGCACGGTTGTCCCAACTGGAGGAGTCCGCGAGTTTCCAGAGAAAGTCGCCTTCGGTGACGGTGCCCATATACTTTCCGTCGCGGTCGATCACGGGGATGGCCTGGTAGCCGTAGAACCTCATCTTCTCGAGCGCCTGACGCAGGGTATTGTCGTGGAATACGTACGCGACCGTAGCTTTGGGCTTGAGGAAAAAGAGCACGTTCATTCCCACACATCCTTGTATGTTGTTAGTCTAATCATAACACAACTCGGAGCGAAAATGATGGCTTCACTGTAAAATATTGAGGCCATTTTTGTTTCCATATAAAATACGGACTTCCGTTTCTTGCGGAAGCCCGCTTTCATCATCGATATTCCATCGATTATGTGCTGCTGTCAAGGTAATACTCGCCGCGGCGGTAGTCGTAGATGGCGCCGCGCGTGAACTTATCGATGTTGTCGAGCACCTTGCCCGTGCCTATGGCCACGCAGGAGATGGGATCCTCCGCAACGAAGCAGGGCACCTTGGTGTGCTCGGCGATGAACTTGTCCACGCCGAAGAGCAGCGCGCCGCCGCCCGTGAGGCAAAGGCCGTCCTCCGCAACGTCGCTGGCGAGCTCCGGCGGGGTCTTTTCGAACATGGCGCGCACGCTCTCTAGGATGGCCTGCAGGGGCTCCTCGAGCGCGTCGATCATCTCGTTGCTGCCCACGACGATGGCCTGCGGCAGGCCGGAAATCAGGTTCCTGCCCTTGACGTCGATGAAAAGCTGCTCCTTCCTGGGGTATGCGGAGCCGATGCGGATCTTCATTTCCTCGGCCGTGCGCTCGCCGATGAGCAGGTTGTGCTTCTTTCTCATGTAGCGCACGATAGAATCGTCAAACTTATCGCCCGCAATTTTAATGGAATCGGAGAGCACCGCGCCGCCCAGGGAAATGAGCGCGATGTCCGTCGTGCCGCCGCCTATGTCGATGACCATGTGGCCACGCGGCTCGGCGATGTCGAGTCCGGCGCCGATGGCCGCGGCGATGGGCTCCTCGATGAGGTAGGTGTGGCGCGCACCGGCTTCCTCCGTGGCGTCGATTACGGAGCGCTTTTCAACCTCCGTCACGCCCGAGGGGACGCACACGACCACGCGCGGCTTGAAGAACACATGCGTGCCAACGACCTTTTTGAGGAAATAATGGAGTATGCGCTCCGTGATGTCGTAATTGGAAATGACGCCGTCGCGCAATGGCCTCACCGCCGTGATGGTGCCCGGCGTACGGCCGAGCATCCTGCGCGCCTCCTCGCCGATGGCGAGGATGCGGCCGGAAACCTTCTCAACCGCGACCACGGAGGGCTCGCGCAGCACAATGCCCTTGCCGCGCACATACACGAGTATGCTCGCGGTGCCAAGGTCAATGCCGACGTCGTTGAACTCGAAAAGTCCCATATGCTAAACTCCTCCAAACGGGAGATACCGTCAAATCCCGCCTCGAACGTCTTTCCGAACCATTTTATCATTTCTCATATAGATGAACAAGCCTTCTTGACGGTGAAATTTGAACAAATTATAAAAATCGCAGCGCGGCTATGGGTATTCTTGTGAATTGAACGGTGATAGGATATAATGAAAAAACGATCAGAAAACCGAGGTATTGCGCTTGATGAAAAAGGGTTTTGCCCGAAAAATGCTGATATTACCGCTCATTGCGCTGCTTTTGCTCGCCGCCGCCTGCGATGGCGGGGGCGGCTACGATGTGGATATCAATTTGCCGGATAAGACGCAAGCGCCCGACGGAACGGGCAATCAGACCGACAACTCACAGCAAACGCCCCCCGGCGCGACGCCGATCCCGCAATCGGGCAACGTCGACCCATCCAACACTATCGACCCGAACGATCTCGACGGCACGGACATTGTGGACGAGGGCGCAAAGCTCTCCTACGACGAATACCGCAACGCCAACTCCGACGTGGTCGGATGGATTAAAATCAGCAACACCAACGTGGATTATCCCGTGGTCAAAAGCCAAGACAACATCGATTACCTCACGCAAAACGCCCTGAAGGAAGCCTCAAAGGCCGGCGCCATCTTCATGGATTACCGCTGCAGCTCAGGCGACAGCCATGTGATCATCTACGGCCACAACATGAGCAAGTCGAAGATCATGTTCGCGCAGATGACCAATTACGCCAACCGTTCCTTCTACGACGCGAACCGCACCTTCAAGCTCACCTTCGGAGACACGGCCTATACTTATAAAGTCTTCTCCGTCTATTCCGTGGATGTACAGGAGGCGGACTATATGGCCGTGGACGAGAACTTCCCGAGCGACGAGGCCTTCGTCAACTACATGAACAACACCATCGCCGCTCAGTCCATCTTCCCGGTGGACACGACCATCAAGGCGGACGATCATGTTGTGACGCTTTCCACCTGCACCCACACCAACTACGCCAACGGCAGGTTCGTCGTGCATGCCGTGCGGGTGAACTAGCCATGCTGTGCGCACGCATGGGAGGATACATAAGGAAGCTGACGGCGCTGCTGCTATGCTTGGCCGCCTGTCTGATTGCGGGCTGCAGCAGAGCCGCGAACGTTCTCCCGACCAACACGCCCATACAGGCCAAGGCGACGATCGCCGTCACGCCCTCCCCGAGCGCACGCCCGGCAAACACGCCCGAGGCTACGCCCACGTTTCTTCCGGGTGAAACGGACGACGCCGAACCTTCCCCTGCGGAGCACGAATACACGGAGGACGAGCTTAACGGCATCGCCCAGGCCGGCGATGTGCTGCCCACGCTCGAATATGAGGACGCGCGGGACATGAACCCTGACGTGGTCGGCTGGATCAGCATACCCGGAACATCCATAGATTACCCCGTGGCCCGCTGCGGGGACAACGAATATTACCTCGGCCGCAACGTGGAGAAGCAGAAGAGCCGCTACGGCACCATCTTTATGGACTTCCGCAATGCCGACGACGACCAGCAGAAACACATCATACTCTACGGTCACAACATGAAGAACGGCACCATGTTCCACGACCTGATGAACTACAAGCAGAAGGATTTCTTCAACGAGAACAGGTTCATCTATTTCCTCTGGGACGGTACTGAGACCGTGTGGGAGATCTACCTTGCCACCATCATCCCCAACACCGACGGCTTCACGATCAACTACATCGCCACGCGCTTCTCGGACGACAACAACTTCTCCAATTACATGGCAGAGATGATCGCCTACGCCAAGACCGTATCCCCCTCGCTGATCGACGAGTCCACAGTCATCACCGCGACAGATCAGGTGCTGACCCTCTCGACCTGCACCTACGAATACGACAACTCCCGCTTCGCGATACAGGCGCGGCGCATTAAATAATTTCCAAATACAGACAAATAACGATTGACAAAACGCGAATCCGGCGCTACGATATGTAGTACCGGATTTAACTTGATATACAAAATCTAGTAGTAATAACAAAATATATCCATTACGAGGTAACGCTATGATTCAACGAGTCCGCAAGCGCGACGGGCAACTTGTTCCCTTCCGGCAGGAGAAGATCACGTGGGCCATCTACAAGGCGGCGGCCGCCGTCGGAGGCGACGACTTCGCACGCGCCCAGCGCCTTTCCGACGAGGTGGTCGAATACATAAGCGCCCACAACGAGGGCGACGTCGCGGATGTCGAGAGCATACAGGACGCCGCAGAGAAGATTCTCATCGAAAACGGGCACGCCAAAACAGCCAAGGCGTTTATTCTGTATCGCGAGAAGCGGCGCGGCGCACGAGAGAACAACGCGCTCATCGGGGCGACCATCAACATGTTCTCCGACTACCTCGATGACAAGGACTGGCAGATACAGGAAAACGCCAACACGCAGAAATCCATCAACGGCATGAACAACTACGTGCGCGAGACCTTCACCAAGCAATACTGGCTGCACGAGGTCTATCCCGAGGAGGTGCGCCAAGCGCACGTCGAGGGCGACTTGCATCTGCACGACCTGGGCTTCTTCGGGCCCTACTGCGCGGGATGGGATCTGCGCCAGCTTCTCATGGACGGCTTTGGCGGCGTGGGCGGCAAGGTGGAATCCTCCCCGCCCAAGCACCTGAGGAGCTTCCTCGGGCAGATCGTCAACTCCACCTTCACCACGCAGGGCGAAACCGCCGGCGCGCAGGCATGGAGCTCCATAGACACCTACTGCGCCCCGTTCATCCGCTACGACGGGCTCGGCCCGCACCAGGTCAAGCAGGCGCTGCAGGAGTTCATCTTCAACATCAACGTGCCCACGCGCGTGGGCTTCCAGTGCCCGTTCTCCAACCTGACCTTCGACATAAAGGCGCCGCGCACGCTCAAGGATGAGAATGTCATCATCGGCGGCAAGCTGATGCCGGAGAAGTACGGCGAATTCCAGAAGGAAATGGATATGTTCAATGCGGCGTTCTGTGATGTCATGCTTGAGGGGGACGCCAAGGGCCGCGTGTTCACCTTCCCCATCCCCACGATCAACGTAACGGC
>JAPXSN010000044.1:0-12099 GCA_033813015.1 Clostridia bacterium | reverse complement strand
CTGGTCGATGCGCATCGACGAGGCCGTGCGCACAAACACCGGGCTCGTGCTCTACGGCATGGTTCTCTACGGCGTGCCCGGCACCTCAGACTCCGGCGAGCTGTGCGCCGCGACCGTAACTCTGGCCTCGAGCGGAGAGTCGCCAATAGGGTTTATTTTCGCGGGCGTGGAGTTGAGGTGACGGAGGCATTGTCCATTGCCCATTCCTCGCCAAATTAACCTTTTGTTCATGATTGTTTGTTTTTGCGGGATGGAAGATTGTTCGGCAAAGCGTTATAATTGCACTTATGAAAAAAGGCTTGAAAATTGCGCTCATCTGCCTTGCCTCGGCGGTTCTGCTCGCCGCGGCGGGCGTATTCGTCTTCTACCTTCGCATCAGTGACCCGGCCAACGTTTTCCCCGGCGCGGAAGCGGGAGCTTCGCCCGCGCCCGGAGCGACCGCCGCGCCCGGCCCGGACGGCAGCCCCAACGCGGGCGAAACGCCTGTGCCGACGTCTGTGCCGACGTCTGCGCCGACGTTTATGCCGACGCCCACGCCATCGCCCACGCCCATCCCTGAGGACGTGCTCGTCACCATGGCGGACGCGGAATTCATGAAGGGCCGCGTCAACATACTCGTGCTCGGTGTGGATAAGTCCGTGGAGCGCGAAGCTTCCGGCTCTTTCCGCACGGATACGATGATACTCGTTTCCGTCAACTTCAAGACGCTCGATGTGGACATGATCTCTATTCCGCGCGACAGCTACGTCAAGCTCTACGATAAGGGCGGCCTGCTCATCGACCCCATCGATCCGTTCAACAAGGTCAACGCAGCCTTTTCACTCGGCGGCGGCCTCAAGCACGGTGGGTATCAAAGCGCGATGAACACCGTGAGCGCGGTTTTCGGCGGCGTGCCGGTCAATTACTACGTTTCCTTCGACATGAACGCGGTCAAGCTCATCGTGGACGCTATGGGCGGCATCGACTATGAGGTGGACATCGAGGTCAATATGAACGGGCGCACGCTCTCCCCCGGCATGCAGCACCTCGACGGGCAGGCCGTGCTCGATTATTCCAGGCAAAGGAAGGGCAGCTCGGACGTCGCGCGCGCGGACCGCCAGCAGCGCATCCTCATGGCCGTGTTCTACCAAATGAAATCCACGGGGCAGATCGCCAATTTGCCCAAAATATACGAGGCCGTGCAGGACTCCATCATCACCGACCTCTCCTTCGAGCAGATCTGCTCGCTTTCGCTCATTGCGCTTCGCATGGAAAGCTCCCAACTCGAGCGGCACATGGTCGCGGGCACGTTCAAATCCGTCTACAAGCGGGATTGCTGGCTCATCGATGGGGAAAAGCTCGGCGAGCTTCTCTTCGATGTGTTCGGCGCCAAGGTGACGCTCGACCCGGCGCTCGACGGCGAGGCCATCCTCGCTGCGGTCGCGCTCAATCGCGAGGCCGTAGAAATCAAGCTTTACAACGCGGCGCTGCTTTACACCGAGGCCAAGGATTTCATGAGCGCCAACCGCGGGGCCATCAAATCCGCGACCTACGACGCGCTCTCAAAGAACCGCGCGCTGCTCGCCACAGCCATAAGGCGCGAGTGCGGCGCGTATCTCGACATGTACTTCGCGCTCATAAACGGCCAGCTCGATCAGGCCTACGCCGAAGCGGGACTCGCACGCGTGCCGCCCGCGTTTCTGCCGGAGGACGGCCTTATGACGCCGCCGCCGGATACCTCGGGCGTGCTCGGCGGCATTGACGAGGCGAATGAGGAAGACGCGGGCACATCAGGCGGCATCGGTTGAGCGAAAGGCCACCCGCGTGGTATAATAAGGGTTAGTATGGCGACAGCGGCGTTTATCAAGCAGATCGACGAGCTTCTCGCCGACAGGGGGCTAGGCTTCGTGTCGGCGATCATCGACGTTGCGCTGACCTTCCTCATCGCATGGATCGCGGTGCGGGCCATCCGCTTCGTTGTGAAACGCGCGCTCGCCGTGCGCAGACCCGCCGCGGATTCCGCGCGCGCCAGGCGCTTTGACACGGCGGCGACGCTCGTGTTGAGCGCCGCGAAGTACGCCGTTTATTTCCTCGCGGCCGCCGCGGCCGTCGGCCAGCTCGGCCTCACGGCCTCGATGACCTCGCTGCTCACGGCGGCGGGCATAGGCGGCGTGGTGATCGGCATAGGCGCACAGAGCCTCATCAAGGACATCGTTTCCGGCTTCTTCCTGCTCTTCGAGGATCAGTTCGCCGTGGGGGATGTCATCACCGCGGGCGGCGTCACGGGCAAGGTCGAGGCCATCGCGCTGCGCACAACCGTGATACGAAGCTACACGGGCGAGGTGACCGTCGTGCCCAACGGCAGCATCACGACGCTCACGAACTACTCGCGGACCAATGCCCTCGCTGTCGTGGACATGCCCGTAAGCATCCGCGAGGACGCAGCAAGGGCGCTCGCTCTCATGCTCGAGGAGGCCAAGGCGTATTATGAGGAGCTCGGCGAGCGAGCCGAGGGCGAGCCGGAAGCGCCCGGCGCCATCCGCGCGGAAAACGGCGCGCTGGTGCTGCGCGTAACCATGTCCGTCAAACCTCTCGAACACTGGAGCGTACAGCGCGAGCTCCTCGCGCGCGTCGCGGCACGCTTCCAAAAAGAGGGCGTGCGCACGCCTTACGAGCGCGTGAGCGTCGCGCACGAAGAGGGGAAGGACGCATGATCGAAACCTTCGCGCTTGGGGATCGCATCGCCATGAAAAAGCCGCACGCCTGCGGGGCGAACGAGTGGATCGTCACGCGCACAGGCGCGGACGTGAAGCTGCGCTGCACCGGCTGCAGCAGGATCGTCATGCTCGACCGGCTGGATTTTCTCAAGCGCGCCAAAAAGAATCTCGGTCCGTCAAACGAACGGAATCCATCCGAAGGGAACGGCTGATCTATGCCAAAAAGGCTTTCCAAGAAGAAGCTCAAACAGCTCGTACGGGCGGCGGAGGACTACCACGAGAAGGATCCCTCCTACAAGCGCAGCGCGGATGTGCAGTTCTGTCTCTACCTCGCGGGGGTCGTGATCGCGGCTCTCGCCATACGGCTCTTTTTGTTCGAGCCGGTGCGCGTGGACGGCGACTCGATGATCGAAACGCTGCACAACAACGAGTACATGTTCACCGAAAAGGTGACGTACTGGTTCCGTGAGCCCGAGCGCGGCGAGATCATCACCTGCTTCTATCCGGGCTACACCATCTCCTGCGTCAAGCGCGTCATCGCCATAGAAGGCGATTCGATTGCCATCAGAGACGGCCATGTCTACGTCAACGGGGAAGCCATCGACGAATCCGCCTACATCAACCTCGAGGGCGAATCGCTCTCATGGGGCGGAATGTTCGGCGAAATGGATGAAGTGACCGTGCCGGAGGACTGCGTCTTCGTCATGGGCGACAACCGCAACGATTCTAAGGACAGCCGTGCGGAAACCGTAGGCTTCATACCGGATTACCGCATCGTGGGCATCTGCCGTGCGGTCATATGGCCGTTCGCTGAAAGGCGGAAGGTGTAAATGGAGCTCCAGCCCCGCGCGCACCGCAACCGGGAAGAATACGCGCGTTTGCGGGCGTACGGCTGGCTGTGGGCTCTTTTTTCCTCCGCGCTCGCGGTGACGTTCGTCTTTACCTTTCTCTTCATCGCCGTGCGTGCCGAAGACGCGGGCATGGCGCCCTATATCGAGCAATACGACATCGTGCTCTACTTCCGGCCGGCGCACCTCCTTCGCGCACCTGCGCGCGGCGATGTGCTCCTTTTTTCCGGCGAAAAAAAAGGCTCGGCTTCTGTCGGCCGCGCGGTAGGCCTGCCGGGGGAAACAGTGGAAATCGTCGGGGGCAGGGTCTATATCAACGGGTATCTGCTCGACGAGAGCGCCTACGTTACGTCGGATTGCGCCGACATGGCCTCGACGCGCGTGCCCGAGGGCTGCTATTTCGTTTTGCCTGACGCGCGCGCGTGGGCGAATGCGCAAAACCCCGCCGAGCTCGTCGTTTCCGGCAACGACATAGCGGGCAGGGCTTTTCTTCGCGTGTATCCCATAGGGCGCGCGGCGCTATTCAAATAGCTTGGCGCCGAATTTGTTTAGCGCGTACCAGAGCGGCATGCCGATGCCGTAGCACGAAATGACCTGTCCGGCAAACACGCCCGCCATGCACAGCCAAAGAGGAAGCTCCACCTCATACACATAGCGGATCAGCAGCCCCACGACCATGGCGTTGACGACGACCGCGGGCAGCGGAGCGAGCCATTTTGAAGCGCCGCGCCGCCTGAGCTCGTATGTCAG
The DNA here is from genome assembly GCA_033813015.1 of Clostridia bacterium. Classification (GTDB taxonomy): domain Bacteria; phylum Bacillota; class Clostridia; order Christensenellales; family CAG-138; genus Phil1. Next base: position 7,805 of record JAPXSN010000044.1, on the reverse strand, counting down.
ATAGGCGGCGGCGAGCGTCGCCAGCGACCCGAAGATCACATCGAGCACCACCGCGCCCGTGACGAGGTTGGCGACCGCGCAGCCCACAAAAAGGCCGGGCACCGCCTCCGGGCAGAACCACGGCAGCACACAGAGCGCCTCGGAAAAGCGCAATTGCACGCCCCCGCCAAGCGGCAGGGTCAGAAGCGTCAGCAGCGCGTACAGCGCCGCGATCAGCGCGCCCCGCGCGATCGCCCGCGCGCTCACGGCTTACGCTTTCGCCGCCAGATACTCGTTGAGCTTGGCCGTCAGATCGTCCGCGTCAATGCCGTGCACGGCGCAGGCCTGCTCGAGGTTTTCGCCGCTCGCCATCACGCAGCCGAGGCAGTGCATGCCGCTCGCGAGCAAAATGTCCGCGAGGCCGCGGTCGGTGCGCAGGATTTCTTCGATGGTCATGTTCTTATCGACTGTCATAGAGTTCTCCTTTTGTTATCGTTGAAAGAGTCTTTGCGCTTTCATGCGCTGATTATAGCATATCCCGCTTTGTCAAAAAAGTGACTTCATCACTCTTTTGAGGTTGTGCGCTTTCCATAGCGCGAGAGAAACGAAAGCCTGCGACTTTCATGAACAATCCGTCAGCAGCGCGCCCGAAAGCGGCGGCAGCACGATGTTGACGCTCCCGCCGGACGCGTCCACGACAGCACCCGTGAGCGCGTCGCGAAGCCTTTTTGCGAGGACGAGCTTCCCCGCGTCCGGCCCTTTGGCAAAATCCGAAGCGCTTACGCTGACCTGCTTGGCGCTTTCCGAACGGTTGACGAGCACGAGCGCGCAGGAATCGCCCGATGTGCGCAGGAGCGCGAATACATCCTCATCCGGCGCGGCGAAGCCGCACAGCCCTTCGCGCATGGCAAGGCACTCCCGCCGAGCTTTGGTCAACAGGCAATAGCGCGAGAGTATGTGCTCGTCCTCGCGCCCCCAGGGATAGGTTGCGCGGTTGAACGGGTCCGCCATGCCTGAAAGCCCGGCCTCGTCCCCGTAATAGATGCAGGGCACGCCGGGATGAGCCATCTGCACCATGACTGCCAGACAGAGCCTTGCCCGTGCGCGCGCGGCGGCGTCAGGCGGTATTTTATAGTTCGCCTGCTCCTGCCGCGTAAGCGCGTCCCGCCCCGGCGCGCCGGAGAGCACCGTGAACAAACGCGGCGTGTCGTGCGTGCCCAGCACGTTGAGGCAGGCTTCGTAGAAGGGTTTGGGATAGTTTTCCCGGAGCGTTTCCAGGCGCAGGCACAGCCCGCGCGCGTCCATGCGATACAGTAGAAAATCGATGAGCGCAGCGCGCAAGGGGTAGTTCATCGCGCCGTCGAGCGCGCGACCGTCCGCGAAGGCGCGGCGCGCGCCGTAACTCTCCTTGTTGGATGCGTCCTCCCAGACCTCGCCTATGAGCGTCCCGCCCGGATCGTTTTTTTTGACGCACCGCCGCAAAAATTCGATGAAGCCATCGGGCAGCTCATCCGCCACGTCGAGGCGCCACGAGCTTATGCCCATCGCGGCGTAGCGCTCGAGCACCCTGCCCACGAATTCCCGATAGCCGGACTCATCCTCATTGACCTCGGGCAGCGTTTTAAAGCCCCACCAGCAGCGGTAACTCTCCGGCCAGGAAAAAAACTCGTACCACGCCGCGTAAGGCGATTCCCGGCTGCGATACGCGCCGTCCCCCGCGTAGACGCCGCGGCGGTCGAAATAAACGCTGTCATCCCCCGTGTGGGAGAACACGCCGTCGAGCATCAGCTCGATGCCCTGCGATTTGGCGGCCTGCGCGAGCGAGGCGAGCGCCTCGTCCCCGCCGAGCATGGGGTCGACGCGCATGTAATCCGCAGTGTTGTAGCGGTGGTTGGACGCGGCTTCGAAAACGGGGTTCAGGTAGATGCAGCTCACGCCGAGCTCCTTCAAGTAAGGCAGCTTTGCCTCGACGCCCGCGAGGTCGCCGCCGTAGAAATCGCATGGGTCGTAATCCTCATTGCCGGGCAGGGGCTCGTGGAGCACGGGCTCATCCCAGCTTTTGTGCACGAAAAGCGGCCTGCCCAATGAGAGGTGGTAGCCGTAGCGCGAAATGTCATCCCGCTGCGAGCGCGCGAAGCGGTCCGGAAAAATCTGATAGGCAAGCCCGCCGCGAAAGCGCGCGGGCGTTTCAAACGCGGCGTCATAGACCGTAATCTGCCACGACGGCGGCAGGTAGTCGTACAGCGCGCCGACGCCGCCCATGCCGGCATTGCGAGGCCCATACCATTTTGCACCCCCCGGCGCGTCGATGAGAAAGCAATACCACACAAGCCCCGTGAAATGCGGGGTGAACGCGAAGGCGAGGCCGCCGCCCCGCCGCTCTGCTTCGATAAAACGCTCCGCGCCGTCGATCCACAGCCGGAGCCGCGCGTTGGCGTTGAGAGATTCGTCGAACCTCAAAAAGAGCGAAACCTCTTCGCCCGCAGCCACGGCGCCGAAGGGCGCGCGGTATAGGCTTAGGTGCGAATCGTGCAGGATCTCTTCAAACATAGCTTCTCCCATCGGACATTGCCCAGTTTATTTAAGCATAACGGCGGGCGTTTCGCAAGCTTCGCGCCGACAGAGGCAGGGGATTCATAAAGCGTGCATATCTATGCGTCATTGCATGTTGACAGCCCATACAACATGGTATATTATATATAAGTTCTCATTTGGAAAACCCGTTTCGGGGCGCCGATCCGGGCTTTATCATATTTTGCAGGAGGATTCATACATGGGCAACGAACTCAAAAAGAAGTACGGCCTACCGACGGCCATCGCGATGGTGGTCGGCATCGTCATCGGCTCGGGAGTGTTCTTCAAGGCCGAGGCGATCCTCAAGCAGACGGGCGGCGACATGAGCCTTGGCATCCTCGCGTGGATCATAGGCGGCCTCATCATGATCGCGTGTTCCTGCGCGTTCGCCATCATGGCGACCAAGTACGAGTACGTCAACGGCATCGTGGACTACGCGGATGTGACCGTCGGCAAAAAGTACGGCTACTATGTGGGCTGGTTCATGGCCACCATCTACACGCCGACGCTGACCGGCGTGCTCGCGTGGGTTTCCGCGCGCTACCTGTGCGTGCTGCTCGGGTTTGACATCGTCGGCCCCGAGTGCCTCGTCATCGCGTTCTTCTTCCTCGTGGCGAACTACGCGCTCAACGCGCTCTCGCCCAAGCTGGGCGGCAAGTTCCAGGTGGCGACCACCATCATCAAGCTGATCCCGCTCGTGCTCATGGCCGTCGTGGGTACCATCGTCGGCCTCGTCAGCGGCATGACCGTTCAGAACCTGACCTCCGCGGCCGTCACAGCGGTCTCCGGCAGCCCGCTCTTCGGCGCCATCGTCGCGACCGCTTTCGCCTACGAGGGCTGGATCATCGCCACCTCCATCAACGCGGAGCTGCGCGAGGCCAAGAAGAACCTGCCCAAGGCGCTGCTCATCGGCGCGGCCATCGTCATGGCCATCTACGTGCTCTACTACATCGGCATCGCGGGCGCGGTAGACAAGACCGCCATGATGGAAAGCGGGCAGAACGGCGCGAAGACCGCCTTCTCCACGATCTTCTCGAGCATCGGCGGCACGATCCTGTTCGTGATCATCATCTGCTCGTGCCTGGGCACGCTCAACGGCCTCATGATGGGCTGCACGCGCGGCTTCTATGCGCTCGCTGCGCGCAACGTCGGCCCCCGGCCGGATATCTTCCGCCAAGTGGACGCGCAGACCAATATGCCCACGAACTCCGCCGTCGCAGGCGTGTTCCTCGCGGCGTTCTGGCTCCTCTACTTCTACGGCGCGAACCTGACCGCGTCCTGGTTCTGGCGCTTCTCGTTCGACACGAGCGAGCTGCCCATCGTGACCATCTACGCATCCTACATCCCCATGCTCATCATGTTCATGCGCAAGGAGAAGGAGCTTTCCGCCACGCGGCGCTTCGTGATCCCCGCGCTGGCGCTCGCCGGCTCCATCTTCATGGTGATCGCGGCGGTCTGGGCGCACGGCCTGAACGTGAGCAAAAATCTTTTCGAAATGCCGATCTTCTATTACCTGATCGTGTTCGGCGTCATCATGGCCCTGGGCATCTTCTTCTCGAAGCCCAAGGGGGAGACGAAGTAATTGACAATTGACAATTGACAATCGGGTAAAATCAAAGGGCTTCCGCTCTAAAAAAAACGGAAGCCCTTTTCCAACGGTTTTGCCTTATTTCAACCCTTCGCGCAGCGTCCTCAGCAGCGCGCCGTCGGCGTTCTGCGAAAGCTCCCAGACCGCCGCGCCGCCGAGCCCCGCGTCCCTGATGTAACCGGCCTTTTCGGCGATGGAAAGCGGGTCGTCGTAGGAAATGAAGGTCGAGCCGTTGAACAGCCACGGCACGCGCGCATCCGGGTGCGTGAAGCGCTTGTAAGCCGAATTGCTCAAATAATCCGAGGCGATCTTGTCGTACGGGATCGACGCGCCCGAGGAGAACGCCTGATACAGGCCGTTGCCCGCGTTCTTCACGCCGTTGAACCGGATGCCGTAGAACGGGATGCCCATGAGTATTTTGTTTTTCGGGAAGCCCCTGCTTGTCCAGAGCTTCACCGCCGCGTCGCAGCTCCACTGGTACTGCGGGGAGCTTTCGGATGGCGTATACAGCGGCGCGTTCAAATCGGTGACGCTGCTCGTCGAGGGGCCGTGCATGTCGTAGGTCATGATGGCCGCAAAGTCGACGTATGCGCCGAGCTTATCGAGCTCTATATTGGTATAGAAGGCCTGCGCGCCGCCCGCAAAGGTCAAAAGATAATCCCTGCCGTCGAGCTTCCCCTGCGCGTCGAGCTTCTCGCGCAGCTTTGCCATGAGCAGCGTGAAATTGGCCTTGTCCTGCGGCCGCTCGACATTGCCCGCCATGCCGCCGTCCACGGGGAATTCCCAGTCGATATCCACGCCGTCGAACCCGTGCTGCTTGATGAACGCCACCGCGCTGTTCGCAAAGGCCGTGCGGCTCGCGTCCGTGAGCGCCGCGTCCGAAAATTTGCCGGACCACGTCCAACCGCCGACGGAGATGAGCGTTTTCACTTCCGGGCGCTGAAGTTTGAGCTGCCTGAGCTTTTCGAAATTGGCGTGGTCGATATCCGGGTCGCCGAGCTTTACCTTCAGGTCCGACCCGATGTTGGCGAAGGCGTAGAGCACGTGCGTGACGCCCGCGGGGATTTCATCCGGCGTATAGCCGGAGTACGCGGCCCACGACGCATAGTAGCCCGCAATGATCTTCCCGCCCGTTTCCTCCCCAGGCGTCGGGGAGGGCGCGGGCGTTGGGGATAGCTCGGGAGGAGCGGCCGAAACGGAGAGGTATTGCTCGTGGATATAGCCCGTCCTGCCGTTGTAGCCTATTTCATAATACGCGCCGAGCTTGCCGCTCACGGCGTAAACCGCGCCCTTGGGGGCATTGCCTATCTTCGCGTACTTGGTGCTCGGACCGCTCCGAACGTTCACCGAAACCTTGCAGTTGACGACGCGCCCTGTGCCCGCCGCGACCGAAACGGAGAGGTAATCCGAATGGACGTAGCCCGTCCGGCTGCCGTATGCGATGGCGTAATACGCGCCGGATTTTCCCGTGACTTCGTAGACCGTGCCCTTGGGGGCGGAGCCTATCTTCGCGTACTTAGTGCTCGGGCCGCTTCGAACGTTCACCGAAACGTTGCAGTTGACGATGGTGCCGGTCTGCGCGCTCTCCGCTCGCGCGATGCTCCCCGAAAAGCAGGTCAGAAATACCATCGCAGCGAGCAATATGGAAAGTATCGTTCTGGTCTTTCTCATGGTTTCTCCTATATACATCAAAGTCGTTTCCGCCACCGGTTGCATCTTAATGACTTTCAGTATATAGAAATCATTTATGCGTTATCAAATGTAACATTTGGTACAAAATCAAGGAAACGTCAGGTCGCCTGCGGGCGGGGGCGGAATAATTGACAATTGCCTCGCGTCACCCCTGCGCCGCCTCTTCCTCGAACGCTGCGGAGCCGGGGTTCGGTTGGAACCGGCGAAGCCAGTCGATCGCGCTTTTCGTGCGTCGGAAAAGGTCGAGCGCGTTCTGCTCGCCGACGAAGCGGTTCATGATGTTTTTATAGGAGAAGGGATAGTCGCTCATGTAATAGAACATGGCGTCGATGAGGAAATCCTCGCACTCATCGCGGTGCGCGTCGACCTCCCGCCGCTCGCCGAGAAAGGGAAACTCCTCAAGTGCCAGCAGCTTGCTGAACAGAAAGTTGATGTTGTGTGTTTTAGGCGCTTCGCTGTTGTAATAGAAGACATACATACCCTTGAGCTGTCGCTCCACGGCCTGCTGGCACAGGTAGGCCACGTAAACCCAACGCCCGCCCGCGGCGAGCACGTCGACTGTTTCGAGGTCATAATCCGAAAGCATCAGCCAATAGCGGTATTTCTCCAGTTTCTTCATGCGAAAGTCCTTTCTGTTTCTATCGTAAATGATGATGAGTTCCGTTTACTCGCGCCCGCCCTGCGCCCCGTTTGAGGGAAACAGGGGCAGCTCCACGCCGTAGAGGTCTATCTCCTCCACGATGCCGCAGGGTTTTGCAAGCTCCTCGGAGCTGAACGCCTGCACCTGCACGTCATACTCGCTCGAGGCGCAGATGCGCGCAAGGCTGCGGTATTCCTCGAGCAGCACAGGATCTTTCTCCCCCCGAAAGAACACGGCGAGGTCCACATCGCTCTCCCGGGTGTTGGTGCCCTTGGCGTAGGAGCCGTAGAGCACCATGCGCTCCGCGCCGGGCAGCCTCGAAATGGGGCTCGCCAGCCGCGTGAGAAGCCCGAGCACGGCGGGATCCAGGCTTTCCCAGTCGCTACGCATGCAATCTAACCATCTACCGCTTCGTCCTTCCGCGGGGCGAAAGTACAGCCCCGGCGCCTTCAAGGCGGCGCTTCGCCCGTTTTTGGGTATAAAAAACAGCCGGTATAACCCAGCTGCCCTAAATCGCCCAGCCAAAACAGGCTGATCAAACCCGGCAACTGGCTGCCATAGGCTCGCGCCCTTAGGCCCTTTAGCTTTGCGTCACCCGTTTTCGCGGGCTTTGCCACATCGTGGGATAGAGTTTCTATCCAATCACATGTTACCATCACGGTGGCAAAATGTCAACCGATTTGTAACCCGAGCCTCCATTTTATTTTGTTTCACAGGCCGTGCGGCGGCTTTGAAATTTCGGGGGAAGGAGAAGGGAGATAGGACGGCAGCCCTTTTGAAGCGGCGGGGACGGTTCTCAGCGACTTTCTATCGGTCATCTTCCGCAAACCGGCGGCGTTTTTGATTGTCAATTGTCCATTGTCCATTGTCAATTTTCAATTGCCCCTCGCCCTCACTCCTCCTGCGCGACGGGCGCGAGGCGGTAGCTCAAGATGAACGCGGGGTTGTTGTATTTCTTGTAGAAAGCCTTCTTCACGCGCTCGAGCGGGATGCGCCCGGTCTCAAAGCTGACCGCGGGCAGAAGCACCGCGAACTGCGTGGGGCTGTAGCGCGCTACGGTGTCGCCGCGGCGCAGGTTCTCCTTGAGGGAAGCGAGCAGCAGCTTCATGAGCTTGTCGAGCAGCAGCGGCTCGACCGGCGCTTCGTCCACGGCGCTGACGGTCAAAAGCGCGATGAACATCGTCGCGCCCAAGCGCGCGAGGTTTCGCATGTTGAGGTGATAAATGTCGCGCAATATCACGTAATCGCACACGAACGCGCCCTCCTCGCCCGGGCTCTCGGCGAGCAGATCCTCGCGTATGGACTCGATGCTCTCTTTGGAGTCGTTGTCCA
>JAPXSN010000043.1:0-12130 GCA_033813015.1 Clostridia bacterium | reverse complement strand
CCCTCGGCGTTGGGGACCCACTCCCCCTCGCGCCTGCCGTAGTCGAGGTAGAGCATGCAGCTTACGGCGTCCACGCGAAGCCCGTCTATGTGGAATTCCTTGAAGAAATAGACCGCGTTGGAGATGAGGAAGCTTTTGACCTCGCTCTTTTCGAGGTTGAAGAGCATGGTGCCCCAGTCCGGCTGCTCGCCGCGGCGCGGGTCGGGATGCTCATAGAGCGCGCTGCCGTCAAAGCGGCGAAGGCCGTGCGCGTCCTTTGTGAAGTGCGCGGGTACCCAGTCGACGAGCACGCCTATGCCCGCCCGGTGGAAGGCGTTGACCAGGAGCTTGAACTGCTCCGGCGTGCCGTAGCGCGAGGTGATCGCATAATACCCCGTGACCTGATAGCCCCAGCTGTCGTCGAGCGGATATTCGCACACGGGCATAAATTCCACATGCGTATAGCCGAGGTCCGCGACGTAGTCGACGAGCTCGGCCGCGAGCTGCGCATAATCCCGTCCCTCCCGCCACGAGCCGAGGTGTACCTCGTAGATGCTCATGGGCGAAGTGTGCGGCGGCCTCTTTGACTGGCCGCGCTCCTTCATGTGCGCGTCGTCCGTCCACTTGAAGGGGATAGGGTCCCAGACGACGGAGGCCGTTTCGGGCCGGGACTCGCTGAAAAAGGCGTAGGGGTCAGCCTTGTAGATCAGCTCGCCTTTTTTCGTCATGATGGCGTATTTGTAAAGATCCCCGTGACGCGCAATCCCCACGTGCGCCTGCCACACGCCCGTGGTGCCGCAGGGCGTCATCGGGTCCGCGCCGGGGTTCCATGCGTTGAAGCTGCCCACGATGCTCACCGCCCGTGCATCCGGCGCCCAGACCGCGAAGCGGAAAGCGTCGTGCCCCTCGGGCAGCGTGACGCGGTGACAGCCGAGCGAACGGTAGGCGTATGCGCTTTTTCCCGTATTGAACAGGTAGAGCTCGTTGTCGTCAAGGTGTGGATTCATGCAAACCTCCCGCGCACCGTGCGCTTCCGTATCCTTATTTTAACGCATCCGGCAGTTAATTGGTAGAAGAATATTGCACTGGGGGAGGGAGAAAAAAGGCGGAGGGGAGGGTCGCATGGGAACAGCCTTTTTATTCCGGGTGACAGCGCTGTTTGTTCGAAGTTTGCCGTAAGCAAATGTTTGCGGACAAATGGAATGCCGCCGCTCACCGCGAACAAACAGGGCCGTCCCCCTGCGGTTACCGCGAACCGGGGACGGCCCTGCCTGTTTGCCGAAACAGGAATACCTTTGTTCGGCATGGAACCGACGGAAAAGAGCAAGCCTGCTAACAGGCAGCGCTGTCACCGTTGATTAAACGTTTTTATCCCGCATCTGTTCCGGAAGCGGCCCGGTTGTTCTCGGCGGCATTCCTTTTGATGCGTCGGGGACGGTTCTCTGTGGCTGTCAATCAATCATTTTTCCCAGAGCGGCGGCGATTTTTGCCACATGCATCACCCTCTTTCGTCGAAAACCGTCCCCGGTGAGGAACGAAAGGCTTTTCGTCGCTCGGGGGACGGTTTTGCGCGCATGAGGGTGTTGAGTCCCTCAAAAGGGGGATCGGTATGTCGGAACAGCGGCGCGGGAAGAATGGCAGAACCGTCCCCAACGCTTCATACGGAGCGGAAATTCCCCGCCCGCAGGCGGCGTTTTTTGATTGTCAATTGTCAATTTTCAATTGTCCATTGCCTTTCTCGTCACCGGGATGTATACGTCGCACACCTTGCCCTCGTCGCCCATGCAGCGCTCGTCGTAGACTTCGAAGTCCGCGCAGCCCTGCGCGTACTCGTAGCCGGAGTTGGGGAACCACTCCTCGAAGGCATAGCGCCAGAGCCCCTGTATGGAGGCGGCGAACTCCTCCTCCCTGCAGGGCGGCGTGGAGAAGACCGCGTAGGCCGCGGCGGGCAGCGTGCAGACTTCGTAGCCCGAAGGGATCTGCGCATCCTGCGCGACCCTGACGCCGATCATATAGTCGAACGCGCCGGTTTCGGGGTCGGGCATAAAGCAGGCGCCGTACTCGGCGTGCTCAACGACGAAGCCCTCCTGATGGAGCTTTTCGCAGCGGCCATCGGTCAGATACGCGTCCCAGAACGCCGGGATGGCCTTGTTATTCCCGACGCCGGAGTCGCCGGTGCGAAGCTTGTATCCGGCGAGGCGGATGGCGGGCAGTTTGACGAATTTGGGTTCCATGATGATTCCTCCTATGGCGTATTGGGTGCAGAAGGCAAGGTTCGGCGGGGCCGGGCACGGGCTTTGCGCGTGCAGCCGGTAGACCTCCGGCGGGCAGCTGTAGCGTCTGCGGAACGCCTTTGTAAAGCCTGCGTGCGTTTCAAAGCCATAGTCGAGCGAAATATCGAGTATCCGCCCTCCCTTGGCGAGCGCGTGTGCGGCGAAGGCAAGGCGGCGGAGCCGTACGTACTCCATGACGCCGTAGCCCGTCGCGTAGCGGAACATGCGGCAGAAGTGCCACACCGAATAGCCCGCGCGGCAGGCCAGCAGGCTTGGTGAAAGCGCCTCCCCGAGGTGCGCGTCGATATGGGTGAGGATATTTTCGAGCATCGCCGTCGTTTCCATCGCGCCGCTCCTTTCCTTTGCGCTGCCAGTATAACCCGGCGGCAGGGCCGCGCGCTGTTCCGCTGTTGCGCAGTTTGGCAAACTGTTGGGGTGCTGTTTGCTTACCCTTCCCCGCGCGCGAGGTACATAGCGTCATAGTCGACGAGCATTTTCTTCAAAAGCTCCGGCGTATCGAGGCCGTAGGGGCAGCGGGATGCGCAGGCGCGGCAGCCCGTGCAGTCGTCTATCCTGTGCATGACGGCGCGGTATTCCTTTGAGAGCAGTTTGATTGTCGGCGAACGGCGCAGCATGCAGTCCATGCGCGCGGCCATGGGGATGTCTATGCCAGCCGGGCAGGGCAGGCAGTAGCCGCAGCCGCGGCAGAAGTTGCCCGAAAGCTTCTTTCGATCGCGCCCGATAAGCTTGGCAAGCTCCGGCGTGATGGCGAGGTCATCCCGCGCGGCAAGGGCGAGGAACTGCTCGAGCTCGCTCTCGCGCTGGATGCCCCAGATAGGCACGACCGTGGGATGCGCGCGCATAAAGGCGGCGCAGGCCTCCGCGTTGGTCAATAAGCCCCCCGCGAGCGCCTTCATGGCGATGAAGCCCATGTCCGCAGCCGCGCAGCGCGCGACGAGTTCCGTTTCCGCCTCGGAGGCGAGGTAGCTGAACGGGAACTGCAGCGTGTCGTAAAGCCTGCTTTCGACGGCCTCCTGCGCGACGGCGAGCCTGTGGTTGGTGATGCCGATATGGCGCACGTATCCCTTGCGTTTGGCCTCATTCGCCGCCGCGAGCGCGGAATCCGCATCGTCAGGGTCGGGGAGCGCCTCCGGGTTGTGGAGCTGGAACAGGTCGATGTAATCGGTCTTAAGTCTGCGAAGGCTTTCCTCGATGTGCGCGAGCACGGTCTTTTTATCCTTTGCCATGGACTTGGTCGAAATCACGACCTCATGCCGCACGCCCGAAAGCGCGAGGCCGAGCTTTTCCTCGCTGTCGCTGTAGGCGTTGGCGGTGTCAAAATAGTTGACGCCGCCCTCGTAAGCGCGGCGGATGAGCCGCACTGCTTCTTCGCGCGGGACGCGCTGCACGGGCAGCGCCCCAAAGGACACCTCCGCAACCATCAATTCCGTGCGGCCAAGGCGTATTTTTCGCATGGCGTTCCTCCAAAATAAGATTCCCGGACGCAGGAGCGCCCGGGAATGATTATAGCACGTTTTGTTCAGTTGACGAACCCCGTGATGCCCAAAGGCGTCGCCATGTCGCAGTCGATCACGAAGCAGGGTCCGGAGCCGTCGCCCCACGGATCCTCAAGATAGGCGAGCCATTGATCGCTGTCGAGATAGCGCACGAAGCTGTCCCAGTCGCTTTCCCCATCGAAGGGGAGCATCGTGGTTTCGATGAGCCAGTAATCCCCGCTCTGGTCCCAGTCCTCTATGGCAACCTGCGCGTGCCCCGGGGGGAGGATGAGCATGGCGTGCATATTGGCGCTCTGTATGGCGCTGGCCATGATGAGCGCGGTTTCGATGCACACGCCGCTGCCCGAATAGAGGCAGTCGTCCGGCAGCAGCACGCGCTGGTTCGCGCCCTCGGTCATAGAGAAGGAACCCATGTTGTAGCGCATGCCAAGCTCGCTCATGGCGGCCTGTACGCCGATCACCTGCCAGATGACGTTGAGCCAGTATTCATCCTCGCCGAAGAGCGCGAGCTGGTAGCCCGGCATGGAGTTGAGCTGCCCGTCGGTATAATACTCGAGCCATGAAATGGCGGTGCGGCGAAGAGACAGTATTCCTTCGGACTCCGGCGTGAGCCACGCGAGCAGCGCGTAATCGCTGTACATGCCGAACTCGTCGCTCCACAGGGCGAAGTCGTACACGCTCATCAGCTTGACCTTGCGCGATTCGCGCGCGTAGATCTTGCCCGTGTTCACGTCGGATACGGTGATGTTGATCTGCGCGTCCTTTGAGGAGGTCAGATCGATGTCGCCGGTGAGCAGCGGGGGCTTGGCGTAAATTTTAGTTATCTGGGAGCTGAGCGTCACCTTCTGCTCATACGCCTGCGTGAAGCCGGGTATTTCCACGCGCACGAGCGCTTCGGTATCCCCTCCCTCGCTGGTGGCGGTGAGGTTCACGACGCTGTCCATCGTGGAATATAGGCTGGGATAGATGGTTTCGGATGCGGAGAAATCCACATCGACCGACTTTTCCTGATTGACGTAGGAGTAGGAGATTGCGGGCAGATCCGCGTCGGCGAGCACCTTATCCGAAAGCGAGCCGGAGGGGGTCATGACCACCTCGTCCCCCTCGCCGCCCGCGTTCTTCTTGCCGCCCGAAAGCGCGAGCACGACAACCACGGCGAGCGCCGCGACGCCCAGGACGATGCCGCCGATGATGAGCCCGGTTTTTGCGCCTCCCTTGGCCTTCGCCGCGCTCGGCGCACCGTACTGATACGAGGGGGCAGCGGGGCGATACGCGGGAGACTGCGGCGGAACCTGATACGAAGCCTGCGGGGGCGGCGCTTGATACGCCGGAGCTTGCGGGGACTGATACGCCGGGGGCTGTTGCGGCGGCGTCTGATACGCGGAACCCTGCGGGGGCGGCGCTTGATAAGCAAGGGGCTGCTGCGGCGGCGTTTGATATGCGGAACCCTGCGGCGCAACGGGCGCCTGATATGCCGGGGGCTGCTGCGGCGCCTGATATGAGCCGGATTGCGGCGGGGCTGCCTGATAAGCGGGCTGGGGTGAGGGAACCGGCTGCGCGGACGCCGCGCTGACGGCGTTGCCGCAGCGGGAGCAGCGGGCTTCGCCCTCCCTGATCGGGGCGCCGCAGTTTATGCAAAATTTCGCCATGCTCTTATCCCTCCTTCACAAAGCTCAGCAGCGTGGCGCAGTTGGCGTCCAACTCCGACTTGAGCGTGCCGATGTCGCCCTCGAGGCGATCGCGCACCTTTTCATACTGGAGGTTGAACAGCTCCGTCAGCTCGATCTCACAGTAGCCGACCTCAATCTGCATCCTGCCGAGCAGATAGCTCGCGGAAGCGCTACGCAGCACGTCCTCGATCTGGATGGCGGTGTACATGGTTTCGAGCACGGCCAGGTACTTGCGCGTCGTTCTGATATACTTGTCGAAGCATTCCTGCATGAACGCGGGGCAGTCAATGGCCTCCATCGCGTCCGTCATATCCATAATGACGTAATAGAGGTCGGCGACGGCGTCGGACATGTCGGCATACTGCTCGATGTCATACGCGGCGAGACCCTCGGCGGCCTCGTACTCCGCAAAATAAAAGTCGAAAATGCTCATCAGGTCGCGCAGCGCGCTCTCGAGCCAGGCGAAATACGTTTTGGCCGCGGCGATGGTTTCATCCACACTTTCAAGTCCCGTCACGCCCAGCGCGTCTACCTGAGCCCGCAGCGCAACCACGCGGCTGATGGAGGCGTCAAGCTCGTCCGCCTTTGCGCGGACCTCGTCGTAATTGTCCTCGGATACATACTCCTCGCCGTTTTGCAGCGCCTCCCGGTATGCCTCGAGGTCTTCCTCGGAACCTTCGAGCTGCCAGTCGACGAGCGCACGCGCGGACGCGAGTATGTCGTCCGTCTCCGCGACGCAACTGCCGAGCGTCTCGAGCATGGCGCGCACGTCTGCGCCCGTATAGCCGGATGCGGCCGAAGGCGCGCCCAGCGCGACGAGCAGCGCCAACACCATGCAAATGCTTATGACGCGTTTCATGTCTGTGACCATACCCCCCTTATTCAATTTGAAAACGTAGGACTGTTTTCATAATTATACCACATGGCGGCCGTTGCACAATATCTCGACACAAACTGCGTCGATGAGTTTTTATGCGCGCACACTGCCGATTATGCATTGCAAAAAGCTTATCCTATTCGCTTTCTTGACGGTGCGGCTTGTATAATGCTATAATATATACCAGCCGGAGGCGCTTACCGCTGTCGGGCGAACCGAATTTTCACGGCAAAGCCGCCGCGCGCGGGCGCGCGGAACTGAAATTTCTGCCCAACAAATCTTCGAAAACCATTCTTTCGCGCGGCCCCCGGAGGGCGCGCAACGGGTTGCGACCGTCTTGGCTTGCGAAATCCGTCGCTTTACGCGACGGGTTGATCGGGTTTTGCTTAAAGAAATCAGGCGGGAAGCGTCATTCAATCAAACGGCAAAGGAGGGCGACGGGCATGATCAAGGCAAAAAAGCTCAATAAGGGAGACACCATAGGCGTCATATCGCCCGCGAGCGCCTCCTTCCACAGGAGCGATGTGCTCAGGGCGCAGGAGATGCTCGAGTCCATGGGCTTCAACGTGCTCCTGGGCGAGCATGTCAACGAAACCAAGGGCTTCTTCGCCGCGAGCGAGGAGCACCGCGTTGAGGACTTCAACAACATGTTCTACAACGACGATGTGGATGCGGTCTTCGTCACGCAGGGCGGCTACGGCAGCGCGCAGATACTGGGCGGCATCGACTACGAGGCCATCCGCGCGAACCCGAAGATCTTTACAGGCTTCTCGGACATCACCTCCATCCATCTGGCCATCTACCGCAAGGCGGGCGTCATGACCTTCCACGGGCCGGGCATGACGCGCTTTACGACCGAGGACCTCACCGAATATACGAGGAAGCAGTTCTTCAAGGCCATCAGCACCCCGGAGCCGCTGGGCGAAGTCGAGCTTGCGAACAAGCGCAAATGGCTCTATTCCATTGCGCCCGGCTCCTGCGAGGGCGAGCTGATCGGCGGCAACCTCACGCTCGTGTGCGCCACGCTCGGCACGCCTTACGAAATAAACACGCGCGGGAAAATACTCTTCATCGAGGAGGTCGATTCCGAGCCGTGGGTCATGGATCACTGCCTTTCGCACCTTCGAAACGCGGGCAAGCTCGCGGACATCAAGGGCATCGTCATAGGCGAGTGCAACAACTGCGACCCGCGCATTTTCGACCCGGGCTATTACAGCGACACGGACATCGAGGATGTGTTCAACTATTACTTCGCGGATCTCGGCGTGCCCGTGCTCTACGGCCTGCCCCTCGGTCATACCGAGGATACGGCGACCCTCCCCTTGGGCGCTTATGCGCGGCTCGACGCGGATGAAAAGAAGCTCGTCATACTCGAGAGCGGCGTCGTCTGAACACTTGAATGGGATAGCTTTTTTGGGCGCAAAGGTATACAATACAGCCGGAAGCGGTCAACACCTCCAATCATCACACTGAGAGTTGAAAGGATGGAAAAGATGAAACCGGCAAGGAGATTCATTGCGCTGCTGCTTACGCTCGTTCTGGCCGTGCCGCTCGCGGCTTGCGGAGGGAACGAGGACGACACGGCTTACTTCCGGTTCGGCTTCGGCGAGGAGCCGGATTCGCTCAACCCGTATCTGGGCACGCACACCATTTGCTATTATGTAAACAACTCCGTCTACGACACGCTCTTTGCGCGCGACGCGGACTACGAGCTCGCCAACAGCCTCTGCACGGGGTATGAAACCAAGCTCAACGACGATGGGACCTGCGTTTACACCCTGAGCATACGCGAGGGCGTCGAGTGGCAGGACGGCGAAAAGCTCACGGCCGGCGACGTCGCCTTCACGCTCTACACGACCTATTACTGGTCCGCGTCGCATTCCTACGACGTGCTCTTCCTCGACCCGGATTCCATCGAGGTAGCGGATGACACGACGCTCAGCTTCACGGTCGAGGCGGATTATCCCTACATACTCGAATATCTATCATACTGCCCGATCCTGCCCGAGCATGTCTGGAAGCAGTATTTCACGGACGACGCGGGCAGCTGGCTCGCATCCGACGACGAAGCGGTGCTCGACAACCTTCAGGTCGACCTCACGGCAGAGATGATGACGGGCTCCGGCCCGTTCAAGTGGTACAGCGCGGACGAAACCGCCTGCACGCTTGTGCGAAACGAGAATTACTGGCTCGGCAAGACCGGCATCGACGCGCTCGTGTACGTCTACCACGTGTCGGAACCCTTGACCGCGCTGCAGAACGGCGAGCTGGACGCCTGCGAGCACATGACCGCGAGCGCGCTCGACGCGCTCAAAAACAATGCGGATTTCGACTGCAAGTTGAGCATGATCTACGGTTACAACGCCGTTTCATTCAACCTCAATTCGCCCGAAGCGGGTTCTACTGCAAACCAGCTCATCCAAATCAAGCAAGTCCGTCAGGCCGTCGACTATTGCATCGAGCGCAGCCGCATCCTCGAGCTCGCCTATGGCGGCCTCGGCGTCGCGGGCGATTCGCCGCTGGGCGCCAACAACAAATATTATGAGAACATCGCGAATCATTATGCGGGCTACCGCGACTGCAACGCCGAGGACAATGTCGAGCGCGCGATCGCGCTGCTCGAAGGCGCGGGCTTTATCTACAACGCCGCGGGCGCGGCCTATTCCGACGCGGATCTAAAGGCGGGCGCGCCGCGCTACAACTTAAACGGCGAGGGGCTGACTTTCCGCCTGTGGTATGACTCAAACAACACCGAGGATCAGGACGCCTGCACCATGATAAAGGCCGAATGCGCCAAGGCCGGCATCGAACTCAATGTGCAGGGCTACGAGCAGACGACGCTGTGGGATTCCACCGCGGCCTACGACTACGATATGTATGTGGTCGAGTGGGGCGCGTACGCCGATCCCTCGTTCGCGCTCTCGCTGTTCATCTGGGAGGACGGATATTGGGCCTACGCCAACAACGGCTACAACGAAACGGGCTACGCAAATGCGGAGTACGACGCGCTTTATCAAGAGCAGCTCTACGCCAAGGATGACGCGCAGCGCCGTTCGATCATCGACCGCATGCAGGAGATGGTCTATGAGGACTGCCCGATGCCGGTGCTCGGCTACTTCTATTATATTCAGCCCGTCAACAGCGCGAAGTGGCAGGGCTACGCGACGCTGCCGCAGGGCAGCGAATACGGCATGCTGTGGGACTATACGACGATCTACTATCAGCTCATGCACCTGCAGCCTGTCGCGGGGAAATAAGATCATATTGTAGATTCGCATGGCGGGCGGTTGCCCGCCATGCACGCTATTCAAAATTCGCAACAAAGGATGATGCTTATGCAGGTGCGACGCATCTTCAACAAGCTGTTCTACATGCTTGTGACCATCTTCTGCGTGCTGGTGTTCAACTTCGTGCTCTTCCGTCTGCTGCCGGGCGATATCATCACGCGGCTCGATCGCACGACAAAGGTCAGCGAGGAGGCGCTCAAGAACCTCGCCGCCTACTACGGGCTCGACGGCACGCTCTCCCAGCAGTTCGCGGGCTACCTGGTCAAGCTCGCGCGTTTCGACCTGGGCGTATCGTACACCTACAGCAAGCCCGTGTGGAGCGTCATCGCCTCGCGGCTGCTGCCCACGGTGATGCTCCTGGGCATCTCGGAAATCATCGCCGTCGCGCTGGGTACGCTTTTCGGCGTCGTCGCAGCGTGGAAGCGCGGCAGGGCCATCGACACGGGGCTTCTTTCCTTTTCCCTCGTCATCTACTCGATGCCGACCTTCTGGCTGTGCATGATGCTGATACTCGTGTTCTGCACAAAGCTTGGCTGGTTCCCGTCGATGGGCATGTACACGACGGGCAAGATCTTCTCCTCCACTTGGGCGTACATCCGCGACGTGTCGCACCACATGGTGCTGCCCATCGCCTGCATGAGCCTTGGCATGACGGGCGAATACTGCGTGACCATGCGCAGCACCATGATGGACGTGCTCAGCGAGGATTATATCACCACCGCGCGCGCGAAGGGCTTCCGCGAAGGCTACGTGCTTCGCCGCCACGCCATGCCCAACGCCATGCTGCCCATGGTGACGCTCGTGTTCATGAACCTCGGCTTCGTGATCGCGGGCGCTGTGCAGCTTGAAACCATGTTCGCGTGGCCGGGACTTGGCATGCTCACCTACACCGCCATAGACAACCGCGACTATACGCTTTTGCAGGGCATCTTCCTGTTCACGACCGTGTCGACGATACTCGCCAACTTCATCGCCGACATTGTCTATGGGCTGATTGACCCGCGCATCAAGAATTAGGAGGCGCGGAATGAAGAACTTTATCGCCTATCTTTTGGGCAGGGGACGCGGCCGCACCGTTCGTGCCCAGATGCGCCGCATGCGCAGCAGGGAGTTTTTCCGGCAGGTCTACCATAACAAGACCGCGTTCGTCGGCACCCTCATCGTGCTCTTTTTTGCGCTCGTCGCCCTCGTCGGGCAGAGCATCGTACAGTTCGATTTGGGCGTCACGGGCGAAACGGGCGCGGATCGCTGGCTTGCGCCGAGCGCAGCGCACTGGCTCGGCACGGACCATCTCGGCCGGGATCTGTTCGGCTTCCTCGTCGCCGGGGCGCGGGTATCCATGCTCGTCGGCGCGGTGGCGACGGCCATTTCCATGGTCATCGGCACAACCGTGGGCGTGGTGAGCGGCTACTTCGGCAAGTGGATAGACCTTTTTCTCATGCGCCTCACCGATTTCATGCTCTGCATCCCCTGGCTGCCGCTTTGCATGGTGCTCGCGGCCATACTCGGTTCGAACCTTATCAACATCATACTTGTCATAGGCCTTACGGGGTGGGCGGGCAGCGCGCGGCTTGTGCGGGCGCAGACGCTTTCCGTTAAGGAAATGGCCTATGTCGAGCGCACGGTTTCCATCGGCGCGAAGAGCGGCCATGTTATGCTCAAGCACATACTGCCCAACGTCTTCCCCGTGGTGTTCGCCAACACGGTGCTCAGCGCAGCCGCGGCCATCAGCACGGAAACGACGCTGAGCTTCCTCGGCCTCGGGGATACGAGCCGGCCGAGCTGGGGCATGATCCTCTACTACGCGAACTCAACGAGCGCGGTCGCCAAAGGCGCATGGTGGTACTTCCTGCCCGCGGGCGTGTGCGTGGTGCTCGTGGTGCTGGGGCTGACTTTGATGGGGTACGCGTTTGACGAGATTTTGAACCCCAAGCTGAAGGAGAGGTGAGCGGCGTGGAGACGCATACGAAGCTTCTCGAGGTAAAGGGCCTAAAGGCGTACTTTCGCACGGGCAAGGGCGCGCTTCGCGCCGTGGACGGCGTGGACTTCGGCCTCGATTACGCAGAGGCGCTCGGCATCGTTGGCGAGAGCGGCTGCGGCAAAACCACGAGCGCTCTTTCCATCTGCCGGCTGCTGCCTAAAGAGGGTTACATCGCGGGCGGTGAAATCCTCGTCGAGGGCATCGACTACGCGAAGCTTTCCGACGATGAGATACGCGCTCATCGCTGGAAGGACGTTTCGATCATCTTCCAGGGCGCGATGAACGCCATGAACCCGGTCAAGCGCGTGGGTTTCCAGATTGCCGAGGCCATCGTGCTGCACGAGGACGCGGATATGAAAACCGCCATGAATCGGGCGGGCGATCTCCTCGAACTGGTCGAAATACCGCGGGACCGGCTCTCGCGCTACCCGCACGAGTTTTCGGGCGGCATGAAGCAGCGGGCGATGATCGCCATGGCGCTCGCCTGCGGCGCGAAGCTCGTCATCGGCGACGAGCCCACGACCGCGCTCGATGTGATGATACAGG
>JAPXSN010000042.1:0-12491 GCA_033813015.1 Clostridia bacterium | reverse complement strand
GCTCTGGGCCTCGTCGCGGATGTGCTCTATGCGCGCATGGTGGGGCTCACGGCCATCGGCTGCATGGTCTGCGGCGCGGCGGGAGGCTTTTTTTATCAGAAATACTATGCGGACAACCTCGTTTTCCCCGCGCTGATCGCCGCGGCGGGCGCGCTGTTCAAGGAGCATGTGATGGCGCTCGCGGCGCGGCTTTCCGGGGCGGATTTCTCTTACTTTCATGTGCTCGGCTCGTATATACTGCCCTGCATGCTCATGACCGTGGCGCTCTCCATACCCGTGCACGCGCTGATGAAGCGGCTCTACGCCGGCCAGATCCGCACAGAGAAGCGCGCCATGCGGGATCGCGCCGAGACAGGCGGTGTGTCATGAAAAAGCCGGCTTTCCGCTTCATACTACTTTTCCTGGCTACGCTCCTATTGATGGGCGCGCTTATCTACCGCCTCGGGCAGCTCACCATCGTCGAGGGCAGCGCGTGGGCCGCGAGCGCGGAACAGCGCTCCACGAAAACCCTCGCCGTCAAGGGCGAGCGGGGCAGGATACTCGACCGCAACGGCGTCGTGCTCGCCTATGACGAAACGTGCTACAACGTGCAGTTCCTGCGCAACGCGGACAACCGCACGAGCTACGATTCCGCGGTTTACACCGAATCGCTCATCAAGGCCATCGACATCATCGAGAGCCGGGGCGGGTCGACGATAGACACATCCTACATCGTTATGGGCGAGGACGGGCAGCTCGCCTACGACTGGCGCGTGAAGAGCGAGGCCGCCATCAAGGCGCGCTACAAGAATTTCTGCGACGCCATGGACCTCACCATACGGGATCAGAACTTCATCGATTATCCGGACGATCCCTCGAGCTGGGATCTCTCCAAGTGGCCGACGGCGCAGTACGCCTACAATTATCTCAGGCGGAGCTGGTACATCCCCGAGGAATATACCTTCGAGCAGGCGAAGAAGATCATCTCCATCCGCCAGGAGGTCAACCTCAACAACTACCGCGCCTACGAGCCGATCACCATCGCCTACGACGTGAGCGAGGAGGTCGTGTCCGAAATCATGGAGCACAGCGACGAGCTCGTGGGCGTGCAGATCGCCCAGAGCACCACGCGCATCTACCCGCGCGGCACGCTCGCGGCGCATATTTTGGGCTATATGCAGCAGACCGCGGGCAAAACGAGCGTTTCCGCGCTGCTCAACCTGGGCTATACCGAGCAGGAGCTCGAGCCGTATTACCTCAAGGACGGCGAGGGGAAATACGTCTATTCCGAAACCGGTGAGCACATGATCGACATGACGGGCAAGATGGGCTATTCGTTCGACGATTTTCTGGGCGTCTCGGGCGTGGAGGCGACCATGGAGGCGTACCTTACGGGCGCGACCAAGCCGCATCAGGGCACGCGGGAGGTCGAGATCAACATGAACGGCAGGGTCATCCGCAGGCTTTCCGAAACGCCCGCCGTCAACGGGGACGACGTGGTGCTCACCATCGACGCGGAGTTCCAGGCCGTGGCGCAGAAGGCGCTCGAAACGCTCATCGCCAAGGTCGCCGACGAGGAGCAAAAGCTCATCGATGAGGATGAGGAAGGCGATTATGCCGGCAAGGACATCGACACGGCCAAGACCGGCGCCATCGTCATCATGAATCCGAAGACGGGCGAGGTGCTCGCCATGGCGTCCTATCCCACCTATGATCCCAACTGGTTCATACAGGGCCTGACGCCCGAGCAGAAGGAATACCTGGGCCTGTCGGCGGAGCCTACCGAGGAGGCGAAGGCTACGACGCCGCTTCGCAACAAGGCCATCTCCGCGCGCTTCGCGCCGGGCTCCATATTCAAGATGATCACGGGCGTCGCGGGCGCGGCCGAGAACGTCATCGGCATCGACGAAAAGGTCAGCGACCGCGGCGACCACGGCTATTATTATATCTACAACGAGGACGGCACCGTCACCAAAACAAACGCGCCCAGATGCTGGGAGCATAACAACCACGAGGCGCACAACAACATCACCCTGACGCAGGCGGTCGCGCAGAGCTGCAACTTCTATTTCTGCGAGGTGGCGCACCGCCTGGGCATAGACCTGCTCGACGACTGGGCGGGCAGGTTCGGCCTCACCAAGAGCACCAACATCGAGCTGACCGGCGAGGCCACGGGCATCTGCGGCGGACAGGACGTGCTCTTCGACAACAGCCTGCTCGACGCGAAGGGCGAGCTTTCCGTCACGGGGCAGAAGACAAGCCTTCCGTTCCTAATTTACAAGAGCCTGCGCGAAAGGCTCGGCGAATACGTGAGCCTGCGCGGGATGGAAATCGACGACGCCGCCGTGAGCGCCTGCGCGCTTCGCCTGATGAAGCTGCAGGACGGCGGCGGCCTCGACGGCAAAGGCCCCGATATCCGCAGGATCATCAGCGAGGAGCTGGGCATCCCCGAGGGCTACACCGCGGCGCAGCCGTGGACGAGCGAGATCGTGAACCTGCTCAACGAGATCCAGTGGAAGCCGACCCTGACCATCCGCACGGGCTACGGCCAGGGCGTGACGCTCGTGACGCCCGTCGCGGTGGCGCGCTACGCCTCCGCCATCGCCAACGAGGGTTATGTGTACGACGCGAACATCGTGGATAAGGTCATCGACGCGAACGGCGCGCTCGTAAAGGATTTCAGCGCCGCGCTCTCGCACCGCATCGGCGATGAGAGCGCCGAGTGGCAGGCGCTCTGGGACGCCGTCAAGGCGGGCATGAAGGGCGTCGTGTCCGCGGAGGACCACGGCACCGCGTTCAAGAAGTTCAGCGAGGCGTTCATAGACGCGGGCTACCTCGACCGCATCGCCGGCAAGACCGGCACGGCGCAGATCGGCCTTTCCTCCATCGACATCGAGGATACCTCCTGGTTCATCTCCTACACCCCGCGCGAGGGCGAGGCGGAGTTGGTCGTGGTCATCTGCGTGCCCAACGGCTACTCCGGCTCGTGGAGCGTTTCGGCCGCGGAGGAGATATACACCTACTATTTCCAGAAGATGGACAACGCGGCGGCTGAGAACCTCGTGGATATCGACGGCAACGTGCCATAAGGCTTCTTTTCATATCGCCTTCTTTGTTGTATAATGTCAGCGTCACAGTTGGGGAATATTTCATGCTTTGGAGGATACGCTCATGACGAATCCGGACAGGGTGGCGTTCACGCTATTCGGCAAGGATATTTACTGGTACGGCATCCTGATGGCGATCGGCATCGTGATCGCGGTGATCATCGCGCAGCTTGAGGAAAAACGCAAGAAGCTGCCCAAGGACATCATCATAGACCTTTGCCTTGTGATCATTCCCGCGGGCGTGATCGGCGCGCGGCTCTACTACGTGCTCTTCCAGCTTCAGGAATACCTCGCGGATCCAATTCGCATCCTCTATATCTGGGAGGGCGGCCTCGCCATTTACGGCGCGGTGATAGGCGGCTTGATCGCGGTGTTTGTGTTCGCCCGTGTAAGGAAGGTGCGCTTCCTCGCGCTGGTGGATTGCATCGCGCCCGGCCTCGTGCTCGCGCAGGCCATAGGCAGGTGGGGCAACTTCTTCAACCAGGAAGCATTCGGCCTGCCCATCACCTCCGAAATGCTCGCCAAGTTTCCAATCCTCAATTACTTTCCGTTCTCCGTGTCCCTCGACGGCGCGCATTATTTTGACAACGCGCTGTGCACCGCCTGCGTCACGGCGGCCAACGGAGGCCATCTGCACCTTGCGACGTTTTTCTATGAGTCGTTCTGGTGCCTGTTAATCTTCATCTTCATCATGCTCGCGCGCAAGCGCTTCAAGCACGACGGCGACTCCTTCGTGTGGTACGCACTGCTCTATGCCTTTGAGCGCATGTTCGTCGAGGGTTTGCGCGCGGACAGCCTCTGGCTCATCCAGCCGGGCGCGGACGGGCTGGGCGGCATCCGCGTGTCGCAGTTGTTAAGCGCCGTCGTGTTCGCGCTCGCTGCGGCGTTCCTCATTGTGCGCGCAATTCGCGAAAAGAAGCTCGGCAGACTCATCTGGCCGGCTCCGCTCGAGGTCGCCGATGATGAGGGAACGCCCGCCGAAGGCGACGAAGCCGAAAGCGAAAACGGCGAAAACGCCGAAGAGAAAGAAGACAGCGACGAAGAGGATGAGGCAGAGGACGTCGACGACGTAGAAGACGAAGACGATACAGACGAAGAAGACGAGGACGACAAAGAACCTGAAAAGAAGGATGAATAACATGGGGGATATCACCAGCGCGCGCAACCTCACCATGATGACCGACCTGTACCAGCTCACGATGATGTATGGGTACTTCCGCCACGGCATGACGAAAAACGAGGCTGTGTTCGATCTGTTCTTCCGCAACCGCGAGAACAGCGCCTACGCGGTTATGGCCGGTACGGAATCGGTCATCGACTACATCAACAGCTTGCGCTTCGAGCAGGAGGATCTCGCCTATCTTCGCTCCCTCAACCTGTTTGATGAAGCTTTTCTGGATGAGTTGAGCCGTCTTCGCTTCACAGGGGAGGTCTACGGCATGCCCGAGGGCACGGTCGTGTTCCCGTATGAGCCGCTCATTCGCGTGCGCGCGCCCATCATGCAGGCGCAGTTGATCGAAACGGCTCTCTTAAATCTCGTCAACCATCAGACGCTGATCGCGACCAAGGCCGCCCGCGTGGTCTATGCCGCCGCGGGGGATGATGTGATGGAGTTCGGCCTTCGCCGCGCGCAGGGGCCGGATGCCGGCATTTACGGCGCGCGCGCCGCCATGATCGGCGGCTGCACGGCGACGAGCAACGTGCTCACGGGGCAGATGTTCCACGTCGGCGTCAAGGGGACGCATGCGCACAGCTGGGTCATGAGCTTCCCCACGGAGCTTGACTCCTTCCGCGCCTATGCAAAGATTTTCCCAACCTCGTGCCTGCTCCTGGTGGATACCTACGACACGCTGCGCTCCGGCGTGCCCAACGCCATCAGGGTGTTCGACGAACTCAAGGCCAAGGGCTTTAAGCCCGTGGGCATCCGCCTGGATTCGGGCGATCTTGCGTACCTGTCTAAAAAGGCGAGGCAGATGCTCGATGAGGCGGGGCATGCCGACGTGAGCATTTTCGCCTCGGGCGATCTCGACGAAACCGTCATCCGCGACCTCAAGACGCAGGGCGCAAAAATAGACGTGTGGGGCGTAGGCACGAAACTCATCACCTCGCTCGACTGCCCGGCGCTCGGCGGGGTATACAAGCTTTCCGCGGAGTTTATCGACGGCGCGGAGCATCCCAAAATCAAGCTTTCCGACAACATAGCTAAAATGACCAACCCGGGCTACAAGAAGGTGCTGCGCTTTTATGACAAAAAGAACGGCATGGCGCTCGCGGATCTCATCGCCCTCGCGGATGAGCAAATCGACGAGGGCAAGCCCCTTCGCATCTACCACCCGGAGCAGAGATACAAGACGAAGCTCCTCACGAACTTTTCCGTGCGCGAGCTGCTCGTGCCTTTGTTTATCCAAGGGCAGCAGGTCTATGAGCCGCCCGAGATGCGCGAGATACAGGCCTACGCAAAGCAAGAGATGGCGACCTTCTGGGAGGAGAGCAAGCGTCTCCTGAATCCGCACGAATACAAGGTGGACCTCTCCGACCGGCTGTATGAGCTCAAGCAGCAGCTCATCCGTGAATACAGCGGGCGCAATGATGCCGCACTCGGCAAGTAAGCGGTTATTGCTTCTTCTCGCGCCGACGCTGCTTGCGCTGGCGCTTTCCGGTTGCATCGGCGTGCAGCCGATCATCGATCCGAGCGTCACCGTGCCCTCGGCGACCGCGACGCCGATCCCCTCGCCTCCGCCGTCTCCTTCGCCCACGCCGGCTGCAGCGCCCGGAATTACTGCGACCCCCGCGCGCGCGTTCGACGCGCTGGGCAGCTTCATCACCGGCGCGGATCATTTCAAGCGCTATCTCTCCTTCCGAAATGTGCAGGTCTACGAGCAGGAAGAGGATACCTTCGTGGATGCCGTCGTCGTCAACGACTATCCGAAAACCATCGTCTGCGCCGCAGCCGTGACGTTCTACGATGAAACCGGCGAGCTCGTCGCCTCAAGCATGCTCCAAACGCGTGACGCGTCATATATCCTGATCCTCCCGCCGGGCGAAACAACGCTTTTCGCGCAGGTCAACACCGATATGTCGCTGACCGCTCTCGACTTGAGGATCGTCTTCGACGACGAACTCGGCGTTGCGCCAACTAATAACTAATGGTGAATAGTGAATAACTATACATAATTAACAGGATTTCGCTTCCTGCCGCAAGCCCATTTATACTTGAATCATGCAGAATATAAAACGGCCTTCGCCGTTAAAGCGAAGGCCGCCGTTATCCGTTCAGTTATTCACTATTAGTTATTACCTATTAGTTCGAAATCATCAATTCATCCCGCGAATGAATTGATGATTTCCACGATCTCCCCGCCCACGCGCTTCTGCGCCTCGGAGGTCTGCGCACCGATGTGCGGCGTGCAGGAAACATGGGGGTGGGAGTAGAGCGCGTGATTCTTGGCCGGCTCCTCGGCGAACACGTCGAGCCCCGCGCCGCGCAGTTTGCCGGAGTTGAGCGCGTCGAGCAGTGCAGCTTCATCCACGTTGTTGCCGCGGCTGGTGTTGATGAGCACCGCGCCGTCCTTCATTTTGGCGATGGTCTCCGCGCTGATGAGCGGCTTGCCGTCGAGGCTCGGGGTGTGCAGCGAGATGAAGTCAGCGTTGGCGAGAAGCTCTTCCATCTCGCAGTAGCGGAAGGTGTCGCACTCGAGGCCGGGGAAGTGATAGATGTCGTAGGCGAGCACCTTCATGCCCAGCGCCTGCGCCTTAGAAGCGAGCATCTGGCCGATGCGCCCGCAGCCCACAATGCCCAGCGTCCTGCCCGCAAGCTCGATGCCCTTATACTCGTTCTTATCCCATCTGTCCTCGCGCATGCTGTGCCCGGCAACGGAGATGAAGCGCGCCACGCTGAACATATGAGCGAGCGCGAGCTCCGCGACCGTATTGCTCGAGGCGCGCGGGGTATTCTTGACCTGTATGCCGTTTTGCTCGGCATACTCTACGTCTATGTTGTCCACGCCTACGCCGCCGCGGATGACGAGCTTGAGCCTGCCTGTTTCCTTTGCGGCGTCGATGATGGGCTTTCGCACCTTGGTTGCGCTGCGCACGACCAGCACGTCGCATTCCTTCACCTGATTGGCAAGCTCTGCAGGCTCGTAAAACTGCTCGACTACCTCGTGGCCCTTCGCTTTGAGTGCCGCAACCGCCGATTTATCCAACCCGTCCGTCGCAAGTATTTTCATCATCATTCTCCTTTATTTGTTCTCGGCTTCGAACTTCTTCATGAAGGCAACGAGGTACTCTACGCCCTCGACCGGCATGCAGTTGTAGATGGATGCGCGAAGGCCGCCCGTCGAGCGGTGCGCCTTTAGGTTGGTCATGCCCGCGGCGACGCTCTCCTTGACGAACTTGGCGTCGAGTTCCTCGCTGGGTGTGTTGAAGCGCACGTTCATGATGGAGCGGCTGCCCTTCTCGATGGCGGTCGTGTAGAAGTCGCTACTGTCAAGAAAATCGTAGAGGGTCTCCGCTTTCTGCAGGTTGACGCGCTCGCGCTCTTCCAGACCGCCGGTCTTGAGGATCCAGTCCATGACGAGCTTGCAGATGTAGATGCACCAGCACGGCGGCGTGTTGTACATGGAGCCTTCGGCCGCGTTGATGGTGTAGTCGCACATGATGGGCGTGATGGGGTTGACGTTGCCCAAGAGGTCCTCGCGGATGATGACGATCGTCAGACCCGCGGGCGCAACGTTCTTCTGTGCGCCGGCATAGATCATGGCAAACTTCGAAACGTCGATAGGACGGCTCAGGATGCAGCTCGAGAGGTCCGCTACGAGCGGCACATCGCCGGTATCGGGAATATAGTCCCAGCAGGAGCCGTAGATGGTGTTGTTGAAGCAGATGTGCACATAGTCCGCCTCGGGGTCGAGCTTGAGCTCCTCCTGCCGAGGTATGCGTGCGAAGTTGATGGACTTGCCTGTCCAGGCGACATTGACCTTGCCGTACTTTTCAGCTTCCTTGGCGGCCTTGCCGGAGAAGCTGCCGGTCACGATGTAGTCCGCCTTGAGATTCTTGTTCATCAGGTTCATCGGCACGCAGGCGAATTGCAGCGTCGCGCCGCCCTGCATGAAGATCACCTTGTAGTTGTCGGGGATGTCCATGACCTTGCGCAGGCCCTTCTCCGCCTCCTGAATGATGTTGTCGTACACCTTGGAGCGGTGGCTCATCTCCATCACGGACATGCCGCAGCCCTCGTAGTTGAGCGTATTATCCCGCGCGCTTTCGAGCACCTCGACGGGCAGCATGGAAGGACCGGCAGAAAAGTTGAAAATCCTGTTGTACTCCATAATGATCTCCTGTTTTCTATGATATTCTGGGGAGCAAAGCACCCTGTGGGAAGTCTTCCCACCAATGCTCATTATATATCCTTCCCTGAACAAAAGCAACGAAGGAAAGCCGTAAAAGGCGCCTGCAAAGCGTTATATATAAAATTCGCAAGGGCTGCGAAAACCGGCGCAGCATGCTTTACTTTTGCATACGAGTCGTGTATAATCATATTGCATATACGGAATATTATATACATCGAGGTGCGCAATGGATCGGTTCGTCAACCAATTCTCGGAAATAGGCAAGCTCAACGCCGTGCTGTTGCACAGGCCGGGCATTGAGATCGATCAGGTCACGCCGGATTTCTTCAAGGAAATGCTTATCGACGACACGCCGTACCTGCCTGCGGCGCAGCGCGACCATGATGTGTTCGCCAAGGTGCTTGCGGACAACGGCGCGCGCGTGCTGTATCTCGAGGCGCTGTTTCTCGAGGTTATGGCGGATGAAGCGCTCCGCACGCGCTACATAGACGATTTCGTCGCCGAAAGTGAGATCAACGGGGATGACATCCGCGATGCCATCCGCGAATACTTAAAGCCCATGGCGCCTTCGGAGCTATTCCGTGCAGTATCCAGAGGCGTGCGCCCCAGGGATCTTGAGCGCGTCGCGCCGCGAAGCGTCACGTTGAGCGTGCGCGATCCTTACCCCTTTGTGCTCGACCCAATGCCCAACATCTACTTCACGCGGGATACTTCAATCTGCATCGGCAACGGCATGGTGATCTGCTCGATGAGTATGCGCTCCAGAAGGCGCGAAACGCTGTTCCTCCGCTACATTCACGACTTCCACCCGCTCTTTAAGGATTCACCTCTTTGGTACGACAACACCATTCCCTACATCATCGAGGGCGGGGATGTGCTCATCCTTTCCGACAAGGTGCTTGCCATCGGCTGCGGGGAGCGCACGAGCATCGCCGCTGTGGAAATGCTTGCCAACAAGGTCTTTGCCGAGGGATTCGAGCGCATCCTCGTGTTCAACAACCCCAAATCGCGGCAGTTCATGCATCTCGACGTGCTTTGCACTATGATAGACACGGATAAGTTCCTCACGCATCCCTGCATTTACGACAAGCAGTTCGACGTATACGAACTCACCGGCAAGCCGGGTGCGCTTCGCATCTCCATCACGACCGAGCCCGTGGACCGCGTCTTCGCCCGCGCGCTGAAACTTCCCGCGGTGCGCTTCGTGGAGATGGGCGGGGGAGACCCCATCGTCGCCGCGCGCGAGCACTGGAACATGGGCTCCAACACGCTGACCATCGCGCCGGGAAGCATCGTGGTGTATGACCGCAACGAGGTCACAAACGAACTGCTCGCCCGCGCGGGCATCAAGGTTCATCCCGTGCCCGCGGCGGAGCTTGTGCGCGGCCGCGGCGGCCCGCGCTGCATGAGCATGGCCATCAACAGGGATAGTATCTTTTAACCAATTATGTAAAACGAATATTCTTGGGATTGTCAAGGGGCCGCGGCCCCTTGGCTTCTATTCCGGCGTTGGTGAACAAGGCGAATTGCCGCGAAGCGGCAAGAGGAGATGCCCTTGGGCATTTATTCGCCGAAACGGACGAAAGGCGCAGGCTTTCTTTCCGCCGCCCTGATATTGCTTTTACTTATGGCAAGAATAGAACAATGTTATATTGCGTCCGCATGGGCTTATTTATATAATAAGGAAATTAAGGCGTATTTTAATTTAAGAGGTTTATATATATGAAAAGCATTGCGGAATTCGGCTCTATGGTGTTCGGCGAAGCCGAAATGAAATTGAGGCTCCCGGAGGAAACCTTCGAGGCGCTGCGGGAGACCATCAAGCGCGGCCGGCCGCTGGGCAGGCATATCGCGGGTCCTCTCGCCAACGCCATGAAGGAATGGGCGCTCGAGAAGGGCGCAACGCATTTTACGCACTGGTTCCAGCCGCTCACGGGCGTGACCGCGGAAAAGCACGATTCGTTCATCGCGCCGGGGCCGGAGGGCGGCGTCATCGCGGAGTTTTCGGGACGCGAGCTCGTCATGGGCGAGCCGGACGCTTCGAGCTTCCCCTCAGGCGGCCTTCGGGCCACGTTCGAGGCGCGCGGCTACACCGCTTGGGATCCGACTTCATTTGCCTTTATTAAGGACGGAACGCTTTGCATCCCCTCGGTGTTCTGCTCCTACGGCGGCGACGCGCTCGATAAGAAAATGCCGCTTTTGCGCTCGGCGGAGCTCATCGAGCGTGAAACGTTGCGCCTTCTTCGCGCCTTTGGCATGAAGGATGTTTCCCGCGTGACGCCCACGGTCGGCGCGGAGCAGGAATACTTCCTCGTGGACGCGGAGCTGTGCGCGAAGCGGCGGGATCTCGTGCTCTGCGGCAGGACGCTTTTCGGCGCGAAGCCCGCCAAGTCGCAGGAATTGGACGACCATTACTTCGGCGCCATCGACGGCCGCGTGCAGGCGTTCATGGGCGAGCTCGACGGGGAACTGTGGAAGCTCGGCGTTTACGCCAAGACCGAGCATAAGGAGGTCGCGCCGGGCCAGTACGAGCTGGCGCCGTTCTTCAGCGAGGCCAATATCGCGACCGACCACAACCAACTCACGATGGAGCTTCTGCGCCGCATCGCGCCCCGGCACGGCTTCGTGTGCCTGTTGCACGAGAAGCCCTTCGCAGGGCTCAACGGCAGCGGCAAGCACAATAACTGGTCTCTGATGACCGATACCGGCGTCAACCTGCTTGCCCCCGGCAAGACCCCGGCGCAGAACACGCTGTTCCTTCTCATGCTCAGCGCCGTCGTCAAGGCGGTGGACCTGCACCAGGATCTCATCCGCCTGAGCATCGCGGGCGCGTCGAACGATTTGCGTCTCGGCCAGACGGAAGCGCCTCCGGCCATCGTTTCGGTGTTCGTTGGCGAGGAGCTTACGGCCATCCTCGAGGCCGCGGCTTTGGGCAACGGGTACGGCGGCGCGGGCGAACGCATGCTGGCCAGCGGCATCAAGGCCATGCCGCGCGTACGCATGGACAATACCGATCGCAACCGCACCTCGCCCATCGCGTTCACGGGCAACAAGTTCGAGTTTCGTATGCCTGGCGCAAGCCAGTCGATCGCGGATGCGAACACCGTCATCAACACCATCGTCGCGGACGTTTTCGCGGGCTTCTCCGACGCGCTCGAGAAGGCCGAAAACCCTGACGAGGCTGCAAAAACGCTCATCGTCGAAACCGTCAAGGCGCACAGCCGCATCCTCTTTGGCGGCAACTGCTATGCCGAAAGCTGGAAGGAGGAGGCAAAGCGGCGAGGCCTCTGTGAAATTAAAACCACGCTCGACGCGCTGCCGCGCTACATCATGCCCGAGAACGTCGACCTCTTCACCAAATACGGCATCTTCTCCGAGCGGGAGCTTCGCGCGCGCTACGAGGTTTCCCTCGAAAGCTACGCCAAAATCACCCAAATCGAGGCGCGCACCATGCTCGAGATGGCACGGCGGGAGATCATCCCGGCCTGCTCGAAGGCGCAGCGGCACATCGCCGAGGCGATCAACGCGAAGTTCGCCGCGGGCGTCGCGGCCGCGAGCGAAAGGCGCAGGCTTTACGAGGCGGACGCGCTGCTTGAGGCCATGGATGTGCGCGCGCTCGCGCTCGAAAAAGCGCTTTCGGGCGTGGACGATGCGCAAGATTCCTTTGTCGCCTGCGTCGTCTGTCGCGACGGGGTCATCCCTGCGATGGCGCAGCTCCGGGAGGCCGCGGACGCGCTTGAGCAGGTCACCACAGCCGCGCTCTGGCCGTTCCCGGTATACGAGCAGCTGCTCATGGGTGCAAGATAAACTGCATTTTTTCGGAAAATAATATATAATTGCAAGAAGCCTTGCTTTGTATTGACATCGTTCCCGCTTCGTTTTATGATAGCGATGGTGTGTGGCACAGGCTTTTTTTATGTGCTGCAAGCGCAAATCAAACCCAATAAATCGGAGGTAAACCATGAACGCATACGTGCAGGAAGTCTTGAATAAGGTTGCCAAGCGGGATAAAAACGAGCCGGAATTCCTCCAGACCGTTGAGGAAGTCTTAAAG
>JAPXSN010000041.1:0-13248 GCA_033813015.1 Clostridia bacterium | reverse complement strand
GCCAGTTACCATCAAAAGGTTAAGGTGCTCATGGCAAACCCGTCGAAAGGCGGCGACGCAAAGCTACAGGGCCTAAGCGCGAAAGCGTACGGCAGCCAGTTGCCATCTGGCAGGCGAGTCGAAACAAGTTAGTTCTGCCAAAGACCCTCTAAATTGGCTCTAGCCTCGAACGAGCATATGGGCATGTCAATTTTAATTAGGAGGGTATATATGAAAAAGTTCTTCCTCATCGTCGCGCTCGTGCTGGCTGTCGTTTCCTCCTTGGTCGCAGGGACCATGGCCGCCTACACGCAGACTGTGGATCTCACCGCATCCAGCATCGTCTCAAAAGCATTCTCTGTCACCAACGGAACGTCGAACAACTTCTCGACGGCGATTAAGCTCGCCCCGGGCGACGATGTGACCTACTCGGTCACGCTGACCAACGCGGGCGAAGTCGGTACGACCGTGAAAGTTGCGGCCCTTCTGAGCGCCGCCTCCGGCAAGACCGCCAACGAACGCCTCGGGATGACCTATTCGGTCGACGGCGGTACAAACTGGACCACGACCGCGCCCGCCGACTTCACGCTCGCCGTCGGCGCCAGCAAGACCATCCAGTTCAAGATCGCCTGGCCGTACGCGACCGACGAAGCCACGAACACGCTCGACAACGCCGTGATGGGCAGCGCCTTCGGCTCCGTGTTCAGCGTCAAGTTCAGCTGCACCTCCGTCAACGCGGGCGTGCACAACTGATCCCCAAGCCGCAGCGACTACTGAGGCGCAAATACTCAAGCTTATCGGGAGGGGTGCGCGACAACCCCTCCCGACGAGAATCCGGAGGTTCGCATGAGCACAGCAAGGAAAACATTGATGATAGGATTGCCCGTGATGCTGGCGGTTGCGATCATGCTCGTGTTCTCGTATGACACGTTCGCCGCATACTACAAGGGCGTCACGAACACGGCAAACAGCATGACCTCGAAGAGCATCGTGTTCCGCGTCAACAGCAGCACCGCAACGACTGTTACTCTCCCCGCCATCACCGTGGCTCCCGCCGGCAGCAACTCGTGGACCGTTACGCTCGACGCGCAGGGCAGCGAGGCCGCACTCGACGCGGCGTTCACGCTCAACCTGGCCTATTCGGGCACCTGGGTGCCGGGGCTCAGCGTCACCGTCAACGGCTCGAAGATCACGCCCGGCTCGCCGTATACGCTGAACTTCACCAACATTTATAACGGCGGCGGGTCGAATACCGTCACCATCGTCTTCGCTTGGGATACCTCCCCGAGCGCGGGCTATTGCAGGCCGAGCGGCTTCGAATATTTTTGGGACCGCTACATACTCGGCAAACCCATTCCCGGCGATTACAACAACTTTGCCGTCACGGCGAGCGCAACGGTCAAGGCCGTGCAAAGGCGCGCCTGAGAGAGAGGCATACCTATGAGAAAAACCGCAAGGATCGCATATACGGCGCTCATCGTGCTGCTCATGCTTACGCTGGCCGTCACTTCCTATGCCGCATTCAGCAAAACCGTCATGGTTTCCGGCACGGCGACGCTGCGCGTTTCCGGCGCAACCGGTGCGTCCGCGCCCGCCCCGGAGATGATGATCGTCGTCGAAACCCCGGAGCCGGGCAACGTGGTCATCCCCGATCCCACGCTCACGCCGGAGCCCACCGACGGCAACGCCGCGCCGACTCCCGGGAACACGCCTGAGCCGACTCCCGGGAACACGCCTGAGCCTACCCCCGGCTTGACGCAGGAAATTCCTCCAATCGTAGAAGCTCCCGCACAAAGCTTTGACCCGCCCGAGCTTGATGGTGAAAACCAATGGGAAACAAGCAGGCCGCCGGATGCTCCAATAATAAAGGAAACCGGTTTACCCGGCTTTGAGGGTGAAGACTGATGGAGAAGAGGCTGGTCGCGAAGTATTCCACTAAAGAGGAAATCGAAAAGCTGCTGGAGCTGACGCGCGATGAAACCAAAAACATGGCTTCGGAAAAGCAAAAAAAGCAAAAGAAGCAGCTCACGAAAAGGCAGAAGATCATTCGGGGGATCGCCAATGTATTTTACTTTGCCTTGGTTGGCGTATTGGTCATACTGCTGTATCTGGGCGTTCAGTCGAGGAGCAACGGCAAGCTGCCCTCGTTGTTCGGCTTTTATGTGTTCAATGTGCAGACGGGCAGCATGGTGCCGACGCTGCCCATCGGCTGCTACATACTCTCCCGCACGCCGGCCGATCCCTCGGCCGTGGAGCCGGATACGATCGTCAGCTTCTATCTGAAGGAGGGCGTCATCGTCACGCACAGGATCATCGCGCGCAATGTCGACGAGGACGGCAGCGTGACCTATCTCACAAAGGGGGACAACAGCGCGAATGGCATCGATCCCACCGTGCTTACGCCGGAGAGCATCATCGCCGTGTATGTGCTGAAAATAACCCTGCCGAAAGTCTGGAGCATGAACTGAATGGAGCGCGCAAAGACAAACAAGCATAAAAAATTCGTTCTGCCCACCGTGGTGCAGACGGCGCTGTCCATGAACTGCGTGTCCTCGCTTGAACATTATGCGTGGGAGGACGGCCTTCCGACGCCTGTACTGCGCTCTATTTCTCTCGGGGTGCCTGCGCAAAGCATATTCGGCGTGTCAGGTGAGGATCGCTTCGCGCTAGAGCTGATCGCGGAGATCGCGGGCACGCTCAAGTCGCACGAAAACGGCCGCTGCATCCTGATGGAAACCGGCATGATGCGCAAGAAGCGCCGTATCCTGCCGCATGTGTTCTACATAAACGATCAGGATGTGCTCTACGATCACATGCAGGTCCTGACCTATTTGATGTTCATTTCCGAGCGTGCAGGCAAGAGACATGAGCTCGTTCAGGAAAGCTGGCTGGAGCTGATGCTCGATACTGGTTCCTATCGCATGGCGCTCACGCGCATCGGCGCGCTGACGCAGGATGAACGTGCGCTCGTGTCCCTGTTCGCGGCGCATGCTTCGGACGCGCGCATCGTTATTGCGGACTTTTCGCACATCCGGGTACCGCGCGAGAGACATGCGGAATTCGCGCGCCTGTTCTCGCATATGGTCAAACGCGATAAGACCGTATTCCTCGTCAGCCCGGACGAGGGGTTCATCGGCCGCTGCTGTACGCATGCGGCTCTTCTGGTGGACGGCAGCATCCGCGTGAGCGGGGATGTTAAGGGCCTGTGCGAGAAGTATGACCATAGGCTGGCCACGATCTTTTCCTCCCAGTCGCCCAAGGTGGCGCAGGCTGTGCGCGAGGCGTATCCCGAGCTCGGCGTGGCTGAATCCGCCGGCAAGGTCAAGCTCTACGGCGAGGGAGAGCCCCTTGAGATCATGGGGCATCTTGCGAAGCTTGGCATTCGCACGGAGGGCATGATCACGGGCGACAAGACGCTCGAAGAAGCGTTCCTGGAGGCGAGAAAAGCATGATCTACCGCGTTGGCAGCATCGAAAAGGAGCTGAATTACGGCTCTAACCGGCAGAGGAACAACTTCTCGATCCTCCTTGGCATAGGCGTGTTCGAGGGGATGCTGGCGTTCTCCGTATTTTTCATCCTGCAGACGCTCAAGCGCAGCGTGCTCGCGGATCAGGCCTCCTATTTCGTGCAGGAGAGCTACCACACGACGCTGCTGCTGTTCATCATCATTTCATATGTCGCCACGGCGCTTTATAACCTGGTGCGCTTTAGGGCGGTTTCCTTCTCAGAGGTTTATGCGAATATCTGGTACGCGCCGCTGCACCTCGGGTACAGCGTGCGGCGATTGGTCTATTCAAAAATTTTCGTGCAGCTCGTCTCGCAGTACATCATCGCGCTCGCGGGCTTTATGACGACGCTCGCCATCAGCACGGTGATGAGATTCCCGTTCGTGTCGGACTATATCCTGAGCATGCTGTTCATCACGCTGCTCAACACGACCACGCTCGTGGTCATGACGATGGCCTGCTCTCTGATCGTATCGGATGTTTCCAACGCGCGCACGATGGCGGGTCTTTGTGCGCTCGCGCTGATGCCGGTGCGCGGCGTCACGGGCTTCTTCGCGCTGATGGCGGACAGGACGCGCCTCGCCGTTTTCAGCAACATCTTCACGCAGGGCGTGTATGTTTATATCGCGCTGGCGATCGTGCTTATCGCGCTTTGCATCTGCGTTTACATGGGCTCGCTCGAAGGGCGCAGGTATCACCCATCCCTCGCCGAGGACGGCGGCCTGCCTGAGCTTCCCGCGGGCGCGCGCCTCGTGGTTACCACCGCCTCCAAAGAAAAATTTATGCGCGACGCCTGCAGGGATCTTGCGCGGACTTATAAACCCCGCAAGGTCAACAGCGTGCTCAACTTTTTTGTGATGTCCCTGCTCGCCATCGTCGTCGCGTTCATGCTGCTCGTGGACGCGATGCTGCTGCTCTTCAGCTATGCCTCGCCCGAGCGGGAAACGAGCGTTCTGGGCTTCGTGCCCTATGTATTCCAGTCCTCGACGATGGAGCCGACCATCAAGTATAACGACATCTCCTTCTTCGAGAAGGTCGATCGGTACGTCGCCATCGAGGAGGGGGATATCGTGCTTTATAAGGACTCGGTTTTCGCCATGCAGGTGCGGCGTGTGTTTGATATCTACACCAATCCCGCCACCGGCGCAACCATGCTCGACGTGGACATCGACTATTACCCAGAGGGCTCCGCACAAGGCCTGCTGCGCGAGAGCGTTCCCAAAAGCGCAGTCTACGGGCGCTACGTCGGCGGGAACCGCTGGCTCGGCGTGATCGTGCTCTTTGCCAACACCATACTCGGCCGCATCCTGTTCATGCTCGTGCCCACGGTGCTGATCTTTTTTAGCAACCGCATCAGCGACGCGCTCAAGAAAGCGGAGCCTCCCGCCGCGATGGCGGCAGGCGCGAAATAACGAGCCGGATAACAAAGCCCGCCCTGCGAAATTGAGGGCGGGCTTTCTGTATATGGTGAGCTTTATTTCTTTTGCGCGTTGTATTGCTTGATCGCCATCGCCAGCAGATCCATGGCGCGCTCGATATCCTTGCAGTTGAGCACATAGGCGAGGCGTACCTCGTCGCGCCCCATGCCCGGCGTTGCGTAGAAGCCCGCGCCGGGGGCGTACATAAGGGTTTCGCCGTTGTCGGAAAAATCGGTCAGCAGCCACTTCTGAAACTCGTCCGTATCCTCCACGGGCAGCTTGGCCATGACGTAGAACGCACCTTTGGGCTCTTTGCACACGACGCCGGGAATTTCCGAAAGCTTGCGGTAGATGGCGTCCCTGCGGCAGCGGTACTCGTCGCGCACGTCGTTGAAATACTCGGTGCCCGCGCCGTAGAGCGCAGCGGAGGCGACCTGGTCGAGCGTGGCGACGGACAGGCGCGCCTGGCAGATCTTCAGGGCGTGCTGCTGGAGCTCGCGGTTGCGCGTGATCAGCGTGCCGATGCGCGCGCCGCACGCGCTGAATCGCTTGGATACGGAGTCGATGATGATCGCGTTCTCGCGGATGTCGTCAAATTCGCCGATGGATGCGAGCTTTTCGCCGCCGTAGATGAACTCGCGGTATACCTCGTCGCCGATGAGGAAGAGGTTGTGCTCCTTTGCGAGGTCGGCCATGAGGCGCAGTTCCCCGGGGGAGAGCACGGTGCCCGTCGGGTTGCCGGGGTTGGTGAAGAGCAGCGCGCGGGTATGCTCGTTGATCAGCGGCTCGATCTTCTCGCGCGAGGCGTAGTGATAACCTTCCTCGGCGGTGGTGTGGATGGGGCGGATGGACGCGCCGGTCGCGCTGACGAAGGTGTTGTAGTTCGGATAAAACGGCTCGGGAACGATGATCTCATCCCCGTCGTCGAGTATGCAGTTGAGCGCGATGGAAAGCGCCTCGCTGCCGCCGGTGGTGATGAAAACTTCGTTCGCACCGTACTCGATGCCGATGCCCGCGTAGTATTTGCGCACGGCCTCGATCATTTCCGGAATGCCCGGAGAGGGAGCGTAGGCGAGCACGGGCAGGCGGAAATTGCGCACCGCGTCGAAATAGGCGGGCGGGGTGGCGATGTCCGGCTGGCCGATGTTCAGGTGGTAGATCTTCACGCCGCGCTTGTTGGCATCGACCTGATACGGGTAGAACTTGCGGATCGGAGACAGGCTACACTTTTCGATCTTGCTGGAAAACTTCATTGAATCCTCCTGCACAAGGCATATTTGTCCGGGGAACCCGGGAAAGACGGTTTTTTCAGCTTTTCGGGATGCTCGTCGGGGACGGGGCGGGCATGCCGCCCGTGCCGAGGATTCTTTCGCCCGTGACGGGGTTGTAGGTATCCCGATACAGCTCCTCGCTCGACTGGAGCACGCCGTTGAGGTATGTGTCGCGCCAGGCAGTGGCCACGACGCCGTCGCGCGCGACGATCTTTTCCTCGACAGAATCGGCGGGTTTCGTCGTGTCGTAGGTGATGTTGATGAAGGAAGGCAGCATCTTATCCTCCACGCCTCGCACCTTGTAGGTGATACCGGGCGGCAGGGGCTTGCCGTAAATATAGACCGTGCAGGTGTAATTCGCCCGGTCGCAGTAGACGAAGAAATACAGGGCGGCGCCCGTGTTGTTGACGAAACTCAGGCTCTTGCCGGCCTCGACCGTGCCGGTGACTGTGCAGTCGAGCCCTGTGTCGACGTAGCTCGAGGGCCAGGTGTGGTGCTTTCGTTCGATGATCGAGATGCCCGCGATGTTCTGGGCGAGCACCTCCTCGAGCGTGGAGCCGCGCTGCATGGACGCGCCCGCGCACAGCAGGGCGTTATAGAGCGTGGTCGAAACCTGGCAGATGCCGCCGCCGGCCTCGTCTTCGTAGGCGTTGCCGTTGACGATGCCCGGCGCGAGCGGCCAGCCGTCCGCCTCGGTGCGCGGGCCGATGTAGGCGTTGAAATTGAACTCCTCGCCGTTCTTCACGGCCATGCCGTTCAACAGAGTGCAGGCTTTCTGGATGTTGCCCACGCGCTTTTCGTTGCGCGCCTTGCTGCTGCCGCCGAAGCTCGTCTGGAACATGGCGACGAGCTGAGTATCAGCCTCAAGGCCGTCTATGGTAGCCACGGGCTGCGCGTAGTTGAGCTTTGGCTCTAGCGTGCCCGCGTAACTGCCGGAGGAGAGCATGAGGGCGATGTCCCCATAGACCGCGGCCTCATCAAGCACATAACCATCCGTGCCTTCGCTGTAGATGAACTTGGGCTCGGCGCTCAGGCTGTCGGTGGTGACGCCGGGCTCCGCGGGTTCGGTGTTGAGCACGGCCGCGATGGACGCGAGCTTTGCTTTGAGCGCCGTTTCGTTCGAGCGGAAGGTGACGGTGAAGGAGCGACCGTTCTGTTCGACGTCCTCCTTCTCCCGGTTGTTTTCAATGACGGTGCCGCTGCGCCCGAGGCCGATGGCGGTGGTTAGCACATCGTCCAGCGTGGAAGTAGCCTTCATATCTGCCGCGGTGAGCAGCCAAAGCATCGTGCCGTGGGATACCGTGATGCCTATGGAGTCCATATCCGCCTGCACCGAGGGCAGTAGCGCCTCGCGCGCGGCGGAATAGGTCATGCCGGAAATATCGATTCCGTTGACGGTCACGCCGGGAATGAACGTTCCGTCGTCCTTGATGGCATCCATATCGCTTTGCGTAGGCTTGTTCGTAAAAAAGAATACGGCGAGCGTTACGACGAGCAGCGCCGCAAGCGTGCCGAATGCGAGCTTTGATATCTGAAGCGAGCGGCGGAGTTTTGTGTGCCGTTTGGAGCGTGGGCGGTTTATTTTGGGGTCCGCGCCGGGATAAGCGTTGGCGCGGGGCGCATCGTACTGCATGGTTTGTTTACTCCTCACAATTAGTCATTATACAGCATGCGGTGGGTGCTTTCAACCTCGCGGGGCCAATATATTCACCATCGTCATTTGTTTACAATTGGTCGTTCTTGCCGATATTGTTTCGGGGGAGTATAATTATTTCATCGTGGGGAGGTAGGCTCCCCGCAAAGGAAAGCGAGGAAAAAACAACTTGGCGAGCAAGGCAAAATCAAGCAAGCTCAAGATCATACCGCTGGGCGGCGTCGGCGAGGTCGGCAAGAACATGACCATACTCGAATATGGCCGGGATATGATCATCATCGACTGCGGCCTCATCTTCCCGGATGACGACCTGCCCGGCATCGACTTCGTAATACCCGACATGTCCTATGTCGAAAAGAATGCGGACAAGCTCAAGGGCATCCTCATCACGCACGGCCATGAGGATCACATCGGCGCGGTGCCGTATGCGCTCAAGCGCTTCAAGACCCCCGTCTACGGCACGAAGCTCACATGCGCGCTCATCGAGCACAAGCTCGAGGAGGAGAAGATCGCGG
Source organism: Clostridia bacterium (assembly GCA_033813015.1). GTDB lineage: Bacteria > Bacillota > Clostridia > Christensenellales > CAG-138 > Phil1. The sequence continues at coordinate 4,905 of JAPXSN010000041.1, read as the reverse complement.
ATGCGCAGCTCATCTGCGTCAACCCGGGCGACCGCGTGCGCCTGGGCTGCTTCAATGTGGAGTTCATTAAGACCAGCCATTCCATCGCGGGCGCGTGTGCGCTGGCGATCATCACGCCCGTTGGCACCATCATCCACACGGGCGACTTTAAGGTGGATTACACCCCGCTCGACAATGAGCCCATCGACATCGCGCGCTTCGCATATTACGGCTCGCACGGCGTTCTGGCTCTCATGTCGGATAGCACCAACGCGGAACTCGCAGGCCACACGCTCTCCGAGCGCGAGATCGGGCGAACCTTCGAGCACTACTTCGACATTGCGGACGGCCGCGTGATCGTTGCCACCTTCGCCTCGAACATCTACCGCATCCAGCAAATAGCGGATGTGGCGATTTCCTTTGGCCGCGTGATCTGCTTCCAGGGACGCAGCATGGTCAACATTGCCAAGGTCGCCACGGAGCTCGGCTACCTGAGCATCCCCGAGGAGAAGATCGTCGAAATCGATAAGCTCGGACGCATCGCGGAGTCGAAGATATGCGTCATCACCACGGGCAGCCAGGGCGAGCCCATGAGCGGCCTGTTCCGCATGGCCAACTCCTCTCACCGGCTCAACATCGGAAAGGGGGATACGGTCATCATCTCGGCCTCAGCCATCCCCGGCAACGAGATCGGCGTGAGCCGCGTCATCAACCAGCTGTATCTCAAGGGCGCGAAAGTCGTATACGACCGCATGGCGGACGTGCACGTTTCCGGTCACGCGCGCCGCGAGGAACTCAGGCTCATGTTCACGCTCACCAAGCCCAAGTATTTCATCCCCGTGCACGGCGAGGCGCGCCAGCTTTATATGCACGCCGAGCTCGCGCAGGAGATGGGCATCCCCGAGCGCAACATCATCGTGCCCGGCATCGGCGACGTCATCGAGCTTTCTCGTCAGAGCATCAAGCTTGCGCCGGGCGTGCACGCGGGCAGCATCATGATAGACGGCGGCAGCGTGGGCGAAATAGGCGACGCGGTGCTTAAGGACCGCCGTCAGCTTGCGGAAGACGGTCTGTTCACCGTGGTGATTCCGTTGAAAAAGAGCTCGGGCGAGCTTGTGGGCGCGCCGGAGGTCATATCGCGCGGCTTCATCTACGTCAAAAACTCGGAGGAAATCGTCGCGCGCGCCAGAAGCATCGCGGGCGAACTCGCGGGCAAATTCGCGGGCGCGCACAGATCCGAGTGGAGCGGCATCAAAAACGGCATCCGCACCGCGCTCAAGAACGAACTGTACAACAAAACCAAGCGCACGCCGATTATTTTGCCCATCATCATAGAACTCGATATTTAAGGAGGGGGAACCATGGTCTACGATAAGGCGCGGGAACTTGCGCGCATGCTCTCGGGCAGTGAGGAGTACGCGGCCTATAAGGACGCGCGGGAGCGCGCGTTCGCCAATGACACGACTAAGGCGTTGATCAAGGAGTATAATACGCTGCGCATCCGCGCTCAGGGCGCGGTCGTCTCCGGCAAGAAGGATGACGAGTGCCTTGAGCGCCTCCAGAAGATAGGCGAGGTGCTTCAGCTCAACCACGACGCTTCGGATTACCTGATTGCCGAGTACCGACTCAACACCATGCTCGGCGACGTATACCGCATCCTCGCGGAAGCGCTGGACCTGAACCTCGATCTGATCGACGAATGAGCGCCATGGAGGACGAAATCAATAAGACCCGTGAGCGGGAGAAGAGGGATAGGGCGCGCGGCAGAAAAAGGGCCGCCTCGAATGCATGGCGCCTCCTGCGCCCGCCGGCCGTGTTCCTTTTGAGCCTCGCGCTGTGCGCGGGCGTCCTTTATGGGGCGTACCGCTACGCCGTGGCGCGCTTCTTCTCGCCCGTGGATATCAACGATGCGACGCCCGTGACCGTTACCATCGGTTCGGGCTCCGGCGCGTCCTCGATCGCCAAGAAGCTCTATGAGGTCGGCGGCGTGGATGAGGATGGCAACCTGCTCGCGCCGGGGCTCATCACGAGCAAGACCGTGTTTAAAATCTATGTGGACTTTACGGGCAAGTCCGACAAACTCAAGGCCGGCACGTATGTCCTTTCGCGCAACATGGATGTGAGCCAGATCGTGGACGTCATCTGCGAGGGCAATGCGCCAAGGATCACGCTCAAGCTCGTCGTCACCGAGGGCATGACCGCCGAGCAGATCGCGGCCAAGCTCGTTTCCCTTGGCGTGCTCGACGCGCCGGGCGAATTCCTCGATCTATGCAAAACCGCCGGGCAGTTCGCGGATTACGACTTCGTCGCGGCCGCCGCCGAAGAGATCGACCCCGAACAGACGCGCGACTATGTGCTCGAGGGCTATCTTTTCCCGGATACCTACGACATCTACTCGGACGAGTCCGCGAAATCCATCATCAACCGCATGCTCTACCGCTTTGGCGAGGTGATGAAGGCTGAGTATATAGCGCGCGCGCAGGAGCTGGGCCTGAGCCTCGACGAGTTGGTGACACTCGCCTCCGTCATCGAAAAGGAGGCCAAGGTCGAGGATGACTTTGCGAAGGTTTCGGCCGTGTTTCATTTGAGGCTCGAGCGGGGCATGAAGCTGCAGAGCGACGCCACGCTCAAGTATATCTTCAAGACCGCGGGCAACATCACCTTCACGGACAAGCAGCTTGACGCCCCCTCGAAGTACAACACCTACCGCTACGAGGGTCTGCCGCTCGGACCTATCTGCAACCCCGGCCTTCGAGCCATCCAAGCCGTGCTCGAGCCGGACGAAGCGATCATGGAAGGGGAATACCTTTACTTCTGCCTGTCGGACAGCGAAAACGGCGCACTGGTGTACGCCAAAACACTCGAGGAGCACAGAGCCAACATAGAAAAGTACAGGCCATACTGGTAAGATACGGCTAAAATACGGCGCAACAATAGGCGATTCCGGGCATATCCTGTTATACCAGGGATTGGAGGCGGGATATGCTCGAACTCTTTTTGGCGCTGCTTTCAAAGCTTTTCGTATTCACGGGTTACGTTACGCAGGGAAGCTCCTTCCCGGAGCCGCTCTCGCCCAAAGAGGAAACGGAATGCCTCGAGCGCATGGCGACGGGGGATATGGCGGCGCGCAGCCGACTCATCGAGCACAATCTTCGGCTCGTCGCGCATATCGCTAAAAAATACGCCTCGCCCCGGCGGGACAACGACGACCTCATTTCCATCGGCACGGTCGGGCTCATCAAAGCCGTTTCCACCTTCGATAAGGATAAGAGTAGCACGCTTGCGACCTATGCCTCTCGCTGCATCGAAAACGAAATACTCATGTCGCTGCGGGCGGAGAAAAAGCGCGGCTGCGAAATTTCGCTTTCCGAGCCCATTGGCTCCGATGGGGACGGCAACGATATTTCGCTCTCCGAGGTGCTCGGCTCCGACCCGGATCAGGTCATTCACGAGGCGGAAAAGTCCATCATCGCGGCGCAGCTCGCACGCGCAATAGAGGCCGCACTCACGGCGAGGGAGAAGGTTGTCATCCGCTACCGCTACGGGCTTGTGGGCGGACGCTGCCTTGCGCAAAGGGAGGTCGCAAAGCTGCTGGGCATTTCGCGCAGCTATGTGTCGCGCCTCGAAAAAAAGGCGCTGCAGAAGCTCAACGGGTATTACGAGCGCTCCTTTAACAAATCCTGAACCAAAAGCGGCAGGGCGCGGGCAAACGGGTCAACAAAAGGCTTGTTTTGCCCGCTTTGGCTGTGGTAATATAATCAATGGTAATCCGTTACTAACCGGCTTTGCGCCGGTTGAAACACAATTGCATTTGTTTGGAGGTAATTTCATATGCTGATGGCCGGTGATTTCAGGAAGGGCATTACGGTGGAAATCGACGGGCAGGTTTGGGCCATTGCCGAGTTCCAGCACGTAAAGCCCGGAAAGGGCGCGGCTTTCGTGCGTACCCGGCTCAAAAACGTCATGACTGGCGCGGTGCTCGAGCGCACATTCAACCCGGCGGACAAGTATCCAAGGGCGCACATCGAAACCAAGGAGATGCAGTATCTCTACAACGACGGGGAACTGTATTACTTCATGGATACGGAAACGTTCGAGCAGCTTCCGCTCAACCACGAGCAGGTGGAGGATGCCATCGACTTCATCGTCGAGAACCAGAACGTCAGCATCCGCTTCTTCAAGGGGAACGCGTTCTCGGTCGAAGCGCCCAACTTCGTGGAGCTCACCATCATGGAGACCGAGCCGGGCTTCCGCGGCGACACCGCCACCAACACCACCAAACCCGCCACGCTGGAAACTGGCTACAAGCTCAATGTTCCTCTTTTCGTCAACCAGGGCGACAGAATCCGCGTGGATACGCGCACCGGCGAATACATGGAGCGCGTCTGAGGCAAGCTTACACCGATCAATCATTATTTGGAGGTATTTATGGGCTATACGAAGGAAAAGGTCGCTTACCTGCGCGGCGTCGCGGACGGCATGGAGCTGGGCGACGATAAATACGCAAGGCTGTTCCGCCTGATCATCGACACGCTCGACGAGATGGCCGACACCGTGGACGAAAACGAGGAAGCCATCATCGACATGGACGAGTGCATCGACGATATGTGCGACGAAATTTCCGACATTGACGATTGCCTCGACGCCTTGCTTGAGGATGACGATGATGACGACGACGATTTCATCGAAATCGAGTGCCCGCACTGCGGCGATACGGTCTATTTCGACCAGTCCATGCTCGAGGGCGACGAGCCTCTGATCTGCCCGAGCTGCAACGAACCCGTGATCCCCGCCTTCGATGAGGAAGACGAGGAAGACGACGAGGACGAGGACGAAAAGGAAAAGCAAAAAGAAAAGGAAAAGGCCAAGAAGGAAAAAGAAAAGGACAAGGAAAAAGACAAAGATAAGGACCAGAACAAGATCGCG
>JAPXSN010000040.1:0-13290 GCA_033813015.1 Clostridia bacterium | reverse complement strand
GGAAACTCCGCGCGGATAGCCGGAGCCGTCGTAGCGCTCGTGATGCTCAAGCACAATCTCGGCGATATCGTCGAAGGCGGAGATGGCGCTGAGTATCTGGTAGCCCTTTTCCGAGTGCGTCATGATGATCTCGTACTCGGCGCTGTTGAGCCTGCCGGGCTTGAGCAGGATGCTGTCCGGCACCGCCACCTTGCCCACGTCGTGGAACAGACCCGCAATGCGAACCCGCTCGCAGAAGCCATCCTCGCGGCCCATGGCGCGCGCGATACGCAGCGCGTAGTGCGAAACCCGGTCCGAGTGGCCGCGCGTGTAGAAGTCCCTAGCATCGACGACGAGGCGGAGGGTCTTGATCACGTCCACGTAGCTGTCGCCGAGCGAGGCGTACATTTTCTCGAGCTGCTTGTTCTTCTGGTCGAGATCGTCGCGGTACGCCTTGATGGTGCGCATCTGCCGAATGGACTTCACGCAGCTTTCGATAAGAAGTTCAAGCTGGTCGAAGCGCTCGTTTTTCTCATAATAGCCCTGTATGTCCAGTTCGCGCAGCGCCCGCACCGGCGGCGCCATGCTCTTATGGCCCGTGAGCAGGATGATATATATTTCCTTGTCAAAGGTGCGAATCTCGTTGATGACACGGTCGCCCATGATGGGCGACATCAAAAAGTCCAGCAGCAGTATATCGTAGTGCGTGCTGCGCATACGCTCGATGCCGCGATAAGGGTCCGTTTCCACATCCACCGTGTAGCCTGAGGTCGTGAAATACGCCTGCAATGTCGCCGTCATGATGGGATCGTCGTCCAGCGTCAAGATTGAAAAATCCAACTGCTGTGCGCCAACTTTGTTTTTTCTCACTGCGCTGCCGCCTCCTGCTGAATCCGTTCCGTTTTCGAGTAATACTCAGGCGGTATCTCGAGGCCGAACACCGCCCCGCCGCCGGGATTATCCTCCGCCCACATGCGCCCGCCGAACTTCGCCTTGATGACGGTGTTTGAAATATATACGCCCAGCCCCGTGCCTTGCGTGCCTTTGTTGGTGATCATCTGGCGGAAGAGCCGATTTCTCACATCCGGCGCGATGCCCGAGCCGCGATCTTCCACCGTCAGGCGAAGGTTGCCCTCGACGATGAAGAAGCGCACGATGATCGTGCCGCCGCCCTTGTCCTGCATGGCGAATGCCGCGTTGGACACGAGGTTGTTGACCACCTGCACGAGGCTGTTCACATCGCCGTGCACGCGCAGCGCTTCCCCGGTTTCGTTGACGACCTCAAGGCTGCAGCTCGTCCTTTGCAGCTCGTGCCGCAGCAGCAGCGATACGCGCTTCATGAGTTCATCCGCCGTGAAGTCCACCTGAGCGTCCTGGGAGATGTTGGCGGCCTGCCCCTTGACAGCGTTGATGATGTCGCTCATGTACGCGCAGGCGTCCCGCATTTTGGAGAGCCAGTCGCGCATCTCGAAGTAGATCTCGCGGTAGTCCTCCTCGGTGACCTCCTTGTCGCCTATACTGGCCGCGCACTCGTCGACGAGGTTATCTATGGCGGCGCTGCTGCCCGATATGCTCATAATGGGCGTCTTAAGGTTGTGTGCAAGGCCGCCCACCATTTGCCCCAGCGTGGCGAGGCGCTCCTGCTCCATGAGACGCGCCTGCGAATCGTGCAGCCGCTGCATGCCGTCCCGAAGCCTTGTGACATCCTTGAATATGGCGACAAAGCCCTCGAGCATGCCGTCGACGATCAGCGGCGTGACGTCCACCATGAAATAGAGCTTCTGCTTGCCCATAAATGCGGACTGCTCGAACGAGAGAACCGAAAGGCTCTCACGGCAGCTCGCGGTCGCAGCGAGCAGATTATAGACGACGGTTTTGTTCTCGATATCCTCCGCGTTGACGCATTCCTCGAGCCTTTTGCCGCGCGTCATGCCATACTGCGCGAAGATTTTCTCAAACGGCTTGTTGCAGTCTATGATCCTGCCGCGGTCGTCCGTCACCAGATAGCAGTCGCTGATCCAGTCGAGCACCTTCTGCATGGCGATGGGCTTGATGTCGAGCATGTGGTAGTGGTAGATGGCGTAGCCGTGCAGCACGACCGTGGCGATGAAGCCCAGCGGCGTCGCCGCGATGCTCAGGTTGAACGTTTTAGCGGTGGCCAGTACGTTTACCACGCTTGGAATGAGGCTTCCCACGCAGAAGAGCACCGCCTGCTGTGTGATGAGCTTCTGTTTCATTTCGAGCGCATAGCGCGCCATGAAATAGATGGAAAAGAGCATACAAATATAGCTGAACGTGCCCGTAATGTAAATGTACGGCCCGAAAACCACATCGCTCCCGTACACGGAAAAATGCTTATAAAGAAGCAAATGGAACGGATTCGTCCAGGCGACGAAATTGGTCACCACGGGCAGTATAAAAAACAGATAGTATTTCCTTGGCAGCTTTTCCAGGTTCTGCGTAAAGGTAAGCGATATGAGCAGCGAAAACACGGGCGCGAAGGCACCGCCGATGTAGGTGATCGCGTCGCAGATCCGAAGCATCTCTTCGTTGGAGGGATCCACGAAGTTGGCCGCGATGACTCCCATCATCCATATGATGATCGTGATGGTCACGAAAAAATACAGCCTGTGAATGAGCTTGTAGGAGCCCTTTCGAAGCCCGCGCAGCAGGAAAACGATCATCGCGACGATCGCGACGAACATGATGAGTATGATTGAGTCGGATACCAGCTTCGATCCCCTCCTTCCTCAGACGGACGCAAATTCGCGAAGCGCGAGCGCAATATCCGGCTCAAGCCAGACGAAGCCCTTCGCGGCAAGCTCCGCTACGGTGCGCTCCGCCGAAGGGACAGGGGGCGTCGCGGAGGCTGAGCGAAGCCCGCTCCAAAGCTCGCCGAGCATCACGAGCCCCGCCGAGGGTCGCTGCGCCATCAGGCGCGCGAGCCGCGCGTCAAACTCCGCATCCGGCAGGCAAACGGCCTGCCCTTGGGAGAGGACGCGCATGACCTCGGAAAAAGCCGGCATGATGGGGTTGAACAAGTGGTATACGCTCCCCTGCCCATCGAGCAGCAGGCAGACTGCCCTGGCGCACGCGTCCACTGAGGTCAGCTCCACGGGGAGGTTCGCCAAGCTTTCGGGATAGCAGCCAAGCGAGAGCGCACCCCGCACGAGCGCGTAGAAGGCGTTGGATTCCCGATTAAGCTGGAAGGCGCCGTCGCTTTCCCTGCCCACGAGCCTGCCCACGCGGATAATCCGCGCCGAAGGGAGCAGATTCACGCAGCGGCGCACGAGCAGCTCCGCCGAGCACTTGCCGCGCACATAGATGTTCGCCACGTCCTCGGGGTCTGCGGGAGGGCTATCCTCGTTGAACGCCTCCGCGCGATCATTCGCGACGCTCATGGTGGAAATGTACGCGAGCCCCGCGCCGATGCGCGCCGCAAGCCGCACGGCGTTGGCGGTGCCGCCCGCATTGGAGCGCAGAGACGCATCCGGGTTTGGCGCGAAATGGCGCACGTCCGCCGCGCAGTGCAGTATGGTTTCCACGCGCCCTGTGAGCGCGGTAAGCTCCGCGTTGGCGAGACCGAAGTCGATTTCGCCGATGTCGCCCGCGACTACGCGTACGCGCGCGGCGTTTTCCGCAAACCAACTTTTCCCGAAGTAAGCCTCCATCGCCTGCGCGAGCCTTGCGGGATCGCCGCCGCGCACGAGGCACACGACGTTCCTGCCGCGCTTTGCGGCGAGCTCGTCGAGCAGGTGCGCGCCCAGATACCCCGTCGCCCCCGTGAGCAGTACGGCGCACGGATTTTCCGCAGCCGCGGGCTTCGCCGGAGCGGGCGTGGGTTGCTCGACCGGCGCGGATATCGGCGCAGGCTGTTCGGCGGGCGCAGGTGGTTCGACCGGCACTGCCTGTTCGACGGACGCAGGCTGTTCGACCGGTGCGGGTTCGCGCGGACCGATCCGCATACCCGCGACCAGCGCGGATTGCGCCTCGAGGGTGGGGTTAGAGTAGAACTGTTCGAGCGTCATATGGATGCCCGCGTTGTAACAGCGCGAGAGCACGTCGAGCGCCCCGAGGGAGCCTCCCCCCTGCTCGAAGAACGACGCGGCGGGATCAATCTCACCCCGGCCGAGCACCTGCTTCCAGATTTCGAGCAGCCGTTCGGCCGCATCGCCGGCACGGGCCGGCGGCGCGTCCATACGCGTGTTCGCGGCGATCCTCTCCTCCCGCGCGGGGGGCGCGGGTTCGGCGGACTCGGCGCGGCCGGTGCCCAAAAGCTGCGCGAGTGAGGCGGCGCAGGCGAGCAAAAGAACATCTGTTTTGCCGGAGGCGTTGCGCGGCATGGCGGGGATCAGCCAGATTTCGCCGGGCACCATGAACGGCGGAAGCGTTGCTTTCAGCCACGCGGCAATTTCCGCGGCGTCCGCCCGTGCGCCGGGCGCGAGCACGACGCACGCGCGAAGGCGCTTCTCCGCGTTCTCCCCGCCGACGGCGACGGTCGCAGCCTCGGCCACACCCGTATGCTCGAGCAGGCGGGCGGTGATCTCATCGAGCTCGACGCGCTGTCCGTTGAGTTTAATCTGCGAATCTCGGCGACCGATGTATTCGAGCGTGCCGTCCGGCAGCAGGCGGCCGATATCTCCGCTCCTGTACATGCGCCTGCCGGGAAAGATGGGATCGTCCACAAACGCGGCCGCCGTGAGCTCCGGCTTACCAATGTAACCCGCGGCAAGGCAGACGCCCGCGATGCACAGCTCGCCGCGCGCGGTGGGCATGACGCGGCGAAGCGATTCATCCATGACGTAGACGCGGCAGTTCTGCACGGGCCTGCCTATGGAGATCCGCGGCGCGCCGGGCTCGCACGCCGTGAACGTTGCATAAATGCAAGCCTCGGTGGGGCCATAGAGGTTGTAGAGCCTTGCCGGGGACACTTCGTGGAAGCGCTCCGCGAGGCGGGGGGAGAGCGGTTCTCCGGCCACGAGCATGGCCTTGAGGCGCGCGACCGCCGCGCAAAATGCGTCGTTGCCCAGGCACATGCGAAGACGCGAGGGCGTGAGCTGCGCGGCGTCGACTTCCTCGGCGCCGATGAGCTCCGCGAGCTTATGGGGCAGGAGCATCTCCTCTTCATCCGCGAGCACGACGCATTTTCCGAGCGCGAGGGCGAGCAGGGATTCGGTGATGAAGATATCGAACGTCACGTTCGTCGAACAGAGCACGGCATTGGCCTGCGCGCCGACGATTGGCGCCATAGCGTTGAGCAAATTGGCGATGGCGGCGTGCGTGTTGCGCGCGCCCTTGGGCTCGCCCGTCGAGCCGGAGGTAAACAGAACGTAGATGCCATCCTCCCCGCGCCGCTCGAGCAGCGTGGGAAGCGCGGCGCCGGGATGCTCTGCGAGCGCATTCACGGCTAAAACTTCACACGGCAGAGGCATGCCCGCAAGCGAGGCTGCCGAAGCGTCGTCCGCGAGGATCAGCTTCGCCCCGGCGGTATTCGCCATGAAGGCGAGCCTCTCGGCGGGGTAGTTCGCGAGCGCGGGCATGTAAGCGCAGCCTGCGCGCATGACGCCCACGAGGGTTGCGAGCAGGTCGGGCGTGCGCGCGTGCACGACGCCCACGACATCGTCCCGGCCGAGTCCCCTGGCGGCGAGCGCCCGGGCGATGTGCTCCGCGCGCGCCATGAGAGCGGCGAAGCTCGTCGTATCCCCGTGGAAGCGGATCGCGGGCGCGTCGGGTTTTACCAAGGCTGCGTGTGCGATGGTATAGTCGAGCGGGATGTCCGCAAAGGGCGTATTGAGCCTGTCCGGCCGGTCGATGAGATCGTATCTGTCCTGCTCGCACAGTGGGTCGAGCTCCGCTATGGATACTGCGTCGTTTGCGAGCAGCGCGCCAACGATGGCGCTATAGCTCCGCGCCCAGAGAGCTGCGGCGTCTGCATCGATGAGGTTCGCCGCGTATTCGAGCGTGAAGGCGTATCCTCCCCCGGTCTTCGCGGCCTCGAGGGAGAGCGGGAACTTCGCATAGCCCGTGTCCGCGGGGATAAGGTCGATCTTCTCGTTGAGGAAGGCGAAATCCCCATCCCCGAAGGGGCGCATGGAGAAGAGCGCGTTGAAAACGCGTCCGCTCGTGCCGCGCGCCTGCCGCGCGAGGGCGGCGACGTCGGCCTCCTGATGTTCGATGAGCTCAAGCGTGCGGCCGCGCACCTGTTCGACAAGCTCCGCCGCGCTCCCCTGCGGGGAGAGCGAAAGCCGAAGCGGAAGCGTGCGCAGGAGAGGGCCGATGATCTCTCGCGAGTGCGGCACAATCCTGCCCGAAGCCGTCGTACCAAAGACGACGTCCTTCGCGCCGGTGAGCTTATAAAGAAGCAGCGCATACGCCGAGGCGAAGAGCATGAACGGCGTCGCGGCGCGTTGTGCGCAGTACGGTTCGATGCGCGCGGCAGAGCGCGCGGGCAGCGTGAAGACGAGCTTTTTGCCCGGATACGGACCGGGCGCGGTCTCCGGGCGATCGTATGGCAGCGCGGGCGGTTCGGGCGCATCCGCGAGGCGGGCTTCCCAATATGCGCGCGCCTGCGCGTCAACGCCCTTTTCGGACTGCCAGAGCGCGTAGTCAAGGAAATCCGCACCCGCGCTGCAGGCGCAGCCGGAATAGAGCGCACCGAGCTTTTTCATCAGAAGGGGACTCGTGAGCCCGTCGCCGACGAGGTGGTGCGTGTCGAAGAAGAGGTATGCATCCCCGTTGGGCGAATCCCAGAGCGCCGCGCGCATCAAGGGCGGCCGTGTCACATCGAACGAGCGGGCAAAGGCGAGCATCGCCCGCTCGAAGCTCTCCTGCGAGAGCACCTCGAGGCCGAAGGCGGCGTTTTCCCACACGCGCTGCACGAGGCCTTCCCCCGTGAGCTCGAAGCTCGTGCGCAGCAACCGCTCATTCGCGACGAGCTCACGCAGTGCCGCGAGCAATTTGCCCCTGTCCGTCCCCTCGGGCAGGCGGAATGCGCCCGGCATGTTGTACGCGAGAGAGCGCGGGGAAGCCTGCGAGTCGAGATAGATACCCACCTGCGTAGGCGTCGCCGGATACGTCGTGCGGGGTGTGGCGACGGGGATGACATCGTCCAAACAGGGCTTATCCGAACGCGCACCGTCCGGACGCCGCTGCGGGACGATCCCCGCGAGCGCCGCGGCAGTCCTTCGCGCGGTGCGGTAGACGAAGAGATCCTTAACGGCGAGTTTCGCGCCGAATTTTGCCTCGAGGGCGAGCGTGGTTTCCATGGCGGTGAGCGAATCTCCGCCGGAAAGGAAATAATCGCTCTCAACATCCAAATCGGGGTTGCGCAGCGTTGTACGGAACACCGCGAGCGTTTCCAACTCGACATCATCTCGCGCGGGAGCGCCGTCCGACTGAACCTTCGGCTCGGGCAGGGCGAGATAGTCTATTTTGCCGCTGCGGGTAACGGGCATTTGGTCGAGGCGCACATACGTGCCGGGCAGCATGTAAACGGGAAGGTACGAGCGCAGGAACTCCGTAAGCTCCGCCTCGGAAATTTCGGAATCGGCGGTATAATACGCTGCGATGAGCGCGCCGCGCCCGCGCTCGACGACGCGCACGGCCGCCTGGTCGATACGCTCGTGCGAAGAAAGGCGCATCGCGATCTCGCGCGGCTCGATGCGAAGGCCGCGTAGCTTCACCTGATCGTCGAGTCTGCCGCCGAGCGCGATTTCGCCCTCGGGCGTCCACGCGCCCGCGTCGCCCGAGCGATACAGCATATCGCCCGGCTCGAAAGGGCTCGGGAGGAAGTTCTTTTGCGTAAGCTCATGCAGATTGCGGTAGCCTTGCCCCACGCACAGACCGCCGATGTACACCTCGCCCATGACGCCGACGGGCAGCGGCTGCAAATGCGCATCGAGCACGTAGAGGCGGCAGTTGTCCATGGGTTTGCCTATGGTGATGCTCGATGCGTCGTTGAGGCGCTTGTAACTCACGGCGATGGTCGTTTCCGACGGGCCGTACTGGTTATAGACCGCGGCCTCCGAATATTGGCGGATGGCCTGCGTCAGTTCCCCCGGGAAGCGCTCGCCGCCGCAGACGATGCTCTCTACGCAGCACAGCGCCTTTGCGAATTCCGGCTCGCGCATGTAGGCTTCGAGCCGCGAGGGCGGCAGGAACAGGTTGCCCACCGCGAAACCGCGGATAAGCTTCGCGAGCAGCCGCGGATCCTCCTGCTCATGAGGTTCGGGGAAAACGATGGTGCGGCCGTTCATCAATGAGGCTGCGCATTCCATCACGAACACATCGAAGCCCTGGGAGCACAGCGAGAGCACCGCGCCGTGCCCGTAGAGCGCGCGAGCCGCGCATGCGAGGTTGACGAGGCTCTCCTGCCCGATAAGCACGCCCTTGGGCCGGCCCGTGCTGCCGGATGTATAGACCATATACGCGGTTTTTGCGCCGGGCTTTTCGGGATAGGGCGCGGAATCGAACCCGGCTGCCGCTTCGGGGTAAAGCGCGGGGACGCGGCAGCCCGGAGGCTCCGCTCCCGGCGCGCAGATGAGCACGGCCGCGCCGGAATCCTCGAGTATTTCGTTGAGCCTGCCCGGCGGCGTATCCTCGGGCAGGGTGAGCCAGGTTCTTGCGGAAATTGCCGCCGCGACGAGCGCCGCCGCAAGCGGGAAGCCTTTTTCAAGGCAAACGAAGACAGCGCCGCTGCCCTCCGGGCAGAGCGTATCGACCGCGCGTGCGTAAGCGGATGCCATCGCAAACAGCGCCTCATAGGTGAGCCGGCTGCCCTTATGGATGACCGCCACGCGCTGCGGATGCGCTTTGAGCGCCCGGCGCATCATCGCAGGCACATCGGCGGCAGCGAGACGCTTTGCGGTCTGGTTGAACGAAAAAAGCACCTTGCCCTTTTCCTCGAGGCCGATCACGGGCAGCTTCCAGATGGGCATATCCGGGTCGGAGAGCGCGTCGGTCAATATGTTGGTCAGATATTCGTGGAGCTTGTCTATGTCCTGCTCCGAGAAGATCTGCGTGAGATAGTCGTAGTCTACGGAGAAGCGGTAATCATCCTCCATGCTGCTCAGATGGATCAGCAGGTGCTCGCCCTGATACCCGCTGTAATGCCAGCGCCCCGTGAAAGTGACGGAGGCGTCTTCGCTCTTGTACATGCGGCTCGTCTGGTACGAGAGCACGATGTGAAACAGGCTCCCCGCGTCCGGGTTGAGCCTTTTGGCGATGCCGTTGATTTCCGTAAAAGGCAGCCTCTGGTGGCGCAGCAGCTCGAACCACTGCCCTGTCAGCTCTTCGTTGAAGCGCGCGAAGCTCCACTCCTCATCGATCTCGCCGAGGAAGGGCAGCGTGCTCACAAACATGCCGAGCGTGGACTTATCCTGATAGTCGATGCGGTTGAACACCGGCACGCCGATGGCCGAGCGCCGCGCGCCCGTGGCGCGGTTGAGGTAGATGGCCAGCGCCATGTAATAGACCGCGAACGGCGCGACCCTGTACTTTTCGCAGAAGTCGCGGATGAGGTGGTTGACCATGTGCGAGAAGCGGAAAGTCTTGCGCCGGCCAACAGGGCTTACGTCCGCCGAAAGGCAGTTTTTAACGACGGAAGCCCCATCGAAGCCCTCGAGGCGCTCACGCCAGAAGTCCTCATCCTTCCCGCGCGCGCGAGAGGCGAGATACGCCTTCTCCTTTTCGACGTGCAGCTCGTACGACGGGCCGGGGACAAGCGTAGCCTCGCGCCCGCAGAGCAGTGCAAGGTAAGTTTCGGCGATGCGGTTGCTCAAAAGCATCTGCGACCAGCCGTCCGAAATGATGTGGTGCAGCTTGACGAGTATGCCGCCCGCGGACTCGCTCTGCTTGAAGATGCGAAAATCATAAAGCGGCGCGTCGATGAGCTTCATCGGCTCGCGCGCGATGGTATCCTCCCAGTGGGAAAGGCCGGTGCTGTCTGTTTTGGTGAAGTCGAACACCGGGAAGAGCCTGTGCTCATAAGGCGCGACATACTGCTTGGGCGTGCCGTCCTCGAGCGTAATGCGCGCGCGAAGCTGATCCTCCGTGCCGACGACGGCGTCAAGCACCCTTTGCAGAGCGGGGATATCCACCGTGCCCAGCACGCGGATGGTCGCGCAGATGGCGTTAATCGAGGTGCCCGAAAAAGCCTTCTCCGCATTCCAGATGTTCATCTGGTTCGAGGACAAAGCGTAAGGGATTGATTCGAAGCGTTCGTCGCGCACTACGCCGCACCTTCCCTGCCTTGAAAAATGAACCTATTCCGACAGATACTTCTAACTATACGCATAATATTATACTTTTTGCATTCGCTCAATTCAACATCAATCGTATAAATGAAAATATATAAACTGTAACCGTGAATACGCTGCAATTTATTCAATAAACATAATAGCATGAAAAAGGCCGTTTTCCCCGTGGCGCTGCGTCTTCCGGCATTGACGCTCGCGCTTCTCGTCATAGCCGCGCTGGTGCGCGGCTGTCTTGCGCTACGCGCGCTCGAGGGTGAAGCGCCCGCCCCGCCGACGAATCCGACGATTTCCCTCTACGACGCGAAGCACGACAAGGTGATCGAACTGCCGCTTGAGGAATATCTTTTCGGCGTGGTCGCCTCCGAAATGCCGGCTTCCTTCCCGCTCGAGGCGCTCGAGGCGCAGGCCGTTTCCGCGCGCACATATGCGGCGCGAAGGCTTCCGGCCTACGGCGGCAAGCCCTGCGGCAGGCACGGCGCGGATTTATGTTCGGACAGCACCTGCTGCCAGGCGTGGCGCGCGCGCGAGGAGCATATGGAGCGCTGGGGCGAAGACGCGGCATTCTACGCGGACAAAATCGACCAGGCGCTGGAAGAAACCGCGGGCGTCGTCGCGCTCTACAAGGGAAAGCCTATAGACGCGCTGTATTTCTCCAACTCCGGCGGCAGGACGGAGGACGCGGCGGATGTGTTCGGCGGCGACGTGCCGTACCTCGTGAGCGTCGTAAGCCCCGGCGAGGAGGACGCGGCGCACTACGAGGACGCGTTTTCCTATACGAGAAAGGAATTTGCCAAAGCGCTGAACAAGGCCTTCCCCGAGGCAAAGCTCAAGACGGATGCGCTCGAGGAGCAGGTGGGAGTCCTCTCGCGCTCAGAGGGCGGGCGCGTGACAAAGCTGCGCCTGGGCGAGGTCACAATCACGGGGCGCGAATTCCGCGCGGCGCTCGGTCTGCCCAGCGCAAGCTTCACCATAGATGTTTCCTCCGGCGGGGTCGTGGTGAACACGCGCGGCTTTGGGCACGGCGTGGGCATGAGCCAATACGGCGCACGCGCCATGGCGCTGGACGGAAACGATTATCAGCAAATACTCGCGCATTATTATACGGGCATTACGCTCGGCACGCTGGACGAAATTGCGGGCGGATGATATCCTAGCGCCATGAAGGCGCTGACTCTGACAATCGATCAAAGCATGGACGGCAGGAGCGTAGAAAGCCTGCTGCGGCGCGAGCTTCGCATATCGGGCACGCTCATGCGGCGGCTCAAGCGGCGC
This sequence comes from Clostridia bacterium, assembly GCA_033813015.1. Classification (GTDB taxonomy): domain Bacteria; phylum Bacillota; class Clostridia; order Christensenellales; family CAG-138; genus Phil1. Next base: position 1,783 of record JAPXSN010000040.1, on the reverse strand, counting down.
GAGGGCGGCATCACGCTCAACGGACAGCGCATTTTCACCACGGCTCGCGTGCGCGCGGGCGATGTGCTGTGCGCGGATGTTTCCGACGACCCCGCGCTTCGCCCCGCGCCGCGGAAGGCGGATTTTGTTATTTTATATGAGGACGAGGATATCATCGTCATCGACAAGCCCGCGGGCATGGCCTCCCACGCCTCCACGCGCGAGCCGGACATGCCCAGCGCCGAGGGTGCGCTCGCGTATTATCTCCCCGCAGACGTCGTGCCGCATCCGGTGAGCAGGTTGGATCGCGGCACATCGGGCGCGATGACCTTCGCGAAGTCGGGCTACATTCACGAGTTGCTGCGTGAGCAATTCGGCACGGAGGATTTTTATAAGGAATATCTCGGCATCTGCGTCGGCACGCCCGACCCGCCTTGCGGCAGCATCGACGCGCCGACGGGCTTTGCGGAGGGCTCGCGCTACAAAAGGGCCGGCCGGCCGGACGGTGTGCCCTCCTTCACCGAATACGAAACGCTGGAAACGCGAAACGGCCTCTCACTCGTGCGGCTCGTGCCGCACACCGGGCGCATGCACCAGCTGCGCGTCCATATGGCCTATATCGGCTGCCCGCTCGTTGGGGATTGGCTCTACGGGGAGGAAAACAAGGCTCTCATCGCAAGGCCCGCGCTGCACGCAGGCTTGGTGAGGTTCAGGCAGCCGATGACGGGGGAAGTTGTGGAGGTGAGGGCGGAGTGGCCGGAGGATATGGAAAGGGTGTGGGGAAAAGCCGCGGACTTGAGCGGGCAGCAGCAGGGGATGGTTCAGCTTGTTTGACGTTCCACCCGGGACAAACGAAAGCCAATAAACATGGGGTTGTCGGTTGCCTCGAGCAAGCAAAACCGCCCCGCTTAACATAACCGCTATTCTCCCCCTCCTCCGTTTGCTTTTCCCCTCCCCTTGGGCTATAATATTATTTTGGATATTACTGTGAGGGGATTCCGCGCACCATGATCGAAATACAAAACGTCACCTACCGCTATGAGGACGGGGAGAGCCCCGCTCTCGACGACGTGACGCTCTCCATAGAAAAGGGCGAGTTCCTCGCCGTGGTCGGTCACAACGGCAGCGGCAAGAGCACGCTTGCCAAACACCTCAACGCGCTGCTGCTGCCGACCTCCGGCAAAGTGCTCGTCGACGGCATGGATACCGCTGACCCAAAGCTGACTCTCGCCATACGCCAGAAGGTCGGCATGGTCTTCCAGAATCCGGACAACCAGCTCGTGACCACCATCGTCGAGGAGGATGTTGCCTTCGGCCCGGAAAACCTCGGCGTAAAGCCGGAGGAAATACGGCTTCGCGTGGATGCGGCGCTTGCGGCCGTGGGGATGACCAAATATGCCACCGGTGCGCCGCACATGCTATCGGGAGGACAGAAGCAGAGGATCGCCATCGCGGGCATGCTCGCCATGGAGCCGGAGGTGCTCGTGCTCGACGAGGCGACTGCCATGCTCGACCCGCGCGGCAGAAGGGAAATCATCGAAACCGTGTCGCGCCTGCATGAAGAAAAGGGCATCACGGTCGTGATGATCACGCAATATATGGAGGAGGCGCTCGCGGCCTCGCGCATCGCCGTGATGAGCGAAGGGAAGCTGCTTATGGCGGGCCCGCCGCGCGAGGTTTTTCGAAGGAAGGATGAGCTTCGCAGCCACCGGCTCGACGTGCCCGCGATGAAGGAACTCGCGGATTCGCTGCGGGAAAACGGCGTGGATCTGGGCGAGGATATACTCACAGTGGAGGATATGAC
>JAPXSN010000039.1:0-13363 GCA_033813015.1 Clostridia bacterium | reverse complement strand
CGCTCGAAGCGCGCAACCCGGATATCCCGTTCTACGTCGTGTTCGTGTCGAGCCTTGCCTCGATGTATCCCATGCCCTACAAGGCCGCGTACGCCGCATCAAAGCGCTTTTTGCTCGACTTTTCGCTGGCGCTGCGGCAGGAGCTTTTAGAAAAAAACGTTTCCGTGACCACGCTCTGCCCCGCGGGCCTCGCGACGACCCGACAGGCTTTGGCAGGCATGGCTGTGCAGGGCTTTATGGGCAGCGCCACGGCCAACAATCTCGAGATCATTACGCGAAGGACCATAGACAAGGTCCTTCGCGGGCGCTTCCTCTACATTCCGGGCGTCCTCAACAAGCTGCTCTACGTCGCGAGCCGCTTCGTCCCGCGCCCGCTGATCGCAAAGCTGATCCACCGGAGGTGGGGCAAGGCGCGGGAGTTCAGGGCGGATGGGGGACGGTGAGCAATTGTCAATTACCCATTGCCCCCGCATGTCGTATTCCTGTATGCTCCGCAATTTCCCGGTTCGTGGTTATGAGATCGTCGCGCGAAAGCGCGTGCACGTCGTCGTGCCCGGAGATGCGCGCGAACATGCGAAGCTCCTCTGCGCTCACGTTGAGGAAATTCGCCACGCGCTGCGCCGAGGCATCCACATCCATGCGCGCGCGAAGCGCGGGGTCCTGCGTGGCGACGCCCACAGGGCAGTTGCCGCTGCCGCAGATGCGGTATTGCTGGCAGGCGGCAGCCATGAGCGCGGCCGAGGCGATGGCCACGGCGTCCGCGCCCAGCGCGAGCGCCTTTGCGAAGTCGGCCGAAACGCGAAGCCCGCCCGTGATGACGAGCGACATATCCGACCCCGCCGCATCGAGGTATTTCCTCGCGCGGGCGAGCGCATAGATGGTGGGCACGCTGGTCGCCTCGCGAAGCAGAAGCGGGCTCGATCCCGTCGCGCCCCCGCGGCCGTCGATGGTCACGAAGTCCGCGCCGGAAAAAACACACCACGCGAGGTCGCGCTCGATGTGCCCTGCCGCGAGCTTGATTCCGATGGGCCGCCCTTCGGATTCGCTGCGCAACATTTCCACCATGGCGCGCATGTCCTCCTTCGAGCGGATCTCCGCGAAGCGCGAGGGGGATTGTATGTCGCGCCCCTGCTCCCTGCCGCGAAGCGCCGCGATCTCGCTCGTCACCTTCTCCCCGGGCAGATGGCCGCCCATGCCGGGCTTGGTGCCCTGGCCGATCTTAATTTCAATGGCGTCGGCGCGGCGGAAATTCTCAGGCGTGGCGCTGTATTTGTTGGGCACGTACTCGAAGATGTATCTGTGCGCGGCGTCCCGCTCCTCGGGCAGTATGCCGCCTTCGCCGCTGCACATGGCGGTCTTTGCCGCGGCGCTGCCGCGCGCGAGCGCAAGCTTCACTTCCTTTGAGAGCGAGCCGAAGGACATGTGCGAAACGTACACCGGGCCCTCGAGCGTCATGGGCTGCTTCGCGCGCTTGCCGATCACGGTCTGCAAACGGACATCCGCATCGTCGTCGAGCGGCGCGGGGTCGAGCTGCGCGCCGAGCAGCAGGATGTCCTCCCAGCCCGGCACAGGCAGCCGCGTCCCCATGGAGCCGTGCAGCATCTTGCCCGAAACGGCCATGTCGTGTATTTCCTTCATGTAGCGGCAGCGCTCGTCCGTCCTTGCGTATTCCGCGGGATAGGCGAGCGCCCCGGACGGCGGGGCGGAGGGCTTCGGCGGTTGTTCCTCCTCGAGCTTTTCAAAGGACGACGGCGGCTGAAAGCACATCGGGCAGCGTTCGAGGCTCGAGAAGGGCTTGCCCTCCTTTTCCTCATCGTAGATGTAGCCGCAAATCAGGCAGCGGTATATTGCCATAGGTTCCCTCCGAAATGTAAAATATGAATGCTATGGTATCATCGCGATAAAAGCGTGTCAATGCGCCGCGCCAAGCGCGGTGTGCGCCGCGCCAAGCGCGGCGTTTGACTTTCCGCGCCCGTATAGCTAGAATAATATGGAAAGAATGCCGCGAACCGCGGCTTTTGAGGAAGGGCTTATGATGGAACGCGCCAGCGGCATACTCCTGCCCATATTTTCGCTCCCCTCGGAGGGGGGCATCGGCACATTCGGCAGGGCGGCGTACGATTTCATAGATTTTCTGCATGCCGCCGGGCAGAGGTACTGGCAGATACTCCCGCTGGGGCCGACGAGCTATGGGGATTCGCCCTATCAGTCCTTTTCGGTCTACGCGGGCAATCCGTATTTCATCGATCCCGGCCTGCTTCGGGAAGACGGCCTGATCCTGCAATCCGAAACAGACGTTCTCACGCCGCGGGGAAACCCTGGCGCCGTCGACTATGCCGCCATATATCACACGCGTTTCGATCTTTTGCGCCTCGCGTATGAGCGGGGGAAGGAGCGGGACGCGGAGGCTTTCGCGCGCTTTGCTTCGCAAAACGCGGAGTGGCTCCCGGACTACGCGTTCTTCATGGCGCTCAAAAAGCATTTCGGCATGCGCGCATGGCTTGATTGGGACGATGAGGATATCCGCCGCAGGCGGCCCGAAGCCCTCGCGCGCTACCGCGCGCTCCTTTGGGATGAAATCAATTTCCACGCCTACCTCCAATTCCTGTTCTTCACGCAGTGGGCGGCGCTTCGCGCCTATGCCCGGACGCGCGGCGTGCGCGTCATGGGCGATATGCCCATCTACGTCGCGCTCGATTCCGCGGATGTGTGGGCGCATCCGGAGCTTTTCCAGCTCGACGCAAACCTCCTGCCCGTCGCGGTCGCTGGCGTGCCGCCGGATTATTTTTCGGCGACCGGGCAGCTTTGGGGGAACCCTCTGTATCGCTACGACGTTATGGAAGAGGATGGTTTTTCCTGGTGGAAGGCGCGCATCGCGGGCGCGGCACGGCTGTACGACACGCTGCGTATCGACCACTTCCGCGGCTTCGATACTTATTGGGCGGTGCCCTTCGGCGAAGCGACCGCCGTGCTCGGCCGCTGGGTCAAGGGACCCGGCCTCGCGCTCGTCGAGGCGCTGCGTGAGGCCGCTCCTGAGCTGGAATTCGTCGCGGAGGATCTCGGCGCGCTCAACGAGGATGTCAAAAAACTCCTCGCGGATTCAGGCTTTCCCGGTATGAAGGTGCTCGAGTTCGCGTTCGACGCGCAGGGACCCAATGCGTATCTGCCGCATGCCTACGAGCGCAACTGCATCTGCTACGTCGGCACGCACGACAACGCGCCCGTCATGGCCTGGCGGGATGAAGCCGCGCCGGAGGCCGTCGCCATGGCCGTCGAATACTTCGGCCTCAACGACGAAGAGGGCTTCCACATGGGCATGATCCGCGGTGGCATGGCCAGCGTAGCCGTGCTTTTCGTCGCCCAGATGCAGGATTGCCTCGGCCTAGGCGCAACGGCGCGCGTCAACGAGCCGAGCACGCTGGGGAACAACTGGCGCTGGCGGCTGCTGCCCGGGCAATGTACGCAGGAACTCGCCAAAAAGCTTCGCCGCATGAGCTATCTTTGCGGCAGGACGCTGCTCCCTTGAACGTGCGCCGCGCCACCTTCACGCCGATTTCACGTTCTATCCATTTGAAAGGGCATCCGCTGGATGCTATAATAGGGTCATGAGCAAGAAAATCAACATCCTGCTGTACGTCATCAGCGCCCTGCTTCTGCTCTCGGGCGTTTTTCTGGTTATCCGGCAGTATGTGCTGATCCCCGGCTCGTACGTTGCGCCGGGCGAGGATACCCTTCCCACGGCCACGCCGGTTTCGGCGACGCCGACGCCCGCGCCCTCCGCGACGCCCTCAACGGGCGCCACGAACGCGGGCACTCAGCCTTCTGTGACGCCTACCGCCACGCCCTACGTCAAGCCCATCCCCATGCGCATCTACTTCGTGGACGCCAAGGTCATGTGCGACATCGTGCCCGTCGGCGTTATCGAGGAGGGCAATCGCAAGGGTCAGATGGAAACGGTGGACGATCCCGACCTCGCCGCCTGGTATGAGGACGGCCCTTCGCCGGGTGAAAAGGGCAACTCCCTGCTCAACGGTCACAAGAGCTGGGAGGGCAAGATAGGCCGCTTCTCGGTATTGTGGAACATGCGCATCGACGATCTCGTCGCCGTTGCTATGGACACCGGAGAGGTGCGCTATTTCACGGTCATTTCCGTGGACTTCTACCCTTATGACGACGTGCCCGCCGAGGTCATGAACCTCGAGAGCGTCGCGCCGCGCATGACGCTCATCACCTGCTACGGCGAATTCGACCGCGTGGTGGGCACCTCGAAGCAGCGCTGCGTGGTGGTGTGCGAGCCCATCGCCAACGACGACCCGCGGCTTTCGGGCATTCAATAAAAACGCCATATTTCCATAACGCAAGACGGCCCCCGCGCAGCATTCGGGGGCTGTCTTGCTTGCGCTTACCATGAAAAAATGGTAAACTAACGCCACTGAAGCAATGAACGAGGGTGTGAAGATGAAGAACGCATACGACCTTCTAGCTGAACGCGGCTATTTGAAGCAGTGCTCCCATCCCGAGGAACTGCGCGAGCTCATGGGCAAAGAGAAGCTGACCTTTTATATCGGCTTTGACCCGACGGCGGACAGCTTGCACATCGGCCACTACGTCGCGCTCATGACCATGGCGCATATGCAGCGCGCGGGGCATAAGCCCATCGCGCTTTTGGGCGCGGGCACGGCCGCCATCGCCGACCCTTCGGGCAAGACCGACATGCGCCGCCTGATGAGCGCCGAGGAGCTCGACCATAACGCCGCCTGCTTCCAGAAGCAGATGGCGCGCCTGCTCTCCTTCGAAGGGGAAAACGCCGCCATTTTCGTCAACAATGCCAAGTGGCTGCGCGAGCTGAACTTCCTCGACTTCATGCGCGACATAGGCGTGTATTTCTCGGTCAACCGCATGCTCGCCGCCGAGTGCTACCGCCAGCGCATGGAGCGCGGCCTCACCTTCTTTGAGATGGGCTACATGCTCATGCAAAGCTATGATTTTCTCGTGCTTTTCCGCGAACACGGCTGCTGTTTGCAGATGGGCGGGGACGACCAATGGAGCAACATTTTAGGCGGTGCGGACCTCATCCGGCGCAAGGAGCAAAAGCCCGCCTACGCACTCACGACGGCGCTTCTTGCGACGAGCGAGGGCAAGAAGATGGGCAAAACCGAGAAGGGCGCGCTTTGGCTCGACCCCAACAAGACCAGCGTTTACGATTTCTACCAGTATTGGCGCAACGTCGACGATGCGGAGGTCGCCAACTGTCTGCGCCTGTTGACCTTCCTTTCGCTTGAGGAGATCGCCGCGCTCACCGCGCCGGATGCGGACATCAACGAGGCCAAAAAGAAGCTCGCCCTCGTGCTGAGCGCCCAAGTGCACGGCGAGGAAGAAGCCCAAAAGGCCGCGCTCGCGGCCGAGGCGCTTTTCGGCGGCGGCGGCAGCATAGAGCACATGCCCACGCTCCGCCTCACGGTCGCGCAAATCGAGGAGACCGGCCTTCGCGTGACGGATCTCTTAGCCCTCGGCAAGCTGTGCGCGAGCAAAAGCGACGCGCGGCGCACCATCGAGGGCGGCGGCGTCTTCATGGACGACGAGAAGGTGGCGGATGTGTACGCGGTGGCGGACAAAAACAAGCTTCGCGAGGGGATCATATTCCGCAAAGGCAAGAAGAGCTTCCTGAGGGTAATTGAGAATAATTGACAATTGACAATGGACAATTGACAATCGGGGAACGCCGCCTGCGGGCGGGCATGGGGGTGGCCCCATGTGAGCGCCCGGCATATGATCACAACGATAACATTGTGCCGAGGACGGATAGCAACCGCCCGCCCTTGCTGACCGATGCCGGATAAGGATGCATGAACCGCTACCTCACCGTCAAAACCGAATCCGTCCATGAGAGCGTCATCCACCGCTCGCGTTTCATCAGCCATTGCTTCCCTGTTCGGGACGAGGCGGAGGCACTCGTGCGCCTCAATGAAGTGCGCGCCAAATACCCGGACGCGAGCCATGTCTGCTACGCATACCGCGCGGGTGAGCGCGGGGAAACTGCGCGCTTTTCTGATGCGGGGGAGCCGTCGGGCACGGCGGGCATGCCCATACTCGAGGCGCTGTGCGCGCAGGGAGTGACCAACGCGCTCGTCGCAATCGTACGCTACTTCGGCGGCACACTTCTGGGTACGGGCGGCCTTGTGCGCGCATACGGCAACGGGGCCGCCGAGGCGCTGCGCCGCGCGGGCAGGGCAGAACGCATCCCGGCTGTAGCGTACGAGCTTCGCATGGATTACGCCCGCTTCGGCGCGCTCGAGGGCTACCTTCGAAAAAACGCCCGCATCGACGGCATCGATTACGCGGACGACGTGCGCGTTCGCGCGGCAATAGCATTGGAGGAGGCGGAGGCGTTCGAAGCCGATCTCGTCGAGCAGAGCTCCGGCCGAGTCAAGCCGGAGCGCCGGGGTGAGGTCGTAATCTCCCGCGAATTTTAACAAACATCAAACAATTGCCCGCCCCGTCTAGCAAGGCGGCCGCGTTTGGGGTATAATCGAATTTGGAATATTTCGCGCCTTTGGCGCTTAAGGGGTCTAAAGGGATGCTTGGACGCAAAATCACCGCGCTGCTCATCATCTGCCTGCTCGTTCTCGCGCTGTTCCCCGCGGGGACGCTCGCGGCGCAGTTCACCGCGACCTCGGCTCCCGCGGCGGTTCCGGCGGAGGGCGGCAGCGTGACGCTTTCCGTCACCATCTACAACGATTCGCTCTATCCAATGGAAAATATCATCATCGCCAGCAGCGGCACCGCGCTTTTTCCGAGCACTTCGGGTGCGGTCATCGCCTCGGGGCAGTCCATGACCTTCCAGCAGACCGTTACGGTTCCCGCGGCGCTCGTGGGCACGGCGCTCACGTTCGATGTGACATGGACGGAGAACGGCGAGGCGAAGTCCGGCTCTTTCCCCATCACGGTGCTCAACTCGGGCGGCGGCTCGGCGGCGGTCCCGCTCACGGCGACGCGCACGGTCAGCTCCTCGCAGGCGTCGCAGGGCGAAACCATCCTGATCACCTACACGCTGGTCAACAACGGCGTCGTGCCCGTCACGGGCGTTTCCATTACGGATAAGGAGATCGCGGGCAAGGCGCCCATGGTCAAAGACGTCGTCGTGCAACCGGGCGTTCCGTACGTGTTTACCTATACCTATACCATGGGGCGGGCGACAGTCACGAGCTCCCCGGTGATCAACTTCCGCCAGGCTGACGGCACCGTGGGTACCGTTACCATAGAGGATAAGGCTCTGGGCATGGTCAAAAGCAAAATCTCCGTGGAGGTCAAGCCGGGCACGCCTGCGGCGGAGGGGCAGCAGTTCACGCTGGTTCTCACCAATACCGGCAACCAGAAGATCAGCAAAATCAAAATTACGGATGAATTGGGCAGCTCCGTCACGCAGGATGCGTTTGCCCTTGCCATCGGAGAGAGCGCGAGCTTTACTTACAGCGTGCCGACGGATGCCGAGCGAAACGTCGTGTTCTACATCGCGGGCATGGATGCGACGGGCACCTCCTATTCCGATCATACCGAAACCTACACGGTGCGTAAATACATCGACCCTTCCTTGATCGGCATCAACTTTCGCGCGGAGATCGCCGAGCCGCTCGACGCTTCCGGTTCCATTGCAATCAATTTCTACGTCGAAAACAACGGCAGCCTCGAGATGAAAAAACTCGCCTTGCTCGAGGCGCAGTACGGCGTGCTCTACCAGCTTGAAACCGTGCCGCAGGGCACACAGACCATCAACCAGCGCATGAACGTGGGCTCCCCGCGCGATCTCGCCTTCACGCTCACCCTAGAGGACCCTTCGGGCAATGTCTATACGTACAACGCCTACATCACGGCGGGCTACGTCGGCGTGGAACCTGAGGCGACCCCCACCCCGGAGGTGCAGGTCGAGGGCGGCGGACTCGCATCGGAGGTCGGCGGCTCCATTTCGAGTGCGCTGCGCACGGTGCTGATTGTGCTTAGCGTCCTCACGGCCATCGCGCTCATCGCGCTCGTCGCGCTCACCTCGCTTGAAAAAGAGGAGCGCAAGAGGCTCGCGCGCCGCAAGGCGCTGCGCGAAAAGCAGCTTCGCGCGCAGTTTGAGGATGGGCCGGGCTATCCGCCCGAGCCGCCGCCAAACGGCGAAACACGGCGCATCCCCAAGCAGTAAGCAAATCAAAAAGCGGAAAACGGCCTTCGCCCGAAGCGGAGGCTTTTTTATGCGTCAAGGGACATCCCCTTTCTTTTGCCACTCATATTTGCTATAATTTTTGCGGAAGGATGGTGGTATCAATGCGTTTAGCAACGGATTTTCGGCGCGCGGCGCGCGAGGCGCTCGCGGGCGGATGGGGACTCGCTTTGGCCGTCACGCTCGTCGCGGCGCTGCTCGGAGGCGGCATGAGGGGCGGAATACAGTTCAACTTCAACTTCAATTCGAACGACTTCTCGGATGCCTATAACACGGGCACGCCCAACCTCGCGGCGCTGCTCAGCCTGCTGCACCTGCCTGAGGCGGGCCTGCGCGCGGCGGCGCGGTGGGCGAGCGTCGCCACCTTGTACGGCATAGCGGTGTTCCTCATCGGCGGCGCGGTGGAGCTTGGGCACAGCCTGTTCTACGTCAGGCTCATGCGCGGCGAGAATCCGCAGTTTGAAACGCTCTTCTCGCGCTTCGAGATATTCGGCAAGGCGCTGGGGCTTCGGCTGTTCATGGCATTGTTCGTCCTGCTCTGGTCCCTGCTGCTCGTCATCCCCGGCATCATTGCGGGCTACCGCTACCGCATGGCGCCTTATCTGATGGCGGAGCACCCGGAGATGGGCATCCGGCAGGCCGTGGATGAGAGCAAGCGGCTGACCGCGGGCTATAAGGCGCGCTGGTTCTGCCTCGACTTGAGCTTCATCGGCTGGGGGTTCCTATGCTTGCTCACGCTGGGCATCGGCTTTTTGTGGCTCAATCCCTACATGAGCGCCGCGAGCGCGGAGTTCTACCGCGGCATACTCGCGGACAACGCCGGAAGCGCGGGCGGCATGGGCGGCGCGGATTACGCGCAGGAAACGCAATACGACTTCGGCGGGCCTGAAAGGATATGATACTAATTCCAAACATAAATGCAACGTCGCGGCGGCCCTTTTCGCGCAGGGCGGTGTCGCCTTACGTTTAACGTAGCGCTGCTACGTTTCGCTCCGGCTCCTTGCTCTGCATCGAAAAATACTCGCCGCTTTGGATGCATTAATGTTTTCCATTAGTATGACAGGCCGGGAGGAAAACGGTATGGACATCACCATACAGATGCGCTCCGTCGAGATGCTCGTGAAGTTCCTCAAGCACGACGTCGCCAACATTTCGCCCTACGGCTACGCGCTGCAAAAAGGGCGCTATCTCCCCGTGGGCGGCACGAGCGTGCCCTTGCCGCGCAGCACCCCCGAGGAACAGGGCATACCGAGCGCGGCGCTTTCGCGCTTTTTTGCCGACATCGGCGCGGAGGCGGATACGCTTGCCGTGCACGGCGCACTCGTCATGCGCCACGGCCGTGTGGTGGCCCTGGGGTGCTTCGCGCCCTACCGGGCCGAGGTGCCGCACATGCTCTACTCGATGGCGAAGACCGTCACGGGCATCGCGGTGGGCATCGCGGTGGACGAGGGCTATCTTTCCCTCGACGAGAGGCTCATTGACATCTTCCCCGAATATGTCGGCGCCGCGCAGGCGAAGATTTTGCGCGCCCATACGGTGTGGCATTTGCTGACCATGAGCACGGGCTGCCGCTTCAACGAGGTCGGCTCCGCGCTCGACCAGAATTGGGCAAGGATGTTCATGGAGTCCATCCCCAAGTTCGAGGCAGGCAGCGCCTTCGAGTACAATTCCATGAACTCCTACATGCTCGCGGCGATCCTTCGGCGGCGCACGGGCATGAGCCTCACGGATTATCTGCGGCCCCGGCTCTACGAGCCGCTGGGCATCGTGCGCTACGAGTGGGAAAAATGCCCGCAGGGTGTGGAAAAGGGCGGCTGGGGGCTCTCGCTGACGCTCGAGGACGCCGCTAAACTCGGACAGCTCTACCTCAACCGCGGCGTGTGGAACGGCAGGCGCATCCTCAGCGAAGCGTGGTGCAGGAACGCCACGCGGCCGCAGATCAAAACGCCAAACGGCGAATTGAAGCACGGCTACGGCTACCAGCTGTGGATGGCGGATGACGAGGGCTCCTTCCAGTTTAACGGGGCGTTCGGCCAGTACGTCGTCGTTATGCCCAAGCATGACGCAATCGTTGCGATCTTCAGCGGCAGCGCGAACCTGTTCGCCTCCGGCACGCTGGGCGGCCATATACAAAAACTTTTCGCGCGGGCTTCGGAGCAGACCCTGCCGCCGGATCCCGCGGCGCATGCCGCGCTGCGGGAACGCCTCGAGGGGCTTCGTTACGAGCCGTCGCTTCCGGCGTCCCTCGGCACGGACGCGGAGGAGTTCCGCCGCATCGCGGAGCTTTTGGACAACCGCGAGTACGCGCTCGACAACAACACGGGCGGCCTGTTCCCGCAGGCGCTGCAGGCCGTGCACGGCAACTACACGGCGGGCTGCGACATGCTGCGCTTCGAGAGGCGGCCGGAGGGTCTCGCCGTCTATTTTTATGAGCGCGAGGAACGCAACGCCCTCTTCATCCGGCCGGACGGCGGCTTCGGGGATGGGTGGCTCGCCATGAAGGGCGAGGTGCAGTTGATAGGCACACGCGCCGCGTGGAAGCTGCTGCCGGGCGAAATTCGCATCTATCTGTCCTGTTCCCTCATCGAAACGCCGAACACGCGCGTGATTTCCATTATAATCAAGCAGAACAAACTGCACATCGTCTTCGAGGAAAAACCTTCGCTCGGGCGCGTCATGGAAATGCTCTTCGAGCTTGTGGGCATTTCGCAGGTGGCCTACATCAAGCGCATGCTCTCCGAAATGCGGCGCGCGCACGTTGAGGACCTCGTGCGCTCCATGACCGTGCCGGAAGCGGACGGCACGCAGATCAGGCAGAACGATATTTTCAACTAATGGCTAATAAGTAATGGCGAATAACTATCCGGACTCGGAGGATTCCCGCTTTAAAGGCGGGGATTCTTTTTTGTAAATGAAAGGGATTCCGCTCCGCGGAATCCCCACATACAGCAGTTATTCACTATTAGCCGTTAGTTATTAGCTATCTTTCGGTCCCGCGTCCACGATGTTCTGCGGCATGTTGTCATACTTTTTGAAGTTCTTTACGAAGCGGGCGGCCAAATCCTTGGCCGTGGCCTCGTATTCGGCCTTATCCTGCCAGAGGGCGCGCTGGTCGAGGAATTCGTCCGGCACGTTGGGGCAGGTTTTAGGCACGAGTACGTTGAAGTAGGGGTCGAGCACGAACTCGGCCTTTTCGAGCTCTCCGTTGAGCGCGGCCGAGACCATCGCGCGCGTGTATTTGATCTTCATACGGCTGCCCACGCCGTATTTGCCGCCCGCCCAACCGGTGTTGACGAGATATACGTTGGTCTTGTGCGCTTCGATGCGCTCGCCGAGCATATTGGCGTATACCGAGGGGTGCAGCGGCAGAAAGGGTGCGCCAAAGCACGTGGAGAAGGTCGTCTGCGGCTCGACGATGCCGCGCTCCGTGCCCGCGAGCTTCGAGGTGTAGCCGGAAACGAAGTGGTACATGGCCTGATCCGCGTTGAGCTTGCTGATGGGCGGAACCACGCCGAAGGCATCCGCGGTCAGGAAGATGACGGTCTTGGGATGGTCGCCTACGCCGGGGATGACGCAGTTGGGGATGAAGTCCACGGGATAGCCCGCGCGCGTGTTCTCGGTGAGCGAGCCGTCGTTGAAATCGAACTTGCGCGTTTCGGGATCCATCACAACGTTCTCGACGAGCGCGCCGAAGCGGATGGCGTCCCAGATCTGCGGCTCGTTCTCCTTGGAGAGGTTGATGCACTTGGCGTAGCAGCCGCCCTCGATGTTGAAAATGCCGTCCTCGCTCCAGCCGTGCTCGTCATCGCCGATGAGCCTGCGCAGCGGATCCGCGCTTAGCGTGGTCTTGCCCGTGCCGGAAAGGCCGAAGAACAGCGCGCTGTCGCCCTCCGCGCCGATGTTGGCGGAGCAGTGCATGCTAAAGACGTTCTGCTTGGGCAGCAGGTAGTTCATCACGGAGAATACGCTCTTTTTGATTTCGCCCGCGTACTGGCTGCCCGCGATGATGACCGTGCGCTCCACGAGGTTCAGTATAATGGCGGCCTCGCTGTTTACGCCGTCGATTTCGGGCACGCACTTGAAGCCCGGCGCCGCGATGAACGTAAAGTCGGGCACGAAGTTCTCGAGATCTCCTTCGCACGGGCGTATCAAAAGCTGATGGATGAACAGGTTTTCGCTCGCAAGCTCGTTGACCATGCGCACCTTGAGGTGATAGCGCTCGTCCGCGCCCGCGAAGCCGTCGAACACGAAGATGTCCCTGCCCTGCAAATAAGCGGTCATGCGGTTGTAGATGGCCTTGTATTTCTCCTGACTGATGGCCACATTGACCTTGCCCCAGTCGATTTCGTCGTGAATTTCAGGCAGGTCGACGACAAAACGGTCCTCCGGCGAGCGGCCGGTGTATTTGCCCGTGGTGACGCTCAGCGCGCCGGATTCGGAAAGCATGCCCTCCCCGCGCGCGAGTGCCATTTCGACAAGCCTCGCGGGCGTGAGGTTGCGGTACACTGCCTTGGGCGCGACGATGCCCAGAGCCTCGATAGCATCCTTGATCATGGTTACTTGCTCCTTTCGTAGAAAACAGCGCAATGCTGCCCAAATGCCTTCATGCTGATTATATTCTCTCATCCTGTCAATTGCAATCCGCTAATTCTTATACGCAGGCGCGGGGATATAAGGCAAATTCATGGGAAAGCAGCTTTTGCCGTCCTTCATTGCATATGGTGTTAAGATACGAATATAAACCGCTTTCAATGCGCGAAAAGTGCAGCAGGAGATAAGAATTTATGCAGGAACCGGTAGTCGCGGGGGCGGCATGAACCGCCTTTCAAGCCGCAGCGGCCCGCGCTTTTTGCGCGGGCTGCGAATCGTTCCCCGATTGCCCATTGTCCATTGTCAATTGTCAAGTTCTCCGCGTTTTTGCGCCGCCGCGCCGAACATGCGCGCGAGCTTGCGCGCGCCTTCCCGCACACGCGGCGAAATGCCGATGCCCTGCGAGGTATCCGCGGGCTGTATGCCTATGACGTAGCAGGCGCAGCCGCATTCCGCGCGCACATAGTCCATCATCAGCGGCAAAGGCAGCATATGCGTGGAAAAGGAGAGCCCGGCGGCCTTTTCGTAGGGCAAAAGCTGGAAGCTCCCCGCGGGCAGCTCCATGTAGGC
>JAPXSN010000038.1:0-13484 GCA_033813015.1 Clostridia bacterium | reverse complement strand
AGCTCGCGCTGCTCGAGGCGGACGTGAGCTTTTCCGTCGTCAAGGATTTCATCAACAGCGTCACCGCGCGCGCGGTGGGCTCCGGTGTGCTCGAAAGCCTCACGCCCGGCCAGCAGGTCGTCAAGATCGTCAACGAGGAACTGACCGCGCTCATGGGCGGCGCGAACGCCAAGCTCGAGTTCGGCTCGGCGACGCCGTCTATCATCCTGCTCGCAGGCCTTCAGGGCGCGGGCAAAACCACCATGGCGGGCAAGCTCGCGGGCTATCTCAAAAAACAATACGGCAAATCGCCCATGCTTGTCGCGTGCGACATCTATCGCCCCGCGGCCATCGACCAGTTGAAGATCGTGGGCGAGCGCGTCGGCGTACCCGTCTTTGAGCGTGGGCAGGCGAACCCGATAGAGACCGCCAAGCTCGCCGTCGAGCACGCGCGGCGGAATCTGTGTGACCTCGTCATCCTCGATACCGCGGGAAGACTCCACATCGACGAGGGCATGATGGACGAGATCGCCGCCATTCGCGACGCGGTCCATCCGGCGGAAATACTGCTCACCATCGACGCCATGACGGGGCAGGACGCTGTCAACGTCGCAAAGACCTTCAACGAAAAGCTCGGCCTCACGGGCGTGATCGTCACCAAGCTCGACGGCGACACCCGCGGAGGCGCAGCGCTTTCGGTCAAGGCCGTCACGGGTAAGCCCATCAAGTTCAGCGGCACGGGCGAGAAGCTCACGGACATCGAGCCATTCCATCCCGACCGCATGGCCTCGCGCATCCTGGGCATGGGGGATGTGCTCACGCTCATAGAAAAGGCGCAGACCGCCTTTGATGAAAAAAAGGCCGTGGAGCTTGAATCCAAGCTTCGAAACGACGACTTCACACTCGAGGACTATCTCGACCAGATGGAGCAGATGAAGAACATGGGCTCCATGCAGGACATACTTGCCATGCTGCCGGGCGTGGATGCCTCGAAGCTGGGCAATATGCAGGTCGACGAAAAGCAGCTTGCGCGCACGCAGGCCATCATCCGCTCGATGACCCCGCAGGAGAGGCGCAGGCCCGACATCCTCAACGCCGGCCGCAGGAAGCGCATCGCCAGGGGCAGCGGCACGAGCATACAGGAGGTCAACCGCCTGTTGAACCAGTACGAAGCCGGGCGCAAGATGATGAAGCAATTCGCGGGCGCGGGCAAGAAGGGCTTCAAAAAGGGCGGAAGGAAAGGCTTCTTCGGATTTTAATCGATACGACAGCGGTTCGCCGTTTTCGGATAAACTAAGACTACATCAGGAGGAAAACCAATATGGTCAAGATCAGACTTCGCAGGATGGGCGCCAAGAAGGCACCGTTCTACCGCATCATCGTCGCGGATTCCCGCGCGCCGCGCGACGGCGCGTTCATCGAGGAGCTCGGATACTACAATCCTCTCACCGACCCCGCCGAGATCAAGGTGGATGGCGAGAGGGCGCAGTATTGGCTCAAGAACGGCGCGCAGCCCACCGACACCGTGCGCGGCCTGCTCAAAAAGAGCGGCGCGCTGCAGTGACGGCGCAAGCGTCGGCGAGGCAGACCATGGGCGAGCTCGTTAAGTTTATCGCGATGAATCTCGTGGACAAGCCCGAATTGGTCAAGGTTGAGGAAAAAGAGGGCGATAAGGCCACGATCATTGAGCTGACTGTCGCGCCCGAGGATATGGGCAAGGTGATCGGCAAGCAGGGACGCATTGCCAAGGCCATCCGCACGGTGGTGAAGGCAGCTTCCATCAAGGAAAACAAGAAGTACATCGTCGAGATCGTGTGAGCATGGACGGCAGGGCGGAATACCTGCGTGTCGGGCAGATTGTCCGGGCGCACGGCATACGGGGCGCTGTAAAGCTCGTGCCCCTTACAAACGATCCCTCCCGCTTCCACGCGCTCGAGGATGCGTTCCTAGAAGTCAAGGGCGAATACGTTCCCGTGAGCGTTTCCGGTGCGGGCGTCAAGGAGGGAAGCGTTACGCTGACTCTTTCCTGCGCCGCGACGCGCGAGGAGGCCGAAAAGCTTCGCGGGCTTTATCTGTGCGTGGACCGCGCGCACGCCGTGGCGCTGCCCGAGGGCTCGTACTTCGTGTGCGACCTTGTGGGGTGCGAGGTGAGCACATCCGACGGCAAGCCGCTGGGGATTCTTACCGAGGTGCTCGAGACCGGCGCGAACGATGTGTATCTCATCGAGGGCGCGAGGAAGCTCATGGTTCCCGCGCTCAAAAAACTGCTCGTCTCGGTGGATACGGAAAAAGGGCGCGTTGTGCTCGACGAAGCCGTGCTCGAGGAGGTCGGTCTGTTTGAGGATTGACATACTCTCGATTTTTCCCGGCATGTTCGGCGGGGTGCTCGCCTCGAGCATGCTCGGACGCGCCGCGGAAAAGGGGCTTGTGGAATTCCGCCTGCACGACATACGCGAGTATTCCGAAAACAAGCACCGCAACACCGACGATTATCCATTCGGCGGGGGCGCGGGCATGGTCATGATGGCGCAGCCCGTCTACTCCTGCCTCGAGGCGATCGACCCCTGCCACGAAGCGCTGCGCGTCACGCTCTCCCCGCGGGGCGACCGGCTCACTCCCGGGCTCGCGAAGGAGCTTTCCCAAAAGCCGCGTTTGCTTTTGCTTTGCGGCCATTACGAGGGCATCGACGAGCGCGTGTCATGCGCGATGGATATGGAGATTTCCATCGGGGACTATGTGCTCACCGGCGGCGAACTGCCTGCGATGGTGCTCATCGATTGCGTTTCGCGCTTCGTGCCGGGCGTTCTGGGCAGCGAAGAGAGCGCCGCGGACGAGTCGTTTTCCGATGGCTTGCTCGAATATCCGCAGTACACGCGGCCGGCGAGCTTTCGCGGCATGGACGTGCCCGAGGTGCTCCTCAACGGCAACCACGCTTTGATCGCGCGCTTCCGGCGGGACGAGGCCATCAGGTTGACTTATGAGCGAAGGCCGGAATTGCTCGAAGGGCTCGCGCTCGATAAAAAGGATAAAGCGCTCCTCGAGAGCCTGAAAAATCAAAAAAATCAAGGGAAATAAGCACTTGCATTGCAAAAACCGCCGTGGTATAATGGCGGTCGGTACAGCGGGCGGTCCAATGTGGGCGCAAGGCTCATAAGAACGTCTGCGAGGAAGGAGAACAAATGGCAGATATCATCAGGGAACTCGAAAAGGAACAGATCCGCACGGATCTGCCCAAACTTGAGATCGGCGACACCGTCCGCGTCTACGTGAAGGTCATCGAGGGCAGCCGCGAGAGGCTGCAGAACTTCGAAGGCATCGTCATCAAGATTCAGGGCGGCGGCATCCGCAAATCCTTCACCGTGCGCCGTCTTTCCTACGGCGTTGGCGTGGAGAGGACCTTCCCGTACAACAGCCCCCGCATCGGCCGCATCGAGGTCGTGCGCCACGGGCGCGTGCGCAGGGCGAAGCTCTTCTATCTGCGCGATCGTTCGGGCAAGGCTGCCAAGATCGTCGAGCGCATAGACGAGAAATAATCAAAACGATGATGAAGCCCCCGCGGCTACGGCCTCCGGGGGCTTTGCTTCAAATGGGGGAGCGCCATGCAGATACAATGGTATCCGGGCCATATGGCCAAGGCCAAGCGCATGCTCGAGGAGAACCTCGCGCTCATCGACGTCGTGGTGGAGCTTGTCGACGCGCGCGCGCCGAGCGCAACGCGCAACCCGGATTTCGACGCGCTGTTTGCGACGAAAAACAGAGTCATCCTATTGAATAAAAGCGACCTCGCTTCGACCGCGCTGACCAAGGCGTGGCTCGAACATTATAGAAAGCAGGGCGTCGTGGCCATGGACTTTGTCGCGACGAGCTCCGCGAAAAGGAAGGCCGCCGTCTCGGCCATAGAGGCCGCCGCGGCCGAAAAGGTTGCGAAAATGCGCGCCAAGGGCGTCATGAAGACCGTGCGCGCGATGGTTGCGGGTATCCCGAATGTGGGCAAATCCACCTTCATCAACCGCGTCGCGGGCGAAAACCGCGCCAAGGTCGGGGATAAGCCCGGCGTCACCAAGGGCAAGCAGTGGGTGAAAATAGGCCCTTATCTTGAGCTGATGGATACCCCCGGCCTGCTCTGGCCCAAGCTCGAGGATCCGCTTCTGGCAAAACACCTCGCCTACATCGGCTCCATCAACGACGACATCATGGATATTGAACAGCTCGCAGGGGATTTGCTTTGTGACCTCAATGCGCTCTGCCCGAAGGAGCTTGCCGCCCGCTACGCCGCGATACGCCCGGGTATGGCGCCGCAGGAGCTGCTCGAGGCCGTGTGCGTGAGCCGGGGCTTCCGGCTTTCGGGCAACGTGCTGGATACCGAGCGCGCGGCGCGCGTTTCCCTCGACGAATTCCGCGCGGGGAAGATCGCCAGGGCAACGCTCGAAGCGCCGGAGGAAATCCGATGACACGCCCGAAGGAGCAGGCGCGGCTTTACACCCTCACCCAAACCGAGCGCGCCTTCTGGGCGCGGGGGGTACTCCCCGCGGGCATGGATGAAGTGGGCCGCGGGCCTCTCGCGGGGCCGGTGGTCGCGGCGGCCGTCGTGCTGCCGCC
Source organism: Clostridia bacterium (assembly GCA_033813015.1). GTDB lineage: Bacteria > Bacillota > Clostridia > Christensenellales > CAG-138 > Phil1. Next base: position 8,906 of record JAPXSN010000038.1, on the reverse strand, counting down.
GGAGCCGCTGATCGAATTCATCAACGACTCGAAGAAGCTCACTCCCGCACGGAGGGAAAAGCTCGCCCCGCGCATCCGCGAGGATGCGCTCGCATACGGCCTGGGCTGGGTGTTCCAGGATGAGATCGACGAAATCAACATACTCAACGCCACGAAAAAAGCCTTTTGCGCGGCATACGCCGCCATGGGGCAGCCCTGCTCCGACGCGCTCGTGGATGCCGTGCGCGGGCTGGATATCCCGGCGGCACAGCACCCCGTCGTGCATGGGGATGCGCTGTGCTATCTCATCGGCGCGGCATCCATCCTCGCCAAGGTCGAGCGAGATGCGTATATGGCGCAAATGGACGAGCTGTATCCCGAATATGGCTTTGCGCGCAACAAGGGCTACGGCACGGCGGAGCACATCGCGGCCCTCCGCGCGTTCGGCCCGTGCCCGCTGCACCGGCGAAGCTTCATTAAAGGGATATTGGGGGGCGTATGAGCGAGAAAACCGCGCGCGGCGCCGAGGGCGAAAGACTTGCGCTGCACCATCTGCAACATAAGGGCTACGAGCTTCTGGAAAAGAACTACCGCGCACAGCGCTGCGAGATCGACCTCGTTATGCAGCATGGGGAAACCACGGTCTTCATCGAGGTCAAGGCGAGAAGCTCGTCGCTCTTCGGCCTCGGGCGGGAGGCCGTCACAATGAAAAAACAGCAGAACATCGTCAGAGCAGCCACGGCTTACGCCGCCGATCACGGCTTAATGGAGGCAAGCCTTCGCTTCGACGTGGTCGAGGTGGCGTTGCCATCGGGACGGGTTACGCATATCGAGAACGCATTTCCGGCATAATTGTTAATAAATACCGCGATATGGTGAGAAACTGACAGAAATATGGTATTCTATATACCTGATCCATTATTGCGTTTTGAGGCGTTTATGAAGAGACTGCTTTCCTTTGCGCTCGTGCTTTTGCTCTTGCTCCTTTCTCCCGCGGCGCTCGCGGATGCATCGCTCATCGACAACGGCGGCTTCGAGGAGATTTCCGGCGACGGTCTCCCCGAAGAATGGAACTACGAGGCGTGGTATACGGAGGCGGCGCTCGGCTACGCCTCTGCCGAAACGCTCGACGGGAGCGGCGTCGCCCACATCTATTGCGGCGCGGGCGGCAACGACGCGCGGCTCTACCAGACCGTCAAGGTCAAGGCCAATTCCTACTATAAAATCACCTGTCGCGTCAAAACCGCAGCCGTCGCGGGCGGCGCGGGTGCGAACATATCCATCAACGGCTCGCTGGCGTGCAGCGAGGGCGTCTTTGGCACAAGCGACGGCTGGGTCGCGCTCGAGCTTACCGGCAAAACCGCCAAAGGGCAGACCGAGCTTTCGGTGTGCGTGCGCGTGGGAGGTTACGGCGCGCTCTCCGAGGGCGAGGCGTGGTTTGACGACGTAACAATGGAAAAGCTCTCAGGCTTCCACGGCGACGCGGCGGACTTTTCCGTCGCCTCCGTCGAGGAGGATGAGGGCGAGGCCGGGAGCGAAACGGACATCCCCGGCATGGGCTACATGATGCTCGCGATGCTCATAACCGCGCTCGCGGCCGTCATGGTCTATCGCCGCTTCATTGAAACGGATAATTCCGGGGACCTTGCGCGTCAGGGCATGAGCGACGGCTTCTGGCTCGCCTTCATCATGCTCGCGGCATTCCTCGTGCGCTGCGCGTGCTCGCTGATCTTCTACGGGCATCCGACAGACATCAACTGCTTCATGGCCTGGGCATATAACCTCGCTCAGGGAGGCATTCGCGATTTTTATACCTCCGGCATATTCGCGGATTATCCGCCGGGCTATATGTACATGCTCTGGCTCATGGGCAAGCTCGGCAGCGGCCTCGCCTACGGCAGCGCGGGCTACGCCCTGATCGTCAAAATGCCGGGCATACTCGCGGACCTGCTCGCCGCGTATCTGATCTACCGCATCGCGCGGCGCGCGGGTGAAAGCCAAGACTCCATTGACCCGCGCACGGGCAGGTTGCCCCTGGCGCTCGCAGCCTTCGTCGCTTTCAATCCGCTCATGGCGTTCATCTCGGGCGGTTGGGGACAGATCGACCAGATCCTCACGCTGCTTCTGCTCGCGGTGATCTGGCTCTTCCTAGAGGATAGGCTCATCCTTGCCGGACTCGTTTACGGCGTGGCCATCGTGACAAAACCGCAGGCGCTCATGGCCGGCCCCCTGCTCGCAGCTGCGTATTTTTGCAAGATATGGGATCAGGGCTTCGTCAAGGGCTTGCTTCGCACCCTCGCCGCGGTCGCGGCCGCGTGCGCGGCCATCTTCCTCATCGCGCTGCCGTTCCAAAACGGGCAGGAGCCGCTGTGGTTTCTTTCGAAAATACTCGGCACGGCGACGAGCTATCCCTACGCGAGCATCGAGGCGTTCAACCTTATGGCGCTCATGGGCGGCAACTGGACGGGCATCGAAACGCTATTTCTAGGGGTTCCCTATTGGATGTGGGGCACGGCCTTTATCATCCTTTCGGTTGCCTTCGCGATCGTGCTCTATGTGTTCGACAGGAAGCATGAGAAGCATGCGCTCACGCTTTGCATGGCGTGGCTGATCGCGGCGCTGTTCACGCTCGGCCAGTACATGCACGAGCGATATCTCTTCCCGGCGCTGCTTATGCTGCTTGTTGCCTTTGTCTATTATCGCGACAAGCGGCTCATCACCGCGTATCTTTGGATGACGATTGCCGCACTCTTCAACGCAATGATGGCATTCGTAATCGTGGATCACCAGCAGGCGCGCGGCATCATCTACGACATTGTCACAGCAGTGGGCTCTCTCATGAGCGTCGGCGCGTTCGCGTATCTGACGTGGACGTGCTGCGGCATCGTTTTCAGCCGCGTTAACTATCCGGCCTTCGTCGAGAAGAAACGCGAACGGGAAAAAACCACGGCGCTTCCCGAGCCGGTCGACAACAAGCTTCATTATACGAAGCGGGACAAGATATACGTGCTCGCGCTCACGCTCGTTTACGGCGCAGTCGCGCTTGTCAACCTCGGCACGACCGTCGCACCCGAAACCTATTGGACAGGCTCCTTTGGCGACACGGTGAGCATAACCCTTGCTCAGGAAACGCACATCAAGGATATCCGCGTCTTCGGCGGGCTGTACACGGGCACGGTCGAGCTTACCTCAAACGGCGACACGCTTATCACCTATGTCGAGGACAATGGGGATATGTTCCGCTGGGAGAGCATCGGCGGGGATGTCACGGCCGCGGCGCTCACGCTCCGGGTCACGGTGGGCGAGGTGTGGTTCAACGAGATCGCGCTGTTCGACGATGCGGGCAATTACATCCCCGTCACGGTATCCGCGGGCGCGGAGGCGCTTTTTGACGAACCCGATCAGGTGCCCGCGCACGGCTCCTACATGTACGGCATGTATTTCGACGAGCTGTACCACGCGCGCACGGCCTACGAGCATCTCAACGGACTCAAGCCCTACGAGAACTCCCATCCGCCTCTGGGTAAGATATTCATCATGCTGGGCATCGCGGTTTTCGGCATGAATCCGCTTGGCTGGCGCATCGTTGGCGCGCTCTTCGGCATCGGCATGGTGCCCATACTCTACGCCTTCGGCAAGCGCCTCTTCAAGAACAGCGAGTATGCGCTGCTTGTCGCGGTGCTCTTCGCGTTCGACTTCATGCACTATACACAGACGCGCATCGCCACCATAGACGTATACGGCGTGTTCTTCATCATCCTGATGTTCTACTATATGTATCAGTATTTCAGGATGAATTTCTACACCGACGGCCTCAAAAAGACCCTCAAACCCCTCGCCTTGGGCGGGCTGTTCTTTGGGCTTGGCGCAGCGAGCAAATGGATTTGCATTTACGCGGGCGGCGGCATGGCCGTGCTGCTGTTCATCTCGCTCATGCAGCGTTACGCACAATACTGCCGCTTCAGGGACAGCGAGGATGATAATCTTCGCGCTGCGGTCGCGCCGTTCTGGAAAAACACGATATATACGCTGCTCTGGTGCGTTGTGTTCTACATCGCCGTGCCCGTCGCCATCTACCTGCTCTCTTATCTGCCGTATGTATTGAGCGTTTCGCACTACGACCTCGAAGGCATCTTGGGCGTACAGAAGTTCATGTACAATTACCACAGCACGCTCACGGCCACGCACTCTTACCAGTCCCCATGGTGGCAGTGGCCTTTCATCCTGCGCCCCATGTGGTATTACGTCAGCTACGATGTGGCGGAGGGTTATATAGGCACCATTTCGGCTCTGGGCAACCCCGCCGTGTGGTGGGTGTGCTGCGTCGGCGCTTCAATGGCTCTCATCAAGCTCATCCGCGGCAAGCTCAAGCCGGATGAAACCTGGTTTGCGCTGTTCGTCGCGCTGCTCGCGGAGCTCGCGCCGTGGGTGCTCGTCACGCGCTGCACATTCATCTACCATTACTTCGCCAGCGTGCCCTTCATCATCCTGATTACGGCGCGCCTGCTGCAGTACAAAGAGCAGAGCGACCCTGCCTGGGCGAAGGCGAAGTGGGTCTGGATGGGCGCGGCGGTAACGCTGTTCATCCTGTTCTACCCGGCCATCACGGGCGTGGCCGCGCCGCGCGCGTATATCCGGCTGCTCGAGTGGCTGCCGAGCTGGACGTTCATGGGCTACTGAGGGATATCGACGAAAAAAGGAAACCATCCAACATGAAAAGCAACCTGAAAACGACCGTGTGGCAGTTCATCAAATTCGACATCGTGGGCGTGGTCAACACGGGCGTGGATTTCGGCCTGTTCTACCTGCTTACAAAGCTGTTTGGCGTCAACGAGCATGTCGCCAAGGTCATTTCTTATACAGCGGGCATTGTCAACAGCTACGTCTGGAATACGATGTGGACCTTCCGCAAGGAAAAGAACCGCACGCTGCGCGAAATGTCTCTGTTTCTGCTCGTCAACCTCGTTTCCCTCGGCGTCAACGAAGGGGTGTTCGCCCTGTGCAGCGGCCCGATGGGCATCGATATCAATTTCGTCAATCTGCTCCTCGCCTCCGGCGGCGCCGCGCTCGTAAACTTCGCGGGCAACAAGCTGCTCGTGTTCAAAGGACGAAATCCGGAGGATGGAAAGAACGGATCCGCAGGGGAAGCGGAGGCAGCACAGGAGAAAAAGCAAAACTAAACAGCGGAGGTATCGCCTATGCTCTCCCGCATCGTCAGCTACGGCCTATCGGGGCTCGAGGGCTTCCTCGTGCGCGTGGAGGTCGATTCCGGCGGCGGCATTCCCGCCTTTGAGCTCGTGGGCCTGCCGGACGCCGCCGTGCGGGAGAGCAAGGAGCGCGTGCACTCGGCCATTCGCAACTCCGGCTTCACGTATCCGCAAGGTCGCGTGACGGTCAACCTCGCTCCCGCAGACCAAAGGAAGGAAGGCTCGGTCTACGACCTGCCCATCGCCATGGGCATCCTCGCGGCGACGGGGCAGCTCGATCAAAAGCTGACCGAAGGCTTCATGTTCCTCGGCGAGCTTGCGCTCGACGGCAGCGTCCGCCCCGTGGCGGGCATACTCCCCATGGTCATCGGCGCTTACAAGGAACGCATCGCCTCGGTGGCGCTCTCGCCGGAGAACGCGGCCGAGGCCTCGTACATCGCCGGGGTAAAAATAGTCCCTGCGGCAAACCTGCGTTCCCTCGTGGCGATGCTCAAGGGCGGCATGCCGCTCGAGGTCTATCCGCCGCGCGGGTGGGATGTCGCCAGCGTCGCTTATTCCGCCGACTTTTCGGATATCAAGGGCCAGCAGGGAGCCAAGCGCGCCGCGGAGGTAGCGGTCGCGGGCGGGCACAACCTGCTGCTCGTAGGTACGCCCGGCTCGGGCAAGACCATGCTCGCGCGCAGCATTCCATCGATATTGCCGGAACTGTCCTTCGCCGAGGCGCTGGAAATTACGAAGATCCATTCCGTGACGGGCGCGCTCAAGGGCAAAGACGGCATGGTGTCGGAGCGGCCGTTCCGCGCACCGCATCACTCGGCCTCGGGCGTGTCGCTCATCGGCGGCGGGCCCAAGGCGCTGCCGGGGGAAATCAGCCTCGCGCACTACGGGGTTCTGTTTCTCGACGAGTTCCCGGAGTTCCCCAAAGATGTGCTCGAGGCGCTTCGCCAGCCGCTCGAGGACGGCTTTGTAACCATCACGCGCGCGGCGGCGCGCTCGACCTATCCCGCGGACTTCATGCTCGTCGCGGCGATGAATCCCTGCCCGTGCGGCTTCTTCGGCTCGCGCGTCACGCCCTGCCGCTGTACCGCGCAGCAGATACTGCGCTACCGCGGCAAAATCAGCGGGCCCATGCTCGACACAAGTGTTCACACGATGATTGATTTGATTGATAAGCTGCATAAGAGCAACATAACGCCGCGCGATATACGGCAGATGCTCAATGCGTATATCCCGCATTACAATACCGTAAGGCCGCACACCTCGGCGGATGGATTGCCGCCGGCAACACGATACATGCAGCAAAGAGGCTGGGCAGCATAAGCCCTTCGTCCCTGACCCGTTCGCCCGCGCGCGATGGCGACGCTTGCCGAGGGCCGACGGAAACAATGCAGCTCCATGCCGCAGCCCTCGCCGCCCCATTATATCGCGCGCGGCCTGCCGGCTCAAGGATACCCTGCGGCGAAGGGGCACGTGCCTCAGACCTCAAGAAACAATATCGGCACCGCCGGAGAAAGGACATAACTTAGCACCTGCGAAAAGTTGTGTTGACAATGGGGGGCAGAATAAAGGATTGGGGGGGGCAGATCAATAAAAACCGCAATGATCGATTTATAATTTATAAAGACCGCAATGTTCAAATATTTTATTTTGTGTTAGAATATTATATATACTTCTTAGATCCTTCGATCGCAATTCTATCGAAAATAACAGCACTAGGAGTGAAAGAATGAAAGTCTACATTAGTATGGATGCTGAAGGAATTTCCGGAATCTTCAAGCTAGGGCAGGTTATACCGGGTCTTCCGGAGTATGATTATGCACGCAAACTGATGGCTGGAGATATTAATGCCGCAGTTGCTGGCGCCTGCGATGCAGGGGCCGAGAATGTATTTGTTTGCGACGCCCATAACGGCGGGGACAATCTTCGCATTACCGACTTGGATGAACGCACTATACTTTGTTCAGGCGCAGATAGACCCTTTACAATGGCTGAAGGCTGCGAATTGGGCTATGACGCCGCTCTTTTGATTGGGTATCATACCAGAAAGGGGAGCAAGGGCGTAATCAGTCACAGCTATGCCTACGCCTCCATGGTAGAAATGAAGCTAAATGGAAAAATATTTTCCGAATACGAATTAATCGGACATATGATTGGCTATTATGGAGTTCCTGTGGTTTTTATTTCTGGAGACGATATTGTTACTACCGATGCAAAAAAGAACGTGGAAGGCATACACACGGTGGAAACCAAGCGCTGCATCAGCAACGGCTCAGCCGCCTGCGTCCATCCCAATATTACAGCTCGCATGATCAGAGAAGAAGTAAAATCTGCTCTTCAAAACCTGGACAGAGAAAAGATCAAACCCATGAAGATAGTTGGCCCTGTCAATATCGACGTAAGGTATACAGCAGAGGCTCAGGCCTGGAAAGCAATGTTGGCTCCCAACACGGAGCGCCTAGATGAAGTCACGGTAAGATACAAAGGCAAGGACTACAAAGAAGCCTTCATTGCTTTCCTGACTGGTACGCCTCTTGCAGGAACCTTCAGAGACGATGCGGATTTGTATTCCTAGGAGTGTGAGATGTTTAAGTACGTTTCGAAAAGGATTCTACAGCTGATAGTAGTATTCTTCATAGTATCCATACTTATATTTACTGTTGTCAGAATGACTCCATTGGATCCTATTGCATCTATCTCAAAAGGTAAGGCAATGAGTGAAGAGACCAGACAGGCCTTGATGAGAGAATATAATCTGGATAAATCCCTGCCTGGTCAGTATACCACCTGGATTAGGGGCTTATTTACTGGAGATTTAGGCAAGAGCTTCCAACAAAGGGAAGCCGTTACCCAGTTGCTGTCCGTTCGTTATAAAACCACAGTACAACTAGTCTTGATGAGTTCCGTGCTAATTATCGTCTTGGCTATTCCGCTGGGGGTCATCAGCGCAGCCCGCAAGAACAGCTTATTGGATCAGACGTTCACGGTTACATCTCTAGTGTTTGTTTCCTCACCACCCTTTTTTACGGGTATTTTACTCATGCTCCTGTTTACCATGGTCTTGCCTATATTCCCTACCTTTGGTACAGGCAGCAACTTCTGGAGCAATCTCAGATATCTTTTCTTGCCGTCGGTTGCTTTGGCCGCGGTTCGCGTGGCTTTATCCATGAGAATTACACGGAGCAATATGGTCGAGCAGCTTCAGGCTCCTTACATTCAAACCGCAACGGCTAAGGGCCTTTCCAGAGGAACTGTCGTATATAAGCACGCGCTAAAAAATGCTTTGATTCCTATTATGACGGTTACGGCTTTGGATATATCTGGCATGTTAGGAGGTTCTGTTCTAGTAGAGAAGGTATTCTCCCTCAACGGTGTAGGATCCCTTTTGGCAGATTCCATTAGCAAATCTGACTACCCGGTAACTCAAAGTATTACTTTGATTATGGTTTTGATATTTATGCTATGCAATCTGTTAGTTGACATTATGTACGGCATAATCGATCCCAGAGTGCGCTTAGATTAGGAGAGACATAATGAGAAGAGAAAAATCAAATGTGTTATCCACAAAAGGAAATACTGGTACACTTTTTACTATTCCAGTAATTGTGGCATTGGCCATCCTGTTTATCATAAGGGCACCTCTAAAAACGTCAAATTTCCTTTAGCATATCATACCCCCCCGAAAAATCAAGGGGATTTTGCAAAAAAATGTATGAATTTATC
>JAPXSN010000037.1:0-13915 GCA_033813015.1 Clostridia bacterium | reverse complement strand
GTGTATAAGAGACAGGCTGTGCTCTGCGCGCTGATGGTGCTTTTCCGCCGGCCTCTGGTGTCGATTTTCACCAATGACCCGGCTGTGCTCGATTACGGCGGGCGTTTCCTCGCGATCATCTCGCCTTTCTACGTATTGACCTGCTTCAACCAGATTTTCGCGGGCGCGCTTCGCGGCACGGGTCGCGCCAAAACGCCCATGATCGTGATGATCTCCTCGTTCGTTGTGTTCCGGCAGATTTATCTGTTCGTATCCAAGCTCCTCGGCGGCGGATTCATCGCCGTCGCGCTCGCGTACCCGGCAGGCTGGGTCGTATGCAGTATCCTCATGACCATTGCGTATCTTCGCGGACCTCTTTGCCGCGCGTGTGAAGGGCAAGGCGCGGCTCCCTCCGCCGGGACGGACGCTGCCGCGGAAGCTTTGGAGGAGGCGCTGTCTGCAGGCGAGGGCGTCGAGGGCTGATTTATTCCGCGAGCGCTGCCGCCGGATGATACCGCATCCCGCGCTGTGCGGCGAAATGCATGAGGGTTGATAGCGCGTGTCTGCCGGTGATATATTAGTAGGGAAAGAGAGGTGCTTCCCATGAAGGAAAAGCTGCTTTTCAATGCACCCAGTCCGCCGGAAGCCGGCATCATCTGCGGCATTCTCGACGAAAACGGCATTCCGTACTACACCATGACGCCCGGGCCCGGAGCGATTTATGCCGCGTCGGTGAATATGGGCGTGAAGATCTATGTTTCCGAGGAGGATTACGAGCGCGCCGTGCAACTGACCGACGGCTGCCTCGACGAGGGCGCCGAGCTCGCCGATTTCCCCGGGGATGGGGAATACGGCGCCGGGGGTGATGGGGAGGGCGACCAGCCATGATTGCGCGGCGCATGTTGGGTTTCTTCCTCGCGCTGCTGCTCTTGGCGCCGCTTTCCGGCTGCGGGCAAGCGCCGCGCGAGAGCGCGCCCGCTGAGATTACGCTCGCGCCGACCGCCGCTGCGACGCCGCAGCGGACTCTCGACCTCACGCCCGCGGAGCCGACGCCGAGCCGGATCCCGGAGCCGACCGTGGACGGTGGCCGCGTGCAGCTCGCCGAAGGCTTTTATTACATCGAGCTTACCGAAGAAATCAAGGCGCGCATCACCGGACTTAGCTATCCCAAGGATGATTCGAACATTGCCATCAACTACGACGACCTGCGCTACATCCATTTGCTCTACTTCGATTTCGACGGTGCAGAGCACGAGGGCGAACTGATCGTCAACACCCGACTCGCCGATGAGGTCATGGAGATATTTTATGAGCTGTATCAGGCGAAGTACCCGTTCACCTCGATCAACCTCGTGGACTCTTACGGCCAGGCCGCGGACGACGAGCTTTCCATGCAAGCCAACAACACATCGGCTTTCAACTATCGGCGCGTGGCGGGCACGAGCAAGCTTTCGCTGCACAGCTTCGGCGCGGCCATCGACATCAACCCCCTGCTCAACCCCTACATCAAGGCGGACGGCAGCTTTTATCCGGCGAACAGCGAGGAATATTGTGACCGCAGCCGCGTCTTCCCCGGCAAAATAGACCACGACGACCTCGCCTACAAGCTCTTCACCGCGGCCGGCTGGGATTGGGGTGGGGATTGGACGAGTGCCAAGGACTACCAGCATTTTGACAAGGATTTGGGATTTGACAGAACACCTTAAAACGAGGGGCAATTGACAATGGAGAATTGACAATTGACAATCAAATGAATTTCAGGCGCCCTTCGCATTAACGGTAAAGGGCGTTTTCGTCCGTCGTGGGGGCGGTTATCATCCGCGCGCGGATTTGTTTTCGCATAAAAACCGCCTTCCGCGCAAAAGCGAAAGGCGATTCATCATGACCCGATTGTCCATTGTCCATTGTCAATTGTCACTTATTCTCACGCCGATTCTCATTTCGCCGTCCGAAAGCGTGACTACGACACGGTACTGGCCGTCCACGATCTTCAGCGTTCTAGTGAGGTAGCAGGTCTGGACCGCTTCGTCCCCGGCTTCAGCGTCTTGGTACATTTCCATGATGAGCGCGACATAGGCGTTGAAATCCTCCTCGGTACAGCCGGTCACGACGCAGAGATAATGCTCCCCGTCGGACTCGATCTGGCTGCTCTTGCCGAAGCTAACCGCGGGAAGCTCGAGCGAATGCTCCGCCCAGTAGAGCGAGGCGACGTCCACGCCGCAGCAGCCCGGCGGGGCAATTTCAGGCTCGCCGGTCGCGGCAGGCGTTGCGGCCGCGTCGGCCGTATCGCCGCTGCCGGCCGCACGGTCTGGGGCGCCGCCGGTCGTTGATTCGCTCCCGAAGAGCTGTTCGCCGCTTTTGGGCTCGGCCGGGTCTTCAACGGTGAAATAAGCGCTTTCGGGCGATTGGCCCTTTGCATTCATCCCGCCAAAGCCGCCAAGCAGAACGTTGAGCCCGACGCTCGCGAGCAGCACGACCGCCGCGGCCACGGAGCCGTAGCGGACGATGTTCCTTCGAAGCGCCAGCTTTTGTGCCCGCGCCTTTTTCAGTATGGATGCATGCATGGCGGCATAATCCACGCCTCCGTCCGCCTGATAGGCGACAGCGCGCAGGATTTCGTCCATCCTGTCAGCCATGCAGCTCACCTCCCTTGAGCATCTCGCCGAGCCTTTGCTTGGCCCGGGACATGCGTGATTTTATCGTTCCCTCGCTCACGCCCTGCAGCGCGGCGATCTCTTCATATTGCAAGCCCGAAAAATAATGCAGCGTCACCGTTTCGCGGTAGATGTCCGGCAGCGCGTCGACCGCGCCGCGCACCAGCCGCACGGTTTCCGCGTTCATCGCGGCAGGCTCGGGCAGCTCATATTCGCTCGACACCGGCGTTTCAGGCAGCTCGTCCGCGAGCACTTCGCGCTTCACGCGGCGCTTGCCGTCCACGCAAAGGTTGACGGTTACGCGGTAAAGCCAGCTTTTGAGCTGCGCTTCGCTCATATCCTCGAGCTTTTTCATGTGACGGAGCACGCGGATGAACACTTCCTGCGAAACATCCAGCGCGTCGCTTTCGCTTTTGAGCGTGCCGTACGCGGTCCAGTACACCATGCGCGAAAAGCTCTCGTAGACGGAATCGAATTCCCATGCGGGCAATCTCATCCCTCCTGTCCATAATACGTTTGAACCAAAGTCGCGGTTCCCTGAGATTATATCATAAAAGTCGATTTTTTGGATAAGTTCTTGCTTTCGATGCCAAAAAGGAATAAAATAAATGAGGCGCCAATCGAAGGAACCGGGCATGTCCCGGTTCGTTCTTTGTTATTACGGAAATGATTCTATTGCGGAGGTGCTGATGAAAACCGGCTTTGACAATGAAAAATACCTTTCGCTGCAGTCCGAAAAGATACGCGAGCGCATCGGGCAGTTCGGCAAGCTTTACCTCGAGTTCGGCGGCAAGCTGTTTGACGATTACCACGCCGCGCGCGTGCTGCCGGGCTTCGCGCCGGACGGCAAGGTGAAACTTCTCCTGCAGCTATCGGATCAGGCGGAAATCGTCATCGCCATCAACGCGGCCGATATTGAAAAAAACAAGGTGCGCGGCGACATCGGTATCACCTACGACCTCGACGTGCTGCGTTTGATCGACGCGTTCCGCGCCATCGGCCTGTACGTGGGCAGCGTCGTGCTCACGCAGTTCTGCGCACAGTCTGCCGCAGTCGCCTTCCAGTCGCGGCTTGAGGCATTGGGCGTCACGGTCTACCGGCACTATCCCATCGAAGGATACCCCTCGGATGTGGAGCGCATCGTAAGCTCCGAGGGCTACGGCAAAAACGATTTCATCGAAACCGCGCGGCCGCTTGTCGTCGTGACCGCACCCGGCCCCGGCAGCGGAAAAATGGCAACCTGTCTTTCGCAGCTCTATCATGAGCACCTGCGCGGCGTAGACGCGGGCTACGCCAAGTTTGAGACTTTCCCCATCTGGAACCTTCCCCTCAAACACCCCGTCAACATCGCCTACGAGGCCGCGACCGCGGACCTCAAGGACGTCAACATGATAGACCCCTTTCACCTCGAGGCATACGGCGTGACCACGGTCAACTACAACCGCGACGTCGAGGTGTTCCCTGTGCTCGCGGCTATTTTCACCGAAATCTACGGGAGCTGCTCTTATAAATCCCCCACGGACATGGGCGTCAATATGGCGGGCTACTGCATTGCGGACGACGAGGCCTGCCGCGCCGCCGCCAAGCAGGAAATCATCCGCCGCTATTACGGCGAAAGTTGCGCCAATCGACAGGGACTAACGGACGGCTCGAGTGCCCACAAGTGCAGGCTCCTGATGAACCAGGCGGGCGTTTCCGAGGCGGACAGGCCCGTGGTGGCGCGCGCGCTCGAAAAGGCGGGGATGACCGGCCAGCCCGCCGCTGCGCTGGAGCTGCCGGATGGGACCATCGTCACCGGCAAGACCACGCCGCTTCTGGGCGCGTCCGCGGCGCTTCTTTTAAACGTGCTCAAGGCGCTCGGCGGCATACACGACGAAATGCATCTGATCTCGCCCATTATCATCGAGCCCATCCAGGATCTCAAGCTCAGGCATCTGGGCAATCACAACCCGCGCCTTCACTCGGATGAAATACTCATTGCGCTCTCTATCTGCGCCGCCACGAACCCCACGGCGGAGCTCGCGCTGCGCCAGCTTCCCAAGCTTCGCGGGTGCGAGGCGCATTCCTCGGTGATCCTCTCCTCGGTGGACAGCGCGACGTACCGCAAGCTCGGCATCAATCTGACCTGCGAGCCGCAATACCAGACCAAGAAGCTGTTTCACAGGTAGGAAAATCAAATTTAATGAGAGCGGGCTGCGGACTTCTTTTTGCAAAGGATGAGATATCGTGTTTATGAAGCGGACTTGGCTTGTTTTATCGTGTTTTTTATTTGCTCTGGCTATCTTATCCGGCTGCGGAGAGAACAGCAGGGAGCAGGTACTGCGCAGATACGGCGTTGAAATGGATGAACAGGGACAGTATGTCTGGCGCAACTACTCGGGGAAGTGGCATGGGGAACTGGTGTGCGAAGAAGACGGCCGCGCCGTTTTCTATGGCTGCAATCATAATTTCGAACGGTATTTTGATGCCTATGGCAACATCCTGTACGATGTGGGAACCGACATTGTAAATACCTTCGGTGAAAAAATGAACATCAACAATTGGGCGGCGGCCGCCGAGCCGTGGCCAGAGAATGCTCCTATCCCGCTGCCGGAGAACGCCTACGCGGTGAATATAATATCATTCTCAGCTTTCAATTACAACGATGAACCGCCTCAAAAGGCCAGAATAGGCAAACTCTCGCCGGACGAACTTGAGGCGTATATCCGCCTGCTGGAGAATGACGGCTGGCAAAAGAGGTTCGATTCCGGCAGGATGGCCACTGCGCCGGCGGAGCTGACCCCAATGGTCAAGTGGTATTTGGGTGAGCCGGGCGCGGGGGATATCATATTGGAAAAGGAGTCGGGTTTCGTCATCGTAGAGCCGGTGGGCAATCCGGAATACTATGCGATCGACGTCACGTTTTGCTACGCCAAGCTGCCGGATACCTCGCCTCTACCCTTGCCGGAAGGCGCAACGGTTGAATATGCAATTGTCGCCCCACACAGCAAGGAATTACATCGGGTTCGCTTTGCATTTGACGAAGCTTACGGGGCCGTTGAGGAGCAAATGCACCTCTATTTGATAAGCTTGGAAACGAGCGGTATTCTTAAGTTCGATTCCTGGCAGCCGCGCTTGTTCAACAGCGTTAAAACTGATAAATATGGGCTTGTTGGCGATTGGCACGGGGAGTATAAAATTGAGGGGAATTTTTTGATATTCGATATCGATTGGCAGTATTAAAATGTCGCTTTTCCGCATACGCGCAAGGGCGCATGCGCTTCCGATCTGCGAGCCTCAGTATCAGGCCAAAAGAAACTGTTTCAAAGGAAAGCGAATATTAAGAAGGGGAGACGCGCGCATCGTCACAGCTCGATGACCCGCGTCGCGGCGTTCTCGAGGAACGCGCGGTCGTGCTCGACAAAGAGCATGGCCGGCTCGCCCTCGCGGATCAGCGCCTCGATTTGCATCCTTGAAAGCACATCCACGTAGTTGAGCGGTTCGTCCCACAGGTAAAGGTGCGCGCGCTCGCACAAGCTTTTTGCGAGCAGTACTTTCTTGCGTTGCCCGGCGGAGAAGGAGCGCATGTCCTTTTCGAACTGCACGCGCGGGAAGTCGAGCTTGCGCAATATCGTCAGGAACAGGCTTGCGTCTACGCCCTCGTACTTTGCGAATTCCATCAGGTCGCCCTCGAGGAAGGATGTGTCCTGCGGCACATAGGAAATCACGAGGCCGGATGCGAGGCGCACGGTGCCCGCGTGCGGGATGTCCTCGCCCGCGACGAGCTTGACGATGCTCGACTTGCCGCAGCCGTTGGGCCCCGCGAGGGCGACGCGCTCACCGCGCTTCAATTCGAGCGAAAAGCCGGATAATACGTCCCTGCCGGGGTAGGCGATGGCGAGGTCGCGTATTTCAAGCAGCCTTTCGTTCCGGTGGACGAGCGGATGTACGGCAAGGTTCTCGTTGCGCTCGATGTTCTTGAGGAGCTTGGATTTTTCTTCGATGGCGCCCTCGCGCCTTTTTTCAATTGCCTTGGCGCGCTTCATCATCTTGGCTGCCTTGTGGCCGATCGCGCCCCGATCGCCGGCGTGAGAGCCAATCTTCGTCGCCTCGAGCGCATCCGACCAGCCGGAGGTGCGCCGCACGGCTTCCGTCAGGTGATGTATTTCGCCCATCAGCTTCTCGTTCTCGTCGAGCTCAAAAGCATCCCGCCTCTGCTTGTTCTCCCACCACTGCGAAAAGTTGCCCTTGTTGGGCGTGATGTTCGCCTTGTTGATGGAGAGTATGTGGTCGACGCATCCGTCGAGGAAGGCGCGGTCGTGGCTCACGAGTATGAAGCCTTTCTTTGAATTTAGGTAATCCCGCACGATGTCGCGGCCGCACATGTCGAGGTGGTTGGTCGGCTCATCGATCAAAAGGAAGTTGGTTTCCTTCAAAAACAGCGCCGCAAGCAATGCCTTGGTGCGCTCCCCATGGCTCAGCGTCGAGAACGGGCGATAGAGCGTGCCTTCGTCCATGCCGAGCAGATTGATTTCGCGGATGAGCTGCCAAGGCGCGTGATGTTGGCTGATTTCGTCGAGTATCTCTATGGTGTCCCGATCCGAATCCGGCACATCGAAGGGGAAGCAATCGAAGTGGACGGATGCGGAAATGCTTCCCTGATATTCGTATTTTCCCATGAGCAAGTTGAGGAACGTGGTTTTGCCGCGCCCATTCCTTCCGGTGAAGCCGAGCTTCCAGTCCGTGTCGAGCTGGAAGGATACATGCTCGAATATGTTGTCGTAGCTGCCCTCGTAGCAGAACGTGAGATCGTTGACGGATATCAAAGACATAAATAGAAGACCCCCTTTGGGATGCCGGAATGCGCGCGACGGAAACGGCAATGACGGGCGCGGCTTTCGCCAAACCCGGATTAACCGAAACGACCGTCGTTTAGTTGCGCATCCTTCCACCCCTTCGTTGGTCTTTTTTTTATCATAGCATGATTTTTCGGAATTGTCCATTTCACAATTCGTTCAAACTAACATAACAGTATATCCGTTGCGCATTTTTACCGCAGTGGTAAAATATTGAATGTAAAATTGGGAACGTGGGTTCCCGTGCCGGGAGGGAAAACGATGAATGCCAACAAACTCACACAGCGCTCTCTGGAGGCCATTCAGGGCGCGCAGAGCATAGCCGTGGAACACGACAACCAGCAGGTCGATCAGGAGCACCTGCTCTATGCGCTTTTGACGCAGGAGGATTCGCTCACGGCGTCTCTTTTGGGGCGCATGGGCGTGGATGCGGACGCGTTTTCGTCCGCCGTGGAGGGTGCGCTGGGCAAAATCCCGCGCGTCACGGGCACGGGCCGCGAGGCGGATAAAATTTACGTCACACCGCATCTTGACCGTGCGCTCAACGAGGCCGAAAAGCAGGCCGCCCGCATGAAGGATGAGTACACCAGCGTGGAGCATCTGTTCCTCGGCCTGATCGAAACGCCCAACGACGCGTTGAAAAAACTTTTTCGCGATTATAAAATCGAGCGCAACGCATATCTCGCGGCGCTCGAGGAGGTGCGCGGCGGTGCGCGCGTGACGAGCGATTCGCCCGAGGGCACCTACGATGCGCTTGGCAAGTATGCGCAGGACCTCGTGGAACTCGCGCGCAAGCAGAAGCTCGACCCTGTCATCGGGCGGGATGACGAGGTGCGCAATGTCATCCGCATCCTCTCGCGCAAAACCAAGAACAACCCCGTGCTCATCGGCGAGCCCGGCGTGGGCAAGACCGCCATCGCGGAAGGGCTCGCACAGCGAATCGTTCGCGGGGACGTGCCCGCCTCGCTCAAGGAAAGGAAAATCTTCTCGCTCGACATGGGCGCGCTGATCGCGGGCGCAAAGTTCCGCGGCGAATTCGAGGAACGCCTCAAGGCCGTGTTGAACGAGGTCAAGCGGAGCGACGGGAAAATCATCCTCTTCATCGACGAACTGCACAACATCGTGGGCGCGGGCAAGGCCGAGGGCAGCATGGATGCGGGCAATCTCCTAAAGCCCATGCTCGCGCGCGGCGAGCTGCACTGCATCGGCGCCACTACGCTCGACGAATACCGCAAGCACATCGAGAAGGACGCCGCGCTCTCGCGCCGCTTCCAGCCCGTGATGGTCGACGAGCCGAGCGTCGAGGATACCATTTCCATTCTTCGCGGACTCAAGGAGCGCTACGAGGTATTCCACGGCGTTAAGATCAACGATACGGCATTGATCGCCGCAGCGACGCTCTCGCACCGCTATATTTCGGATCGGTTTTTGCCGGATAAGGCCATCGATCTCGTGGACGAGGCCTGCGCTCTGATCCGCACCGAAATGGATTCCATGCCTACGGAGCTTGACGGGCTTTCCCGCCACATCATGCAGCTTGAAATTGAGGAGGCGGCGCTCGTCAAGGAGAGCGACAAGCTCTCGCAGGAGCATCTGAGCGAAATCCGAAAGAACCTTGCCGAGGAGCGCGAGCGCTTCGCAGGCCTCAAGGCGCGTTGGGAAACCGAAAAGGATTCTATCAAAAAGGTGCAGAGCGCGCGTGAGGAGCTTGAAAAGCTCAACGCCGAAATGGAACAGGCCGAGCGCGGGTATGACCTCAACAAGGCCGCGGAGCTCAAGTACGGCCGCATCCCGAAGCTGCGCGCCGAGCTCGAGCGCGCCGAAAAGGCGAGCGAGGAGGGCAGGGCGTCCGGCCTGCTGCGCGACCGCGTGACGGAGGAGGAGATTGCGCGCATCGTCGCGCGCTGGACGGGCATCCCGGTGTCGAAACTGATGGAGGGCGAGCGCGAAAAGCTCCTGCACCTCGAGGAGATACTCCACCGGCGCGTCATCGGACAGGATGAGGCGGTCAGAACCGTTTCCGATGCGATACTCCGCACCCGCGCCGGGCTCAAGGACCCGAAGAAGCCTATCGGTTCCTTCCTGTTCCTCGGCCCTACGGGCGTGGGAAAGACGGAGCTTGCCCGTGCGCTTGCGCAGGCGCTTTTTGACGATGAGAACAACATCGTGCGCATCGACATGAGCGAATACATGGAAAAATACTCCGTGTCGCGTCTGATAGGCGCGCCTCCGGGGTATGTGGGTTACGACGAGGGCGGCCAACTGACAGAGGCCGTGCGCAGGAAGCCCTACAGCGTCGTTTTGTTTGACGAAATTGAAAAGGCTCACCCGGATGTGTTCAACGTGCTGTTGCAGGTATTGGATGACGGTCGCCTGACCGACTCGCAGGGGCGCACGGTGGATTTCAAAAACACCGTCATCGTCATGACGAGCAACCTCGGCAGCGCCTTCATCCTCGAGGGCATCCGCGAGGGCCGCATCTCCGATGAGGCCAGGCGACAGGTCGAAGCCATGCTCAAGCAGAGCTTCCGTCCGGAGTTCCTCAACCGCATCGACGACATCGTGTTCTACAAGCCCCTCGAGCGCGAGGAAATCTACCGCATCACGGAGCTTCTGCTTGAGGAGATTCGGCGGCGCCTCGCCGAAAAGCGCCTCGGTGTGACGCTCACCGAGGCTGCCAAGCGCTACATCGCCGAGGCGGGTTACGACCCGCTCTACGGTGCGCGCCCGCTCAAGAGGCTTCTCCAGTCTAAGCTTGAAACCCTGCTTGCCCGCCGCATCATCGAGTCCGACCCTGTGCCGGATACGGTGTTTATTGTGGATTACGACGGCGAAGAGCTGAGAATAATTGACAAATGAAAATGGACAATTGACAAGCAAAACCCCGCCGCGGCGGGGAAACGTAGGGGCCGATTCTATATCGGCCCCTCCCGATTCCTCTGCCCGAGGGACATATCCGCTCACAACAAACACAAACATCATAAAAAGGGGGGATTCCGCATCGCGGAATCCCTTCTTACAGCAGTGAAACCCGTCCCCTAAAGAGGACACAGCGAACAGTTAACGGTCGAATCGAATGGCGATGTAGCTGCAATAGCGAATGCCGTTCCGTCGTGACCCTTCCGGGGTCAAGGAATCTCCTTGACCCTTTGTCTAAAACCTAACACGGACGCCATCTGACTGTCAAGGCAGAAAGCGTAGCGTGCCTTGACAGGCGGGCGGCGTCCGTGTCATTCGTTTCTTCGGTTTATCCGGCGCGCATGGCCTCCGCCCACGCCTCATTCGGCGTCCGGTAACCAAGCGATGAATGCAGCCGCTCGCTATTGTAGTAAAGTTCGATGTAGCGCGCGATCGCACGTCTCGCTTCGTCAAAGTTCAAATCGGCTCTCATAAAAAACGCCTTTATCCGTCTCTTAATCAGGGTGTCCAGGGTTCGAGTCCCTAAGGGTTACCAAGAGAAAAGTCCCGAACCGTCTAGGTTTCCGGGACTTTCTTTTTGTCTTGATTCGCAGATTATATTTACTAACAATCAACTGGCTTCAATATACCATGCTTTGATGTGGATGTGTTCATCTACGCTATTTTCAACTCTAGAATATTTAAATCTCGCTATTTAATCTATGCCAACGTATTGGTACATGGTTTCAGCAACGCAGGAGCAGTCCTGTTTAACGCCGCGATCCCTGCCCTCTTTGAGGGAGACGCGGCACAGGTCGATAGCGCCGTCCAACATAAAACCGGGCACGTTAAGCTCATCACAAAGCCTCTTCATATAGGTGAGGTCCTTGAGCATGAGCTCCAGCGCGAAGTCCATATGATAATTTTTTTCTATATATTTTTTGGAATAAAATTGAAAGAACCAGTTATCAAAGAATTCACTGTTAAGCACACCATACAGCGTCTTCTGATCGATGCCGTGCTTTGCCATGACCGGGTAAAGCTGCGCGTATAAGCAGGCTTGCAGCAGCCCCGCCCAGTTCTGCGCCAGCTTCATTAGATGGCCATTGCCGCTTTCACCGACATAATCATATGACTTGCAATAGCTTCTGAACATATTATCGTACTCGTCCACAACATCCTTGTCGCCCGCAACTACAATTGTCAGTGTCGCATCCCACGCTTCCTGTGGACCTGCGATCAGCGGAGCATCTATGAGCGCCCCGCCCGCCGCTTTTACCTTTTTATACAGGTTTCGGGTGGATATGGGATAGCTGGTTGAAGTATCGACGATGAGCTTGCCCGCAACGCCCTGCTCAATAAAACTATCCACCACTGATTCGACTATCTCCGTTCGGGGCAGGGAAAGAAACGCGACATCACTTCTGCTAAAGGCGTTTAGCGCACTTTCAGCCAGATATGCCTTATCCTTGAAAAGTTCCATGGCCCCTCTGTTCATGTCGAAAACCGACACCTCATTACCGGCCTCAATGAGGTTGTGGCAAATTCCCTTTCCCATGTTTCCCACACCGATAAAAGCTATTTTCCTCATCATTTTCGTTCTCCTCTCCTTATCTTGTGTTTATTTACAGGCTGTGTATCGGACCGTATAAGCCAGCCTCAGCGGCTTCCATGATTGCTTCGCTTACGGTGGGATGTGCGTGAATGGTTTCTGCGATATCCTCGGCACACGCCTCAAGGCGCATCGCCAGAGCACATTCGGCAATAAGCTCGGTGGCTGCAGGACCGATTATATGCACGCCCAATATTTCATTGTGCTTCGTGCTGGCAAGTATTTTGACGAACCCTTCCTGTTTGCCAAGCACCAGCGCGCGTCCATTTGCACGCAAGCTAAACTTGCACACTTTATATTCTGTTCCTTCGGTTTTGAGTTGTTCCTCGGTCTTACCTACGGAGGCGATCTCAGGATCCGTATAGATGCAAGAAGGAACAATGCTATGTTTATTACCCGCATAAATAGCTATACCCGCTATACGATCCGCGACCTCTATTCCCTGTGCACTTGCCGCATGTGCCAGCATGATTCTGCCGTTTGCATCGCCAATGCAGTAAACACCGGTAATATTGGTCATAAACTCATCATTCACGCTTACACGTCCGCGGTCGCTCTTAATTCCAACGTTATCCAGACCTAACGCTGCGGTACAGGGTTTCCTGCCGATAGCAATCAGAACCACATCCGCATTTGCGGTGCTTTCTCTATCACCTATCTGATATGTAACGGACTTGCTATCCCCATTATCGGTAATGCCAGTAACCTTTGCGCCGCTTTTGACATCCATTATTCTGCGAATGCTTCGGCGGTATATCTTGGAGATCTCTGCATCCATGTTGGGGAGTATCTCCGGCATGGCCTCAATTATGGTCACTTTGCAACCGAATGCGGAATATACGGTTCCCAGCTCCATGCCGATCACACCGCCACCTATAATGATCATGCTGCCGGGTATCGTTTCCAGGTTGAGCGCTTCGTTGCTGGTTATTATGTTCTTACCATCGATGCCGGGTATGGGGGGCATACTGGGCTCGGAGCCTGCGGCAATTATGATGTTTGCGGCAGAATAGACTTTTTCTCCGCCGCCGTTGAGATTCACGGCAACAGTATTGTTGTCCTTCAGACAGGCTTCACCGTGCACGACCTCCACCTTTCGGGCTTTCAGAAGCCCTTCGACACCGTTTACCAACGTGTTCACAACTTTGCGCTTGCGTGCATCCACCGCAGTGAGATCGAAGGAAACATTCTGAGCATATATACCGAATTCCGCGCTGTTCATGCACTCAAGGTATCTTTCCGCGCTTTGCAGCAAAGCCTTTGTGGGTATGCATCCTCTGTTCAGGCAGGTACCCCCCAACTCAGCCTTCTCAACGAGTATGACCTTTTTACCATGCAACCCCAATCGGATCGCACACACATAACCGCCGGGACCACCACCGATGATGATGGCGTCGGCATCGTTTTTATCAGAAGATACGGCCACAGGTATAGGTTTATCAATAGCTTTTGCGGCGTTTGCCACGGAGTAGGTTTTCTGGGCGAGTATTTCTTCAAGTGTTTCACCTGATTCGAGAACTATCGCAACTGTGTCTCCCAGCGGCACAACAGAGCCTTCAGAGACCAACAGACGAATGATTCCACTTTTTTTAGCTTGAATGGTCGCAGTTGACTTGTCATACTCCAGTTCGTAAACATCCTCGCCCGCAGATATTTTATCTCCGTCTTTCTTGTACCATTTCGCCACCACGCCTTCAGTCATCGTCTGACCCAACCTTGGGATTATTACTCTTTGTGACATGTCTGTTACCTCATTCCTCCAAAAGTAAAGCAGGGTTCTCCACATAGTAGGTAAAGCTCTGCAGGAACTTATACTAAGTTAAAACTTTAACGCTATATATTTTCCTGTCAATCTGGTATAATGGAAGCAAGAAAAACCGGGAGATGTACAGCAATGAGCAGGAAAAGAATGAGCTTCAACGAGCAGGAAGCAGAGC
>JAPXSN010000036.1:0-14261 GCA_033813015.1 Clostridia bacterium | reverse complement strand
CATGTGTTACAATATGGCCAAGCCGAAGAAGGAATGCCTTTACCGTTGAACGGTCTTTACTAACTTACTGGTTGGTACAAAGACTGGGGGCAGAGCATGCTCCGTATTCCCGCATGGTTTCAACGACCTTGAGTGTTTCGTAAGAATTTATATCCATATCCTTGCCTCCTGGTTGTTATCGGTATTACATATATCACTCTAAACAGGAATAATAGCAAGGCCATACGGCCGCATTTATTGATAACATATTGTGTACGAGGTGAGCTTCATGCCAAAGGATATCAAGGAAATAACCCTACCGCCACAAATGAACAAGAAAATCTCAGCGATCTTTCTGGCGATATTGGCAGCAACTTTTTACGCTGTCAGCACACCGCTTTCCAAACTGCTCCTTCAGAATGTTACGCCGACTTTCATGGCGTCTTTTCTGTATTTTGGTGCGGGCATCGGTATCGGCATTGTGTATCTTTTTACGCCGAAAGCAGTCAAAGATCATAGTGAGAAATTGACGAAGAAAGACCTGCCATATACCCTCGGCATGATCCTGTTGGATATTGCCGCTCCGATCTTTCTGATGCTGGGTCTGTCCTCAGCAACTGCCGCTAACGTGTCTCTGCTGAACAACTTCGAAATCGTCGTCACATCTATCATTGCACTGGTGATTTTCAAAGAAGCAATTTCTGCACGTCTGTGGTTCGCCATCGTGCTTATTACAGCTGCAAGCATGGTGCTCTCCTTTCAAGACTTGTCCAGCCTGCAATTCTCGACAGGCTCTCTCTTTGTTCTTGCTGCCTGTCTTTGTTGGGGACTTGAAAACAACTGTACAAGGAAGATCTCAGGGAAAAGCACTTATGAGATCGTAATCTTGAAGGGCCTATTTTCCGGCCTCGGGTCTCTGATTATCGCATTTGTAATTAGCGAAAAAATGCCGCAGATTAAGTATGTTCTGTTCGCGCTTCTGCTCGGCTTTGTGGCTTATGGTCTAAGCATATTTGTTTACATCCGCGCTCAGAAGGAGCTTGGCGCGGCTAAAACGAGCGCTTATTATGCGGTGGCACCTTTTATCGGTGCACTTCTCTCCTTCGTCATTCTTCACGAGGCGCTGACCGACACTTTTGTAGCAGCGCTTGTCATTATGATTGCGGGTACGGCTTTGGTCGTAATTGACACGCTGATTCTTCACCATAAGCATTTGCATACACACGTCACAACTTACACCCATGACGGAACAACGCACAACCATATTATCGAGCACAGCCATGTCCATAATCATATGGCTAATTGCAGTAACCATCAGCACAAGCACAACTCATAAAAAGGAGTACGAAAAAAGGCACATGGTTAATAGCATTGCCTATGAATAGAGCTAAAAAATTAATAACATTTCGTGTAGGAGGTGAACGCTATGCCAAAGGATGTACAGAGAATAGACCGACCGCCAAAATGGGGCTACCACATGAAGAAAGTCGGCATTTACTGCCGGGTCAGTTCCAATTCTCAAGCGCAGCTCCACAGTATTGCTGACCAGGCGTCTGGGCTAGCTCGCTTTGTTCATAAACAGCCCTATATGGAAGTTGCGGATATTTTTATAGATGTGGCAAGTGGTTCCAACGCTGTCGACCGTCAGGAATTCCAGCGGATGATTAAATCAGCCCATGACCGAAAGATAGAATATGTGGTCACGAAAGCGGTCAGCAGACTTGGTCGTTCAACGGAGGATGTTCTTATTGCCGTCAGAGTTTTGAAGGAATACGGTGTAGAGGTCTACTTCGAGGATCAAAAATTCGGCAGTCTGGACCCAGAAGCGGAACTGATGATATCCCTCTATTGCGGCGTTGCCGAAGGCGAGAACAAGTCCCACAGCGAGAATGTGCGGTGGGGGCTGAAACGTCATGCCGAAAACGGCACCTCAAAACTCTACAACAAACCCTGTTACGGTTATCACCAGAATGATGAGGGCGATCTTGAAATCGTGGAAGATGAAGCCGCCGTTGTCCGTAGGGTATACGCCATGTACTTGAGCGGTTTGAGCATCGTGAAAATCAAAGCTGCACTTGAGAATGACAATATCCCATCGCCGACCGGCAAGGAGCAGTGGTCAAAGCATACTCTGGAGTTCATGCTTACCAATACGAAATACTATGGTACCTCCGTTATCTTCAAAACCCACACGCCGGAATACAAGGCGAAACGAAAAGTCAATGACGGTGAGGTCGATAGATACGCTGCTGAAGGTAACAACGAGCCAATTATCCCGGAGGATATGTTTGAGCAAGTCCAGGAAGAACGCAGTCGCCGGAGCAATGTCGAGGTCGGTGAGGATGGTGTCAAGCATCGCAAATCTACGAAGTACTCGGTGAAAAAGAAGTAATAGCCCAACTATCATTTCAAATTAATGTGTTTGGGCAGAGCAAATTGAACCCTTTTATTTTTCCTTGTACTCCGTTATTTTTCATAGAACTATTTTATTTTTCCTCTTAGGGTATTCAAATTACCCCTTGAGCCGAGAATGCCGGTGAAACCCTATAACGCAGAAAAAGCCTGCACTACAAAGGATTTTGAATACCCCTAGAGGGCAAATCCCTTGTATTACAGGCTTTCTTGATACGAATAATAAAAGGATTGACCGTAGCATTGTATCAATGCTACGGTCAATGTTTGGTGGAGCCGAGGGGAGTCGAACCCCTGTCCGAAAACCTGTCGACAAGACTTTCTACGAGCGTAGCTTATGTTTTAACATTCCCTCCGTCCGGCTCCCATAAGCAGGATCCGGGTTTCAGTAGCTTCATAAAATCCCGCCCGCGGCAAAGCTTACGCGGGTTGGTTCCCCACATTAATGACGCCCGTATCCGACGGCGTGGGCACCGCCGGGCGGACGGTCACTGCTTACGCAGCAACGGGTGCGAAGTTTACTTCGTCGTTTGGTTTTTAATTTCCCGCTTTTAACGAAGCTCGGGGCTTCGGCTCGCTTATCCGGCCTCCACGATCCCCGTCGAAACCATTACGGCCCCATGCGCGGCGATCTGCCGTAAAACTATTATACACGAAAAGCTGCGTTTAGTCCATATTTCTCATTTTGCGGTCCATGTCGCGCTTGGCGTCGCGCTCGGCAATGGCGTGGCGCTTGTCGTAAAGCTTCTTGCCCTTGGCGACGGCGAGTTCAACCTTGACCTTGCCGTCCTTTAGGTACATGCGCGTAGGGATGAGGCTGTACCCATCCGCCTGGGAAAGAGACTGGAGCCTGCGGATTTCTGCTTTGTGTAAAAGGAGCTTGCGGTTGCGGAACGGGTCGCGGTTGAAGATGTTGCCCTGCTCGTAAGGGCTGATGTGCATGCCAATCACATACATCTCGCCGTTTTTCACTAAAGCATAGCTGTCCTTGAGGTTCACCTTGCCGGCGCGGATGGATTTGACCTCCGTGCCCGCGAGCGCAATGCCGCACTCGTAGGAATCCTCAATGAAATATTCGTGCCGCGCGGCGCGATTTTCCGCAAGCTGCTGCACGCCCTTTTTAATTGGCATATCCCCCCATCCCTTCCATCAAAAAAGTGCCTGCCGCTATGCGGTCCACGCTCTTTCCCAACAATTTATGATACTACGATTTCTCCCCGCGAGCAAGGCGGCGCTTGGTCTCGGTCTTCTTTTTGGGCTTGCGCGAAGGCGTTTCCGCGGGGGTGCTCGACAAAGTACCGCCGCGCGTGCCGTTGGCAAGTTCGAAGTCGATCGTGCCTGCGCCGACATCCACGGCGATCACGCGCACGCGAACCTCATCCCCCAAACGGAAGGCCCTGCCCGTGTTGCGGCCTACAATGCGGTAGCGCTTCTCATCGCACTCGAAATAATCCCCCGCAAGCGATGCCACGCGCACCATCCCCTCCGCCGTATTGCTCAGACGGACGAAAAAACCGTATTGCGCGACACCCGTGATGAGCCCTTTCTCGATGCTGCCGATGCGCGAAACCATGTATTCGCACTTCTTCAGATCGTCCGCGGCGCGCTCGGCCTCCATGGCGACAAGCTCCCGGTCGGAGCAGCGGCGCGCCATTTCCTCCATGACCGAAGCGTATTTTTCGTTCAACTGCGCCGTCATGCCGCCCGAAAGCAGCAGCTTCATCATCCTGTGGACGACGAGGTCGGGGTATCTGCGAATGGGCGAGGTGAAGTGGCAGTAGTATTCGGCGGCGAGGCCGTAATGTCCAAGGCATTCCTTTGCGTAGCGCGCCTTTTTCATGGAGCGCAGCATCACGCGCGCGACGAGCGTTTCATCCTTGGAGTCCTTTGCCTTGAGCAGTATTTTTTGCAGCAGCGCGGGCTTGGCACTGCCCATGCTCTTAACGCCAAAGCCCAGCGTGTTGAGGAACATGTTGAGCTCGTTGAGCTTATCCATATCCGGCGTTTCGTGCACGCGGTACATCATGGGGATGTTCGCGGCGGCCGCGTGCGCCGCGACGGTTTCGTTGGCTTCGAGCATGAACTGCTCGATCATGCGGTTGGAAACCCCGCGCACTGCGGCCTTTACATCCACCGCGCGGCCCTGCGCATCGAGCGTGATGTCGGCCTCATCCAAATCGAAGTCGAGGCAGCCGCGTTTCACGCGCTTGTCGTGCAGAATCGCCGCGAGCTCCTTCATATCCGTGAGCATGGGCAGCACGTCCGCGTATTTTTCACACAGCTCCGCATCCCCGTCGAGCAAGGCGTTGACGTCATCGTAGGTCATGCGATGCGCGGTGCGTATGACCGTATCCGCCATGCGGTGGGATACGGGTTGCCCCTGCGCGTCGAGCCGCATGATGCAGGAGAAGGTGAGTTTGTCCTCTCCCTCGTTGAGCGAGCACGCGCCGTTTGAAAGCTCCTTGGGGAACATGGGCAGCACACGATCCGGGAAATACACGCTCGTGCCGCGCCGGTACGCCTCCTCGTCGAGCGGGGTGCCTTCGGCGACATAGGAGCTCACGTCCGCGATGTGCACGCCGAGAATCCAGCCGTCGGCGAGCCTGGTGAGCGACACCGCATCATCGAGGTCTTTGGCGTCCGCGCCGTCGATGGTGATGATGAGCTTCGTGCGCAAATCCTCCCGCAGCGCTATCGCATCCTCCGTGACAGGGCGGTTGAGCGCCTTGGCCTGCCTGGTCGCGTTCTTCGGGAACACGTCCGGCAGCTCCAGCCGCCGGATGATCGAGAGCATATCGGCGCGCGCGTCATCCTTCGCCCCGAGTATCTCGGTGATTTCGCCCAGCATGGGCCGTCTGCCGTCGGGATAGCGCGTGATTTTGGCGACGACCTTATCCCCGTTCTTCGCATTGAGCGTGCGGCCGCCCGCGACGAGCAGGTCGAAGCACACGCGCGGCTCGTCGGGCACGACGTAACCTCCCTCGGAACCGCCCTGCTCGTAGTTTCCTACGATCACGGCGAGCGCGCGGATGGCGATGAGCGCAACCTCAGCCTCCTGCGTGCCGTTGTGGCTCGAGGTTTCCGCAGCGCGCGCCCAGACCATGTCGTTGTGCATAGCTCCATGCATGGCGTCCGCGGGAATGAACATATCTCCCCCGCCCGCCTCGGGTATGAAGAAGCCGTAGCCGCGCGCGCTGCCTTGCACGCGTCCGTAGATCAGCCCCGTCTGCTCCGGAAGCGCGAGCTTCCTTTTTCTTGTGAGGATCAGCCTGCCCTCGAGTATCAGCTTTTCGATGGCCGAAGCGGCCTCATCCTTGCGCTCGAAACATTCCATGAGCGCTTCCGGCGACATGGGTCTGCCTTCGCGCAGGAGCGCCTCGATGATTCTTGTTTCCATTTCTCCCTTATCCACGTCCAATCCTTCTGTCTTTCTATTTATGTTTTCCCGCAAACGCGCGGGACAAACAAAAAGGGTGCGCCGGAGCGCACCCGCATAAATCCATTGCCGATCAATAGAGCATCATCATCGCGATACCGAGCACTCCAATGGTAATCGCGAGAATGACGGTCAGCTTCTGGAGCTTGGCTTCCCTGCTGGCGGCCCTGCCGCGCATCGTGAAGGGGGTCGCATCCCCGCCGAACGCGCCGCCGAGGCCTCCGCTCTTGGTTTGCTGCATCAGCACAACGGTCACGAGTATCGCCGAAGCGGCGATGAGGATTATGTTAACGATGATCTCGACAGTTTCCATTCCTTAAACCTCCTAAACGACTGCAAGCGGTATTATATCACGGGTGAAAATATTAAGCAAGCACGAATATCGCCCGTTTTCGTGGCTTTTTTGTGCGCAAACGATGGTGTCAGCCGCGCGCGATGAGCGTTTTACCCGTCATCTCTGCGGGCTGCGGCAGTCCCATGAGCGCGAGCAGCGTGGGCGCTATGTCGGAGAGTTTGCCGCCGGAGCGAAGCTTCGCTTCCCTGTTTTCAGGATCGATCAGCACGAGCGGAACGGGATTCGTCGTGTGCTCGGTAAAGGGGCCGCCCTTGTCGTCGTACATGCGCTCGCAGTTGCCGTGGTCCGCCGTGACGATTGCGCGCCCGCCGTTTCTCAGGATCGCGTCGATCACCCGGCCCAGGCATTCATCCACGGCGTGCACAGCTTTTGTCGCCGCCTCCATTACGCCTGTGTGGCCGACCATATCGGAGTTGGCAAAGTTGAGCACCATGACGTCATACTTGCCGCTCTCGATGTGCGCCACGGCCTCCGCCGCGACCTCATAGGCGCTCATTTCGGGCTTGAGGTCATAGGTGGCGACCTTAGGCGAGGGGATCAGCGCCCTGTCCTCACCGGAGTTTGGCGCTTCCACGCCGCCGTTGAAGAAAAATGTGACATGCGCGTACTTTTCGGTTTCCGCGATGCGAAGCTGGGTCTTGCCGTTTTCCGCAATATACTGCCCAAGCGTGTTTGCAAGGGATTCCGGCTTGAAGGCGACAAGGAGCCTGCCTTCGAAGTTCTTGTCGTACTGCGTCATGGAAACGTAGCAGAGCGGGAAAAAGCCGAGTTTGCGCTCGAAGCCCGCGAAATCTTCGAAGATGAACGCGCGCGTCAGCTCCCGCGCCCGGTCGGAGCGGAAGTTGTAGAAGATGACGCTGTCGTTCGCCTGTATCGTCGCAATAGGCCTGCCGTCCTTTTCGACCACGGCCGGCACGACGAACTCGTCGGTTACGTCCTTGTCATACGAAGCCTGCATGGCGTCTTCGGGATTTTGCACCCGTACGCCCTCGCCGTAAACGAGCGCGGCATAAGCTTTCTCGACGCGCTCAAAGCGGTTGTCCCTGTCCATGGCATAGTAGCGCCCCATGACGGTTGCGATCTCGCCGCAACCGATCTCCGTCAGTTTCTCGCTGAGCTGACGGATGTAGCCCTTGCCGCTTCGCGGGGGCACGTCGCGC
The DNA here is from genome assembly GCA_033813015.1 of Clostridia bacterium. Lineage (GTDB taxonomy): Bacteria > Bacillota > Clostridia > Christensenellales > CAG-138 > Phil1. The sequence goes on along the minus strand of JAPXSN010000036.1, from coordinate 6,919 downwards.
CCGTCCATAAAGCAGTGGACGTAGACCCTCGTCAGTCCCGCGCGCTTGGCGAGGCGCACAATCGCGTAGAGGTGTTCAATATGGCTGTGCACGCCGCCGTCGCTGCAAAGCCCCATCAGATGCAGCGCGGAACCGTGCTTTTTGCAGTTTTCGACGGCGGCGAGGAATTCCGGCATACGCTCGAATTCCCCGTCCCCGATGGCCTTGGTGATGCGCGTCAAATCCTGATAGACCACGCGCCCCGCACCGAGGTTGAGGTGGCCGACCTCAGAGTTGCCCATCTGCCCTTCGGGTAGCCCCACCGCGAGGCCGGAGGCCAATATCTGCGTGTGCGGATACTCGTTCCACAGCCGCATAAAGTTCTTCGCGCCGTCGGCCTTTATGGCGTTGCCTTCGGCTTCCTCGCGGCAGCCAAAGCCATCGAGTATGATAAGAGCGGTCAGTCTTTTCATTTCGCACCTTCCGCTGCGCAGTTTACGATCTGCGAGAAATCGACCGCCTTGAGGCTTGCCCCGCCGATGAGCCCGCCGTCGATATCGGGCATCGCCATGAGCTCCGCGGCGTTCTTGGGGTTCATGCTACCGCCGTACTGAATGCGCACGGCCTCGGCAGCCGCCTCGCCGTAAAGCTCCCGCACGACGGCGCGTATGAAGGCGATGGTTTCCTCAGCCTGAGCGCTCGTGGCGGTGCGGCCGGTGCCGATTGCCCAAATAGGCTCGTAAGCGATGACGACACGCGCGGCATCGTCCGCGCCCATGTCCTTAAAGGCGGCTTTGGTCTGTGCGCCGACCCAAGCTTCGGTCTCCCCCGCCTCGCGCTGCGCAAGGCTTTCGCCCACGCAGACGATCGGCGTGATGCCGCAGGCGAGCGCAGCACGCGCGCGCAGGTTCACGCCCTCGTCCGTTTCGCCGAAATACTGCCGCCGCTCGCTGTGGCCGATTATGGCGTACTCTACGCCGAGTTCCTTCAACATGGCCGCGCTGACCTCGCCCGTGTACGCGCCCTTATCCGCCCAGTGGATATTCTGCGCACCGAGGCGGATGGAGCTTCCCTCGAGCGCTTCCTTCGCCGCTGCGAGGTCGGTAAAAGGCGGGCAGACGATCACTTCGCATGCCTCGCTTTCAACCAACGGCCTCAATTCCCCGATGAGCTTCGCACACTCCGAGGGGGTCATATTCATTTTCCAGTTACCTGCGATAATGGGTTTGCGCATATGTCAAAATCTCCTTATTCCCACATATTTACTTGTCGTTGAGTGCCGCGACGCCCGGGAGGGATTTGCCCTCGAGAAATTCCAAGCTCGCGCCGCCGCCTGTCGAGATGTGCGTGATGCTTTTGGCAAAACCAAGCTTTTTGACGGCGCTGGCCGAGTCGCCGCCGCCGACGATGGTGGTGCCACCGCATTCCGCGCAGGCTTTCGCGACCGCCGCTGTTCCCTTGGCAAACGCCGGGAACTCGAACACGCCCATGGGCCCGTTCCAGATGACGGTTTTGGCCTTCCTGATCTCTGCCGCGTATTCCTCCTGCGCCTTTTCGCCGATGTCGAGCCCCATCCAGCCCGCGGGGATCTCGTTCGAAAGAACGGTCCGGTTGGCTGCATCCGCCGCAAACTTATCCGCGATCACAGAATCGATGGGGAGCATCAGTTTGACGCCCTTGGCCTTCGCCTCTTCCATGAGCTCTCCTGCGAGGCCGACGCTCTCCTTATCGAGCAGCGAGGAGCCGATCTCACAGCCCATGGCCTTGAAGAAGGTGAAGGCCATGCCGCCGCCTATGAGCAGCGTGTCGCACTTTGAAAGCAGGTTCGTGATGACGCCTATTTTATCCGCAACCTTCGCGCCGCCGAGGATGGCGACAAACGGATGCACGGGGTTTTCGAGCGCCTCGCCCATGACGGAAAGCTCCTTGCCAATCAGGAAGCCCGCGACCGCAGGGAGATAGTCCGCAACGCCCGCAGTGGAGGCGTGGGCGCGGTGCACGGTGCCGAACGCGTCCGAAACATAGACCTCCGCAAGCGCGGCGAGTTTTTTGGCAAATGCAGGGTCGTTCTTTTCCTCCTCCTTATGGAAGCGGAGGTTTTCGAGCAGCAGTATTTCGCCCTCTCCCAGCGCGCCTGCGAGCTTTTCAGCCTCGGGGCCGACGCAGTCCGGCGCAAAGGAAATTTTCACCCCCGGCAGCAGCTCCGCGAGGCGTTTTGCAACGGGCGCGAGAGAGAATTCCGGTTTCGCCTCGCCGTCGGGTCGGCCAAGGTGTGAGCAGATGATGAGCTTCGCCTTCTTTTCGAGCAGATACTTCACCGTCGGGAAGGAGGCGGTGATGCGCTTGTCATCCGCGACCTGTCCATCCGGAGTCAGAGGCACGTTGTAGTCCACGCGCAGCAGCACGCGCTTGAGCGCGACATCGATGTCCTCAACCGTTTTTTTCGCCATTGTCCCATCCCCCTATGTCAAAATTATCAAAATCGAACGGTTCCAGTTTTTCCCCGGTTTTGACCGTTATCATTTTAACACATCCGCCGTATATTGCAAATTCGTTAATTTATGAGCCCGCAAGTCCGCTATTATGGACGGTTTCACCCGGGCCGTGTTATAATCCCCGTATGAAGAAATTCTTAGCCGCGCTGCTTATCATATTGATGCTGATTCCCGTGCTCGGGGCCTGCAGGAGCAAGGATGCCGACTCGTCCGACGCGCTCGACGTATCCGAAACCGTCGCTCCGCTCCAAACACAGGCGGGCGCCGCCGGATACGGGTATGGCCACAACGCGGGCGTGAAGATTCGCGCGAGCGTTGCGTACGCCTTCGCGGGCGAGCAGGGCGCCACGCTTTACGGCGCTGTCGAATACGAAAACACGGGCGATTGCCCCATCGTCATTTCAAAGGCGCATTTCATCTTCGCCCTTGCGGATAACAAAATCGAATACGACTACGCACCGCCGCTGGGCGAATACATGATCGTGCTGCCGGGCGAAATCTCCTTCGAGGCCGTGTGGGTGACGGGCAAAAGCGTCGAGCCGGGTGAGGCCGTGACGCTTTCCGCGTCGCTGACCGCCGTCGAGGCCGCGGTGCCCACGGTAGCTCTCGAGGCGAACAACCTCTATGTAGCGGACAACTACCCCGACTTTTCGACGCTCTCGGGCAGGCTCTCGTGCAAATCCGAGTCCGGCTGCACGATGAACGTCGTCTACGTCGGCTTCTACGACGAGGCGGGCGCGTTCCTCGGCGCGTGGTATTTCACCAAAAACGCCGTGCTCGAGCCGAACGAAGCCAAGAACTTCGTCATCAACATGCGGGACTTTCCGCTTGGCGACCTCGGCGCGCGCGTAGCGAGCTTTCAATCTGCAGCCTTCGGCTTCGATCTCTAAGGCGCGGTATGGCGGAAGGGATCAGGCTGACAAACCAACAGGCGCGGCACTTCCTGCTCCACAGGCAAGGACTTCTGGGCGAGTGCCGTTTTGCGGGCAAACAGGGTGCGCTCGATTACATCCGCGAGGTCGGCTCCGTACAGTTCGACCCTGTGGACATCTGCGGCAAAAACGCGGAGCTCGCGCTGCATTCGCGCGTCAAAGGCTTCACGAAAAAGGCGTTCGCGGAGCTCCTGTATGAGGATCGCGCACTGGTAGACTACTTCGATAAAAACCTGTGCGTCCTCCCCGTGGAGGATTGGCCTTATTTCGGGCGCTTCCGCCGTTATTTCGGGGAGCACGAGCGCGTGCGCTACGAGATCGAAGCCGTGCGGGATGAAATCAAAAGTGAAATCCGCACGCGCGGCGCACTCTGCTCTGCCGACCTTGATTATGAGGATAAGGTCGGCTGGTTCTGGAGCGACACGCGGCTCTCGCGGGCGGCGCTCGAGCGCATGTATTACTGCGGCGAGCTGGCCGTGCACCACAAAAAGGGTGCGATCAAATATTACGACCTTATAGAGCGCTGCATCCCCCGGGAGCTGCTCGACGCGCCGGAGCCCTTCCCTGCGGATGAGGACCACCTCGCCTGGCGTGTGGAGCGAAGGATTGGCGCGGTTGGCTTACTCTGGAACCGCGCCTCGGACGCGTGGCTCGGCATCGGCGGGCTCAAGGCCGCCGAGCGGGACGCAGCGTTTTCGCGGCTGTTGCGCGAGGGCAGGCTCGTTGGAATTTCCATAGAGGGCATCAAAGCTCCCCTGTATTGCCGCGCGCGGGATGCGCAGCTCATCGATTTCATCAAAGCGGAACCCGACCTGCCCGAGCGATGCGAGTTCCTCGCGCCGTTCGACAACATGCTCTGGGACAGGAAGCTCATCGTCGCCCTGTTCGGCTTCGATTATAAATGGGAAATTTACACGCCTGCGGATAAGCTCAAATACGGCCACTATGTTTTACCCGTGCTGATGGGCGATATCTTTATCGGCCGCATCGAGCTCGTTCGCGACAAGGCCGCGGGCAAAATGGCGATAAAGAACCTATGGTATGAGGACGGGATCAGGCCGACCAAAGCGAGGCAAAAACGGATTGAGGCATGCGTAAAAAAACTCGAAAGATTTGACAAAGGATAATCCATCGAGCATGAGCGGCGAATGCCGCTCTTTTCTTTTACAACATTTTACACGCCAGCGCCTTCGCAAATCCGAACACACTAAGCTTGAAGTTCGTTCGGAGGTTCCGCGATGGAAATTGCGTTCTGGCTGCTCGCGCAGGTGCTCCTGTGCATCGGAATATACTGGTTTTTGTCGAGGCGACTCAACCGCGCCTCGCCCGCGGCGAAAAAGCATTCCCCCGTAAAGGTGAAGCCCCGCGAGGAGGACAAAGAGCTCCGCGATCTGCGCGCGATGCGCGCGCGCGCTCTCAATGTGCCGCTCGCTGAAAAAACGCGCCCCGCGCGTATGAAGGACATCATCGGGCAGGAAGAGGGAGTCCGCGCGCTCCGCGCAGCTATGTGCGGGCCGAACCCGCAGCACGTCATCATCTACGGCCCGCCGGGCATCGGCAAGACCTGTGCCGCGCGGCTCGTGCTCGAGGAAGCCAAGCGGCGCTCGGACTCCCCCTTCGACGCGGCGAGCCAGTTCGTTGAGATCGACGCGACCTGCGTGCGCTTTGACGAGCGCTCCATCGCCGACCCGCTCATCGGCTCCGTGCATGACCCCATCTATCAGGGCGCGGGCGTGCTGGGCACGCAGGGCGTGCCGCAGCCCAAGCCGGGCGCTGTTACGCGCGCGCACTGCGGGGTGCTCTTTCTCGACGAGATCGGTGAGCTCCATCCGGTGCAGATGAACAAGCTTTTGAAGGTGCTCGAGGATAGGCGTGTGTTTTTTGACAGCGCGTATTATTCGCAGGACAACGCGGCAATCCCCCCATACATACACGACATCTTCCGCAACGGCCTACCGGCGGACTTCCGCCTTGTAGGCGCGACCACGCGCAGCCCGGAGGAGATATCCCCCGCGCTTCGCTCGCGCTGCGTCGAGCTGTTCTTCCGCCCGCTCGGCCAGAGAGAGCTGGTGCGCATCGCCTCGGGCGCTGCCGAGCGCATCGGCCTCGAGATGGATGAGGCGGCGCTCGCCGCCTGTGCGCAGCACAGCGCCTCGGGCAGGGACGCCGTAAACATCGTGCAACTCGCAGGCGGCGCCGCGATGGAGGAGGGGCGCGGCCGCATACTCGAATCGGATGTGCTGTGGGTAGCACAGGTCTGCCATCATGCGCGCAGGATCGTTTCGCGCATTTCGGATATCCCGCGCGCAGGCGTGTGCGCGGGTCTTGCCGTATCCGGCACGGGGCAGGGCGCGGTGATCGAAATCGAATGCAACGCGAGCCCGACCTCGCGCGGCATGGGTACGCTCTCATTGGGCGGCATGGTCGAGGAGGAGGAGCTTGAGCTTCGCGGGCGGCGGTTGCGCCGCAAGGGCACCGCGCGCGTATCCGCGGAAACGGCGTGCGAGGCGTTCCTTCGCCGCTTCAACGTGGATTACCGCGATTATGACATCAGCTTCAACGTGCCCGGCGGCATCCCCATGGATGGACCGAGCGCGGGCATCGCGCTTTGCGTCGCGCTCATGAGCGCCGTCACGGGCAGGCCGCCCGTGCCCCTCCTCGCGCTCACGGGCGAGGTCACCTCGCGCGGCGAGGTACGACCTGTCGGCGGCGTATCGGATAAGCTCTCCGCCGCCGCGGAGGCGGGTGCGAAGCTCGTTGTCATCCCCGAAGCCAACTACGAGGAAGCCTTCGAAGCCCTGCCACTCAGGGTCGTGCCCGTGACGGACATTGTGGACGCCATGCGCGCGGCCTTCGCCATTCCCTGCGAGGAGGAATGGCTCGAGGGCGTGATCCCGCTTTCGGCGAGCGAGGCATAGTTTTGCATCCGATCATGCTCTCCTCGGGCGGGTCAGGCTCGCGGAGCGAAAACTTAACGTCTGCATCAGAAATTTCCGCAGCATTTTCCTCGCCAGAGCGTAAACTGTTCTTGACGTGACCTGCCCCCTAAAACAGTAGTCCACCTAAAAAGAGAGAAATGATAAAATAGCGAAGAAGGGAAAAGGTGGATGAAATGAAGAAAAGCAAGTACACAGAAGAACAGATAGCATTTGCGCTCAAGCAAGCGGAACATGGAGCACCGGTCTCGGAGGTATGCCGGAAGTTGGGGATTGCAGAGCAGACGTTTTACCGATGGAAGAGCAAATACGGGGGGATGCTCCCCAGCGACATGAAGAGGCTCAAGCAGTTAGAGGAAGAGAACACAAAACTGAAGAAGCTGGTAGCGGACTTAAGCTTGGACAAGCTGATGCTGCAGGATGTACTAACAAAAAAATTCTAAGGCCTGCCGAAAAGCGAGAAGCCGTAGGCTATCTGCAGGAGCACTTCAATGCAAGCGAGCGCAGGAGCTGTATGGTGTTAGGGATTAACCGGGGATGGCATCGGAGGCAGCCGACCCGGGACGAGCAGGCCTTT
>JAPXSN010000035.1:0-14368 GCA_033813015.1 Clostridia bacterium | reverse complement strand
TGCCTAACCCTCTCTTCTGATGTCCGCGCCGAGCGCCCGGAACATCTCCTCAAGCCTTTCGTAACCACGGTCGATGAATTCCGCGTTTTCGACCACCGTTTCCCCTTCCGCCGCAAGTCCCGCGATGGCCAGCGCCGCGCCCCCGCGAAGGTCCCTTGCCGTGACGCGCGCGCCCGTGAGCTTCTCCACGCCGCGGATGATGATGGTTCTGTCCTTCTGCGTAAATATCGCACCCATGCGCTGCAGCTCCGCGCCGTGCTTGAAGCGGTTCTCAAACACGTTCTCCACGATGACGCTCGTGCCGCCTGCCACGCAGCAGAGCGCGAAGAACTGTGCCTGCATATCCGTGGGAAAGCCCGGATACGGCAGCGTTTCGATGAGCTTGATCTCCCCCAGCCGCTCTGGCGCCACAAGGCGTATGCTTTGGCCGCGCACGCCGATCTGGCAACCCGCCTCGCGAAGCTTGGCGATGACGCTGCCCAGATGAGCCGGCGCAGCCCCCGTGAGTGTGACCTCCCCGCCCGTGATGGCCGCGGCGCACAGGAGCGTGCCCGCGACGATGCGGTCCGGCATAATCCTGTGCTCGACGGCAGCGTCGTTCCGCACGGAGCGCTTGCCCAAGATGCACACGGTGCTGCTGCCCGCGCCGCTGATCTCGTGCCCCTGTGCGTTGAGGAATTCCTGAAGATCCTCAATCTCCGGCTCACGCGCAGCGTTATGGATCAGGGTCTCCCCCTCCGCGCCGACGGCGGCCATGATGATGTTCTCCGTCGCGCCAACGCTTGGATAGTCAAGGTGGATGTCGGCGGCGGTCAGATGCTCCCCGTCGCAGACGATCAGCCCGTGCACCTCGCGCACATCCGCGCCGAGCATCGTGAGTCCTTTGATGTGCAAGTCTATGGGCCTGTGGCCTATTTCGCATCCGCCCGGATGGGTGCACACCGCGTGACCGAAGCGCCCGAGCAGGGAGCCCAGCATAAAGATCGAGGAGCGCAGCTCCTTAGAAGGCCCCTGCGGCATGACGTAGCTGTGCGCGCGCGAGGAGTCCAGCTCGAGCGCGCCGTCCTTCCAGACGGCCTCGACGCCCAGTTCCGTGAGTATGGCGAGCATATTGTCAACGTCCCGCAGTCGGGGGCAGTTCTCAAGCTTCACGGGCGCTTTGGTGAGAAGGCTTCCCGCCAGAATAGGCAAAGCGGCGTTTTTTGCGCCGGAAACACGAATGCTGCCACCCAGCGGACGCCCGCCGGAAACTACGATGGATGCCATGCCCTCTCCTCTCCGCCATAAAACGGCACATTCCATCTTATGCGAAGAGGCCTTCTTTCGTTCGCAACGGGATTTCTACTCGATATTGCGTGAAATATTTAGCAAAATTCCCATCGAGCACATGAATATAACAAGCGAGCTTCCGCCCGCGCTGATGAAGGGCAGCGTCTGTCCGGTCGGCGGCACGGAGCTTGTCGCGACGGCGATGTTGACCGCCGCCTGTATGCCCAGCACCGCCGTGATGCCCGCGGCCATGAGGCTGCCGAAGCGATCTTTGCAGCGCATGGCGACGCGCACGCCGCGGTAAACGATGAAGCCGTACATCGCGATGACCGCGATGCAGCCGAGAAAGCCAAGCTCCTCTCCGATGATTGAGAAGATAAAGTCGCTCTCGCCATAGGGAAGGAAGAGCAGCTTCTGGCGGCTGAAGTTGAGCCCTTGCCCGAACAGGCCGCCGGAGCCGAGCGCGAGCAGGGATTGGCGAAGCTGGTACGCGCCGGTCTCCTTGGAGGTCCAGGGGTCGACGAACATCAGTACGCGGGATACGCGGTATTCCTCGCTTGTGATGGCGATAAAAAGGATGGGCGCGGCGATGACGGCGAGAAGCAAAAGGTGCTTGATCTGCGCGCCGCCGAGATAAAGCATCACGATGCCCGTGAGCAGGACGATGATCATCATCGACATGTTTTTCTGCAGCAGCAGCACCGCGCTGATGACGGCGATAATCATGAGCATGGGCATCAGCCCGCGCGAAAAGCTATTCATCAGGTGCGGCCGCCTTGCCATGAAGGACGCCATATACAACAGCAGCACGAACTTGGCAAGCTCCGAAGGCTGAAAGGACACGCCGCCGATCTCCAGCCAGCGCGTCGCGCCGTTGCGCGTTGCGCCGAAGAAAACCACGGCGACCATGAGCAGAATCACGCCCGCGAGGCCGATGACGCGCAGCTTCTCCCATTTATGATAGTCGACGCGCGAAATGATGAGCATCAGCGCCAGGCCCAGCGCCATGAACATGGCCTGATTCTTCAAATAATAATAGCCGTTGTCGAGCTCCCTGTCCTGCGCATAGTAATAGCTCGAGGAAAACACCATCACAAGGCCGAAAGCGCAGATGATGACGACGGCGATGAATAGCGAAAAGTCCATCTGCCCCGCCCTGCGCGCAACGGAACCGCGCTCCGCATCGGAACCAGCAAGGTGGAGGACCTTTGATTTTTCCGCCTTCACCGCGGGTTTTTTGCCCGCGACCGCGCTTTGCTTTCCCGCCACGCGCACGCTCCTTTACAGCGAGTTCACAAGCTCCTTGAATACCCTGCCGCGCTGTTCATAATCCGAATAGATGCCCCAGCTCGCCGCGGCCGGCGAGAGCAGCACTGCATCTCCCGGTGCACACAGCGCACGCGCTTCGAGGATCATATCCAAAAGAGGCCCGTCGTTGACGGTGATGTTTTTATATCCCGTTTCCGCCGCCGCCTTCAAGATCGCAGGCACGTTGCTGCCCGAGGCGATCACATGCTTGACACTTGTGCCAAACGCGGCAAAGAGCGGCGCGAAATCGCTCTTTTTATCGTAGTTGCCGACGCCCAGCAGCAGCACGGTCGGCCGCGTCATGGCCTCGACCGCCTTGATGGTGGAATCCGGGTTGGTGCCCTTCGAGTCGTTGATGTAGGCGACGCCGTCGAGCTCGCGCACGAATTCGATGCGATGTTCCACGCCCGGAAAGCTCCTCAGGCCCGTGCGCACGCCCTCGGCCTCGAGCCCCATGCACAGCGCGAGAGCCGACGCGCACAGCGCATTTTCAACGTTGTGCCTGCCGGGGATGCGAAGCTCATGCGTATCGATAAGCTCCGTTTCCTTTCCGTCGAGCCGCCAGACCATGCGCTCCCCGCGAAGGAACATTCCGTTCTCGACCTCTTCGTTCTTGGAGAAGTACAATACCCGCGCTTTTGTCAGCCGCGCCATATCGCGCACAATCGGGTCGTCGAGGTTCAATACCGCGAAGTCCTCGGCCGTCTGGTTCTCGAAGCCGCGGCATTTGGCGGCGACATAGTTCTCCATGCGGTATTGGAAGCGGTTTAGGTGATCCTCCGCGATGTTGAGTATGCCCAAAGCGTTGGGCCTGAAATATCGGATGCTCTCAAGCTGGAGCGCCGCGGTCTCCGCCACAACGAAATCCCCTGCCTTCGTTTCCAGCGCGTGCTCGGCGATGGGAATGCCGATGTTGCCCAGCACGAACGTATGCCGGCCGCAGGCGCGGAACAGCTCCCCCGTGAGAGCTGTGGTTGTGGTCTTGCCGTTGGTGCCGCTGACGCAGACGAACTTCGCCCCGCGGTCGCAATACCGATAGCCGAGCTCGATCTCGCCGATGACCTCGATGCCTTTCTCGCGCGCCGCGTCCGCGAACGGCGCGAAGATGGGCACGACGGGGCTGAGCACCATTAAATCCGCGCCGTCGAGAAGCTCCATAGGGTCCTTTCCCAGCGCGTCGATATAGTCTATGCCTATAAGCTTATCGGATAGACCGTCTATATGGGGCTTCATATCGTTTATCACAACCTCGTAGCCGTCGTGCGCGAGCAGCTTCGCGGCGGATATGCCGCTGCGCGCCATACCCACGACGACTGCGCGCTTTTTATGATTATCCATCATTCCACACCTCCGATCCGACAGGCATTATAGCTGCGCGCAAAACGCGCGTCAAGTCGAAAAAAGGGGGCCGTATGGTGCCTTCAAGGCGTTTGAGGCAAAAGAGCCGCGCTCTGCCTCAAACACCTTAACCCGCGACGTGCGCCGTGCCAAGCGCCAAAGAATCACGGCTACGCCTAAGAGCACCAAACGGCCCAAGTTTATACATATGCCAGAAGGCACAGTAAACAAAGGAAAACGGTGATGATCATATACACGGCAACGATGCGCGTTTCGGGAACGCCCTTGAGCTCGAAGTGGTGATGCAGGGGCGCCATTTTGAACACGCGCTTGCCGTGGGTCAGCTTGAAGTAGCCGACCTGGATAATGGAGGACGCCGCGGAAACCACGAAGCACGCCCCCATGATGGGGAAGAGCAGCACCGAGCGGCTGAAGATGGAAAGCATCGCGAGCGCACCGCCCAGGGCGAAGGAGCCCGTATCGCCCATGATGATTCGCGCGGGGTAGGAATTATAGCGAAGGAAGCCGAGGCAGGCGCCCGCGAGCGCTGCGGCGAAGATAGCCATGGAGTTGAGCTCCGCGGCATATTGCGTTTGGTCGGCTTGTCCGGCGGCCGAAGGCTGCTTCGCGACGGCGGACATGTACAGATAGATGATGCATAGCGTGACGGCGACCACGAGGCTTGTCCCGGAGGCGAGGCCGTCGAGCCCATCCTCCAGATTGACGGCGTTGACGATGGCGATCACCACGAACATGACGAACGGAATGTAGAACACGCCGAGGTTCCATTCCACATCGAAGAAGGCGAGGTAAAGCTTTGGCCCGATGAAGGGGCTGTTGTACGCATAGAGCGCGATGATCAGGGCGATTGCGAACTGCGCGATGATCTTCTGATACGGGCGAAGGCCGACGGAGTTCTTATACTTGACCTTGAGGAAGTCGTCGAGGAAGCCGACGAGTGAGAAGCCGAGCGTGACCAGCAGCGCCGGGAGCACAAGCTCGGTCGCCTTGAGCGTGAAGGCCAGCGTGCCCGCGAGCAGGCCGGCGATAATCATCATGCCGCCCATGGTGGGCGTGCCCGCCTTTTTGAGGTGGGATTGCGGGCCGTCGTTCCTTATGCTCTGGCCGAACTTGAGGCGATGCAGCATCGGAATCAGCACGGGTCCGAGAGCCAGCGTCACCGCGGCCGAAACAAGCGAAGCGAACAGTACGTTTTTCATGCGCGATACCTCCCCGCCGCACGAAGCTCAGCGCTCCGCGGGCTCCTTCAACAACTCGGCGACAATTTCCTTTTCGTCGAAATGACGCTTGCCGCCCCCGATCTCCTGGTAGTTCTCGTGGCCCTTTCCAGCGAGCAGCACGATGTCATCCTTCTTTGCGCGCCCAAGGGCGTACTTGATTGCCTCGTAGCGGTCCTCTATCACGGCGTAGGCGCAGCCGGATTTCATCACGCCCTCCATGACCGCGTCGATGATCTGATACGGGTCCTCGCCGCGCGGATTGTCGCTTGTGACGACGAGGAAATCCGAATATCTGCCCGCAATCTCGCCCATGATGGGGCGCTTGGCATGGTCCCTGTCCCCGCCGCAGCCGAAGAGCGTGATGATGCGCCCTTTGGCGAAGCCGCGTATGGTCGCGAGCACGTTTTCGAGCGCATCCGGCGCATGCGCGTAGTCGAGCAGCACCGTGAAATCCCGCCCGTTGGTGGGCAAGGGCTCCAGCCTGCCGGATACGCTCCTCATGCGCTCGAGGCCGATTTTGACGTCGTCCTCCGAAAAGCCCATTAGATGCGCCGCGGCCGCCGCGCTCAGCGCATTGAATACGCTGAACAACCCGGGGATGCCGATGTTGAGCTGCATGCACTTTCCCTCGGCGCGCAGGTCAAACTGCACGCCGCGCGGGGTAATGTCGATATCCGTCGCAGTAAAATCAGCGCTCTCGCGGATGCCGAAGGTCGTCACAGGAATTGCCAGCCCTTCAGCCATGCTGCTGAAATAAGGATCGTCCGCATTGAGCACGGCCTTATGAGCCTGTGAGAAGAGTTTCTTCTTGGCCGCGAGATAGTTCTCGAAAGTCTTGTGGTAGTCGAGGTGGTCGTGCGTGAGGTTCGTGAACACCCCCACGTCGTAATCGATGCCGTGCACCCTGTGCTGGTCAAGCGAGTGGGAAGAAACTTCCATGACGACGAGCTCCACGCCCTCGTCCTTCATCTCGCGCAATATCCTTTGCAAATCGACGCTCTCCGGCGTGGTGCGCTCTGTTTCGATCATGCGCGAGCCGATTAGGTTGCGGATGGTGCCGATGAGGCCGACCTTGCATCCCGCCTGCTCGGCGATGGCTTTGATCATATAGGTGGTGCTGGTCTTGCCGTTGGTTCCGGTGACGCCGACCATCTTTATTTGCTTCGAAGGCTCGCCGTAGTATGATGCCGCAAGCTCCGCCATGGCGACGCGCGTGTTGGGAACGATAAGCTGCGGCACATCCAAATCGAGCTCCCGCTCGGCGACGAGCGCAGCCGCGCCCGCTTCAACCGCCTGCGCCGCGTAATCGTGCCCGTCAAAAAATGTGCCCACCACGCAGCAGAACAGGTCGCCACGCTGCACGCGGCGGGAGTTGTATGCTATTTTTTCGATTTCGGCTTCCCCGGTGAGCCGGGTATACGCCGTCGCTTTCGCGAGTTCTCGAAGCTGCATCTCAAATCCTTTCCTATGAGCCGATGCGAACATCGGAAAATTCGACCAGCACCTCCGTGCCCGGTTCGACCTCCGCGCCCGCCCCCGGCGATTGACGGATCGCCTCGCCCTGCTGATCGGGCGGATCGATCAGGATGATCAGTCCCAGTTTGGCCAGCGCATCGTGCGCCTCGAGCCGCGTCATGCCCACGAGGTTGGGTACCTTGACCTTGCTGTAGCCGTCATCCTCATCGGCGTCCAGCTCCATGACCTCGGTGTAGAGCAGGATGCCCGAACCCTTCATGACAACGCAGCCCGCCGCGGGCACCTGTGCGACGATGGTTTCATTCACGCCGCTCTGGAAGGTTGCCTCGATGCCAAGGGCCTCGAGCGCATCCTTCGCCTCCCGGATGGTCATGCCCGTCACATCCGGCACGAGTACGCCCTCGTCGCCGCCTTCGGGGAGATAACCCGCGTAGCGCAGCGTTTCCTCGAGCACCTGTTTGACAAAGGGCGCCGCCACCGTGCTGCCGAATATGGTGCCTACTTGCGGTTCGTCGACGAGTATCAGGCACACATACTCAGGATCGTCCGCCGGGGCGAAGCCGATGAAGGAGGCAATGAGCTTGCCCTGCGCGATTCTGCCGTCCTCGCCGTACTTCTGGGCCGTGCCGGTCTTGCCGCCCACGCGGTAGCCGGGGATGGCGGCGTTCCTGCCGCTGCCGTTCTTCACGACCAGCTCGCCTATCCGGCGGATGAGAGCGGAGGTTTCCTCGCTGATGACTCTGCGGATCACGCTCGGTTCGTTGTCAAGCTTCACCGTGCCGTCCGGCCCCGTTATCAGGTCCACGATATACGGCTGCATCAGCAATCCGCCGTTGACCTCGGCGCATACCGCCGAGCAGAGCTGGAGGGGCGTGACCGCGATGCTCTGGCCGAAGCCGATTCGCGCGAGCGTCGCTTCCTTGACGTACTTCTGGTTCATCACGATGCCGCCGCTCTCGCCCGGGATGCCGCTGCCTGTCGACGAACCAAACCCGAAGGAGTAGATATAATCATAAAACGTCTCGGCGCCCATGGAACGCGCCATGTTGACAAAGGCGACGTTGCAGGAGCTTTCCACGGCCTGCGTGAGCGAGACGGAACCGTGGCCGGCGCTCCTCCAGCAGCGAATCTTGTCCTTGCCGATGTAGACGTGGCCGGGACAATAGAACCCCGAGCTTTCCGTGACCGTGTGGCTGTCGAGCGCCGCGGCGAGCGTCACGAGCTTGAATGTGGAGCCCGGCTCATACGCATCGGTCGCAATGCGGTTGCGCAACAGTGAATTGAGAAGGTCCATGTCGTCGCGCGGCGGATTGTTGGGGTCGAGATCGGGCTGCGTGGTGGCGGCGAGGATCGCTCCTGTTTTGCAATTCATTATTATGCCCTGAACCGCAACCGCTTTATTGACCGCGAGCGCCTCCGCGCATGCCTTTTCGAGCATTCCCTCTATCGCGGCGTTGGAGGTAAGCGTCACGTCGCAGCCGTCCGTCGCCTCGATGATCTCCTGCACGCCGTAGGCTAGCGGGTTGTTTTTGCGGTCGGTCTCGGTGATCATTTCGCCGTCCTTGCCCGCGAGATATTCGTTGAGCTTCTGCTCGAGCCCGGCCTGGCCGACGCCGTCCACGGTGGTGAAGCCGAGCAGCTGCGAAAACAGCCTGCCGTTGGTATAATACCGCTTGGTGTCGATGGCTGTGCCCACGCCCCTGCCGAGCTTGAGCGCCGCGATGGCGTCCACGGTTTCGCGCTCCACCTGCCGGGCAAGTATGATCTCCTGGTGCTTGGTGTCGCTGACCTTTTCGAGCACCTTGGCGTAATCGAGCCCGAGCAGGTTCGCGAGCTCCTTTGCCACTCGCTCGCGCTCGTCCGCCCCGATGCTGCTGGGCCAGAGCACCACCTTGTAGGCGGTTCCGTTCCGGGCGAGCACCACGCCGGTTGCATCGAGTATCATGCCGCGCGCCGCGCTCAGCGCTGTATCCTTAGTCTGCTGGGCCTCAGCTCTCTCTTCAAGCTCCTCGCCCTGAAAGAGCTGTATGCTCGCGAGTCTGCCGATGAGCAGCAGATAGATGATGGCCATGACGAACAGCGCCGCGAAAAGCCTCTTTTTATTCAAAACGCCGGGTGTGCTCATACTGCTCCCTCCAAACGGCGTTCAGTTTTCGCCGCCTTCCGCCCCGCCGACCCCCACGATTTGCTCCGCCGCAGGGTAGTTAAGTCCCGCTTCGAGCGCCGTTTCCTTAGCCGCGACGAGATCCGCGGCCTCCTCAAGTTGCACCTCGAGCTCCGCGATCCTGCGCTCTCTCTGGGCAATATCCGCCTGCAGGGCGTTTACGCCGGCCCACTCGGCAGTGATCATCGCATAGCGCACAATCATGAAGATAA
The DNA here is from genome assembly GCA_033813015.1 of Clostridia bacterium. Taxonomy (GTDB): domain Bacteria; phylum Bacillota; class Clostridia; order Christensenellales; family CAG-138; genus Phil1. The sequence goes on along the minus strand of JAPXSN010000035.1, from coordinate 5,360 downwards.
GCACCGCCGCCGCCGCGAACACCGCGCCTACGCTCAACAGTTTCGGCATAAACCGCTGCTTACGCTTGACGGAGGGCTTGGTTTCGCGGTTCACGCGGGTCTGGCGGCCGGGATGCGCCTTGGGCACGGGCCGCTGCGGCGCCCTCTCCGGGCCGCGCGCCGGCTCGTATTCCGGAAGCGCCTCGGCGAGCGCGGCGCTCGAATACGAATACACCCTCGAGGGCGCGTACGCGTATTTGGTTTTGCTCGCCGCCGTCGCCATTGTTATTCTATGCCGTCCTTCCGGTTTTTACTTTATAACTTTTCGATCGCGCGCAGCTTTGCGCTCCTCGATCGCGGGTTGGATGCTGTTTCGTCCTCGCCCGGCGTCACGGGCTTTTTTGTGAGAATGCGGGCCGTGGGCTTTTTGCCGCAGGTGCATATGGGCGCGCGAGGGTCGCAGGTGCAGGGCTTTTCATACCTTCGAAACGCCAGCTTTGCGATGCGGTCTTCGAGCGAGTGGAACGAGATGACCGCAAGCACGCCGCCGCTCTCGAGTAGGTCATGCGCGGAGTCGAGCGCCTTTTCCAACCCTTCAAGCTCCCCGTTGACCTCGATGCGGATGGCCTGGAACGTGCGTTTCGCAGGGTGCTGCGGCTCCCGCCGCGCTGCCGCAGGCATCGCTGCCCGGATGATGTTCGAAAGCTCGACGGTGCTTTGGATGGGTTGCTTCTGCCGCTCGCGCGCGATCGCCCCCGCGATTCGAAGGGCATAGCGCTCCTCTCCGTAATCGCGTATGATGCGGGCGAGCTCCTGCGGCGCGTAGCCGTTGACCACATCGTAAGCGGAAAGCTTCGCTTGGGCGTCCATCCTCATGTCAAGCGGCGCGTCCTCATTGTAGGAGAAGCCCCGCTCCGCCGCGTCGAGCTGGAAGCTTGATACGCCCAAATCCAAAAGGATACCGCTCGCCCGCTCAACACCGCGCACCCCCAGCAGCTCCTTCATATTAAAAAAGTTGCCACGAATGGCGGTAAAACTTTCCCCAAAGCGCGAGAGCCTTTTGCTTGCGGCCGCGATGGCGTCCCCGTCGCGGTCTATGCCGTAGAGCCTGCCGTTTGCCGGGAGCTTCTCCAACACCGCCTCCGCGTGGCCTCCGCCGCCGAGCGTGCCATCTACGAAGATGCCACCACGCTCGGGCCGGAGCAGCGCGAGCACCTCGCTGACCATGATTGGCACATGCACGAACTGCGTCATATGCCTAGCCCCGCGAGATGCGCGAGCACGGAATCTTCCACATCGTTGTCCTTGGCCTGTCTCTCGTCCCAGCGCGCCTTATCCCAAATCTCAAACCGCTTGCCCTGACCGAGCAGCGCCACATCCTTATCCAGGGCGGCAATCTCACGCAGCTGATTGCTCACGAGAATGCGCCCCTGCTTGTCCAACTCGCACTCGCAGGCCATGGCAAAGAGCTTGCGCAGGGCGTTTTGGGTTACAATATCGGCGAGGGGAACGTTGTTATACTTTTCCATGAGCTGCTCGAAGCGCGCGATAGACATGCCAGTTAAGCACCGATAATCGCCCTTGCCCGTGAAGCCACGGGTCACGATCATGGTGCTTCCCAAATCGTCGCGCCACTTGGCCGGTATGAAAAGCCGGCCCTTGGCATCCACGCTATGCTCGTATGTTCCTATCAGCATTGCGCCCGCCTCCGAGAGTCAAAACAGGGTACACGCTCCCCTTCCCCTGTCTGTTACCGGTATTATACACCACTTCCATACACTTGTCACCACTTTTATGAACTTTTTTAACTTATTTTTTGACTAATTTTTCCTTTTTATTCAAAAATGATGTAAAAGGCCTCCCGGCAAGCCGGGAGGCCGAAGTTGCTTTTTTTCGTTACGCCTGGGCGATCAGACGCGGCATAAAGCCGATATGGTCCGCCGAGCAGAGCAAATATGCAACGCCGTTGCGCATCCCCTCGAACGCGACGGTGCATGCCTTATCGTGCAAATGGCCGTAAACGGCGGTTTCCACGCCGTGCTTTTCGATTAGTGCCGTGAAGCCGGATGACATTCTCTTTTCATTAAACGGAGGAAAATGTAACATCGCGATCAGACGCCTGCCTGTGCCCGCGGCCTCGAGCGACATGCCGAAGCGAATCAACTCTCGCTCGTAAATGCCCCTGTCCTCCTGCTCCGAAAAGCCGGAACTTCCGGGGCAGACCCAGCCGCGCGAGCCCGCGACGGCGAAGTCTCCGAAGAAGAACGCGTCGTTCTGCAGCGCAAAACAACCCTCCGGCAGGATGGCGCGCACCTTTGATATGGAATTCCACCAGTAGTCGTGATTGCCCCGAAGAAGCAGTTTTGTACCCGGCAGGGAACCGATGAAGGCAAGATCCTCACGCGCGTCCTCAAGGCGCATGGCCCAACTGATGTCGCCGGGGATGAGCACGAGATCATCGGAGCCCACCGCGCCGCGCCATGCCTCGGCGATGCGCGCGGGATGGTCGTCCCATGCGTGACCGAACACGTCCATGGGCTTCTCTGAGTTGCCCGGAAGGTGCAGGTCAGCGATGCAGTATACCTTCATCGCTCAGTTGTCGACGTCGACATCGATCTCATCGCCGTCCTCGTCGACAACCTCGTCCTCGTCTTCGCCAAGCTCCTTGTCAATTTCATCGAGCTCACTCTCAGGAATTTCCCCGTCCGCAGGCAGAGGCACCTCGATCTCATCGAGCGTGCCGGTCGTGATGGGCATGTTGAGTTTATCCGGTGTGCGGATCTCCTCCGCGGCCTCTGCGAGCTTCTCCTGGCGACGCGCCTCGCGCAGGCAGATCGCGCAAAGCTCGCTGCCTTTGACGACTGGATTCTCGCCGCATTCAACGCATATCTGAACCGCTTCCTCGGACTCGCCCTCCCCCTTCATCTCCCGCTTGCATACCTCGCAGTATTTTTCGCTTTCGCGGATGTAGTTGAGCTCGCAGCGCGGGCATTTACGAAGAGCCATCGATCGATTCCTCCGAGATGGTTTTTTTACTCCACTATTATGCGTAGACGGTATACTTATGTCAAGTGCGATTTGTCTGAAATATCCGGGTTTTCGGGGCGGTTGGCGGCATCCGCGACGATGGCGCCGATGCGCTCGGTCAATTCCTCCCTGCCCTCGCCCGTTTCGGAGGAATAAACGATGGCATGAGGCGGCGCGCCGAGCAGCTTCGCCGCGGTTTTCGCGGCGGCCTGGCGCTTCGACCTGGGCAGCTTATCCGCCTTCATGGCGACGAGCGTGAACGGCACGCCGTAGTAGATGATCCATTGGAGCATCTGCCTGTCGCCCTCGGTGGGCTCGTGGCGGATGTCGATCAACAGGAAGATGTGCGTCACCGCGCCGGAGGAAAGGTAGCCCTCGATGAGCCCCGCCCAACGCTCCTTCTCCGCCTTGCTGACCTGCGCGTAGCCGTAGCCCGGCAGGTCCACGAGGTAGAAGCCGCCGTCGTTGACGTCGAAGATGTTGATCAGGCGGGTCTTGCCCGGACTCGCGGAAATGCGCGCGAGCTTCGAGTTGCCGCAGAGCGAATTGATGAGGCTGGATTTGCCGACGTTCGAGCGGCCCACCATGGCGATGTGCACACCCGAAGGCCAGTCGGTTCCAGCCCCCACACTCTTATAAAACGATGCTTTTTTAATCCTAAAGCCGCTCACTGTACCGCGCCTGTGACCGCGTTCTGCGGCACGGGAACGAACTGCCCGGCTTCCGGCGGTTTGGGCGCCGGGGGCTGCGCGAGCGCGAGCAGAAGCACCTTCGAGGCGCTGTCCACGAAGCGGATGTTGAGCGCATCGCGGATCTGCGCGGGGATTTCTTCTATATCCTTGCGGTTGGCCTCGGGCACGATAACCTCGGTGATGCCGGCGCGCACCGCGGCGAGCAGCTTTTCGCGAAGGCCGCCTATGGCCAGCACGTGCCCGCGCAGGGTGATTTCGCCAGTCATCGCGACGCCCGCGCGTACCGGCGCGCTCGTGAGCGCGCTCGCCATGGCGGTCATGATGGTGATGCCGGCGCTCGGCCCATCCTTGGGCACAGCGCCCTCGGGCACGTGGATGTGGATATCCCGGTTGCCCAGCGCGATGTCGATGCCGTACGCATCCGCGTGAGCCTTGATGAACGTCAGCGCGGCGCGCGCGCTCTCCTGCATGACCTCGCCGAGCTTGCCCGTGAGGATGACCTGCCCGCAGCCGGGTATGACCTGCGCTTCGACCTGCAGCAGTTCCCCGCCCGCGCTCGTCCACGCGAGGCCGTTGACCATGCCCACGGCGCTTTCCTTTTCGGCTGCGCTGTGCGTATAGCGCGGGATGCCGAGGTATTCGCCGAGCCTTTGCGGCGTGACGCGCACGCGCTTTTTGCCGCCGCCGATGTCGCAGGCCGCTTTGCGGCAGACGGACGCAAGGCTGCGCTCGAGCTCGCGCACGCCCGCCTCGCGCGTGTAGCCGCGGATCAGGGTGAGCATGGCTTCATCCGTGAAGCTCATCATGCTCTTTTTCATGCCGTGCTTTTCCATCTGCCTAGGCAGCAGGTGGCGCTTGGCGATCTCGAGCTTTTCGTATTCCATGTAGCCGGGCAGCTCGATGACCTCCATGCGGTCGAGCAAGGGCCGGGGTATGGTGTCAAGGTTGTTGGCTGTCGTGATGAACATGACATTGGAGAGGTCATAGTCCACCTCGAGAAAATGGTCGCGGAAGGAATGATTCTGCGCGCTGTCGAGCACCTCGAGCATGGCCGCGGATGGATCCCCGCGAAGGTCGGAGGTGAGCTTGTCTATCTCGTCGAACAGGAGCACCGGGTTCACCGTGCCCGCTTTTCGCATGGCGGCGATCACGCGGCCCGGCATGGCGCCGATATAGGTGCGGCGGTGGCCGCGGATTTCGGCCTCGTCATGGATGCCGCCGAGGCTCATGCGCACGAATGTGCGCCCGAGAGCGCGCGCGATGGAGCTCGCGATGCTCGTTTTACCCACGCCCGGGGGGCCGACGAGGCAGAGTATCTGCCCGTTGATTTTGCCCGTAAGACGCGCCACGGCGATGTGCTCAACGATGCGCTGCTTGACCTTCTCGAGGCCGTAGTGATCTTCGTCGAGTATCCTGCGCGCGCGCTCGAGGTCGAGGTCGTCCTTGGTCGCCTCGCTCCACGGCAGCTCGAGCATGCACTCGATGTAGTTGCGCATCTGCGGCGCCTCGTGGGAGCCGCCGGGCAGGTCGCGGTAGCGGTTGATCTCCCGCTCAAGCGTCTTTTTGACGGCCTCGGGCATGGCTTTCTTCTCGAGGGAAGCAAGGAACGTGTCGGACTCGCTTTCCTCATCCTCGCCAAGCTCTCGGCGTATGACCTTCATT